>JAFGFX010000137.1 GCA_016930855.1 Sedimentisphaerales bacterium | reverse complement strand
GACCAACCTGGCGATCTGCTCGCGCCAGGCGTCCCGCCAGTAATCGAATCCGACCAGTTGCGGGTGCTTGTCGCCATGAGCCACCTTGCCGAAGGCCACGACCTCGTAGCCCTGCTTCTGAAGCAGCTTCACCATGATCTGGGTCTCGACGCGGGGCAGCGTGTGGTTGCGCTCAGCGCCGTTACGCGCCGGCATCAATCCGCTGAGCAAGGCCGAACGGCTGGGCCCGCAGGCGGGGGACGCGATAAAGGCCCGGTCAAAGACCATGCCGGTTTCGGCCAGCCGTTGCATCGTCGGCGTTTTGACCAGAGGCCCCCCGTAGACGGGGCTGTCCAGGCAGCCGTGGTCGTCGGACAGAAACACCACCATGTTGGGTTTTTGCTTGCGGTTGACGATCGAAGCGGCATCCCCGCGGGATAAGGCAGGGCTGGCGACGGCCGCCATCATTACGCTCTTCAGGAATTCACGACGTGTTTTCAATGGGATATCTCCTTGCCAGGGTTCTCCAGAAACAATTCTACACCGCTAGAGGATCCCTGTCAAACCAAGGAGAAAGAATCCGAGACCCCGATCACCTAGCGGGGCCGTGGGAATTGGGGCGCCGGATTGGGCACGTTAACCGTTGGTTCCAGCCGATCTTAATCCTTCTCCCGGACAGGTCGACCTTCCCATCGCCCAGTCGAGCGTTGCCGAAGAGAAGGATTATCTCTTTGATTCATAGGCGAAAACCGATAGAATGGACCGGACCAAACGGGAGAATACGTCACCGAGGGGAGACGATTCGATTCCCCCTTCCAAGTCAACAGAATAAATGGATACTCATTTATCCAGAAAGGAGCGGGCCATGCCGAGAGTCATACATTTCGAGTTCCCCGTGGATGATCCCGAACGGGCGACGACGTTCTACGAAAACGTGTTCGGCTGGAAGATCGACAAGTGGGACGGACCCTTCGATTTCTGGCTGGTCACCACCGGCGCTGAGGGCACGCCCGGCATCGACGGGGGATTCATGCGCCGCCAGGACGCCAAGCAGACCACCGTCAATACCGTGGAGGTCCCCTCGGTGGATGCCTACGTCGAGAAGATCAAGGCCAGCGGCGGAAAGGTGGAGGTCGAGAAAACGGCCATCCCCGGCGTGGGCTGGATCGCCTACGGCTCGGACACTGAAGGCAATGTTTTCGGATTGATCGAGCAGGACGCCTCCGCCAAGCCGCCGGGAGCCTGAGGATAAAAAACACAGAGTAGCCACATGAGGCCTGATCGGCTGGGCAACAGGGTTCGCGCACGACCGCAAAATTCATACGTCCGGTTGAACCGGCCGGGGACAAAGATGCGTACCAAGCTGGTTTTGCTTATTCTGGCCGTTGCCTCCATGGCGGCCGGCGCCGGCAGCGAGCCGTCGGCCGGCCGGCCGAGCCTCAGCGAGGCGGTGGAATGGCTCAACCATGAATCACACCGCCTGATCCGCGCCAGCCGGCGGACGATGAGCGACGGCACCGTAGCCTTTCCGCCCCAGGTGGGGATCGGCTACGAAGCCTTCTGGCTGCGGGATTTCGTCTATACCCTGGAAGGGTCCATCGAGGCGTACTCCGATAAGGAGCTGCGCGACGCCTGCCGGGTGTTTATCCGAAGTATCCGCTCCGACGGCGCGGGCGCGGATTGCGTGAAATTCGACGGCCGCCCGGTATACCGGCCCGGCTACGGGACCATGGGGGCCAATCCGGTGGCCGATGGATCACCATTCACGGTCGCCGTCGCCTGGCATACCTACCAAAAGACACGCAATACAGAGTACCTTGCTGAGATCATCGATGATCTCATAAAGACAATGAACGCCGCACCGCGCAATCCCAGAACCAGGCTGGTCCATATTACGGATGACGAATGGGATCGATGCCCCTACGGGTTCACCGATACGGTTCGCATGCAGGGCGACGTCCTGTTTTGCTCCCTGTTGTACGTGGAGGCCAGCCGCAGACTGTCCGATCTGTTGACGGTTCTATCCCGTAGGCAGGAAGCGACACATTGGAACCGCGAAGCGGAGTTGGTGGCCGATAGTATCCGCAGCGTGTTGTGGGATCCGCAGGTGGGATTATTCCGGGCGGCGACCGTTCGCTGCCGGGAGCATCACATCTGGGGATCCGCCTTCGCGGTGTACCTGCACGTCGCGGACGACGACCAGTCCCGGGCCATCGCCGGATACTTTCGCAACCACTACACCCAGATCGTATACCAGGGCCAGATCCGCCATCTGCCCGGCGGGACCTACTGGCAAACGTGCACCGCGGCGCGGGACACCTATCAAAACGGCGCCTATTGGGCCACGCCCGTCGGCTGGTTCGTTTACACCCTGGATCTGGTGGATTCCCGGCTGGCGGACCAAACGGTCATCGATCTGGTGACCTGCTTCAAGGCACATGGTGCTTGCGAGTGGGTGTTTGCCGATACGTATACGCTGGCGAACTACCTGGCGAGCGCGTCGCTGCCATTGGCGGGCATCCGCGCCATGATCGAGCGCCGCAAAACAAAGGCAGTATCGGCAGCGCAAAACTCCCCGACAAATTGATGGGAATCGTTTCGATAGCGAATTTCGGTCTTCTCGTCCGCCGGCACGAAGTACGACGTTCATGGCAGAGAGTCTCTGGCAAAACGAGCTGCGGCATGGTACCATGGCCATGCCTTGAAGGAGAATGCTTGATGCGGATACACATACCGGCCCGGCGGCTTCTGGCGACGGGATTCATCCTTTCTGCCCTGCAGATGGCGTTGGCCGATCCGATCCCCATATATCACGTCAAGTCCGCCATCGAAAACGGATCGCCCTGCAGTTGGGAACTGGACGAAGAGGGCCGCGTTGTCGTGCACCTGCTCGCCGACCAGCAGCGATCCTCGGTCAACCGGCAAACCACCCATTGGCATTTTCAGATCCAGGCAAGGCCCGGCAGCGCCTTTACCCTGATCATCGACAGGCCTTACGATGTATACAACGGCCGCCTGGTTCAAAAGGTCTTCGAGACCACGACCAGTTCCATCTCCGCGGACGGCAACACCTGGCGGGTCATCGAGGGCAAGGGGCTCTCGCCGGGTCAGGTTCAGTATGACATAACCATGGAGACAGACGTCCTCCATGTTGCCAGGATCCAGCCGTACACGCTGCGTGATCTACAGTCGCTTCTCGATCGGATCAGCGATTGTGATCATATCACCGTCAGCACGATCGGAAAGACGGTCGAGGGCCGGCCGCTGGAGATCATCACCGTCGGGAATCCGGCGGCGCCGCACCGCGTATTGTTGCGGGCCCGCTGTCACCCCTGGGAAAGCGGGGGCAACTGGGTTATCGAGGGGCTGCTGGACCGCCTGTGCCAGGCGGACGATCGACTTGGGGATTATCTGGCGACGTACTGCCTGTATATCATGCCGATGGCCAACAAGGACGGCGTGGCCCGCGGCATGACCCGATGCAACGTCAACGGCT
>JAFGFX010000136.1 GCA_016930855.1 Sedimentisphaerales bacterium | reverse complement strand
TCCAGGGAACGGACCTGCCCACGTTGCGTAGGGACCCATGAAGAAAGACTTGCTGGAAACAGAAAAATTCGACGACTGGCTCGCCCAGGATCCGTCGCCGGCGGCGAACATCGCAGAGGATCTGGCCGACGAGTTCGAGCAGGCCGGCCTGAGCGACCTGTGGACGCCGGAAGACGCGGACCGGTCCGATCCGAAAAAGGGCTTCGAAGACGAACTCTGCGCGCGGGGGCATCTCACGGCCGAGCAGTTGGAACAGGCCCGCACCATCCACCAGAAAACCCCCCGCAAGCGACTGGGGCAGATCCTGCTGGAGATGAACGTGATCAAGGAGGCGGATCTGCTGGCCTGCCTGGCCAAGCAGTACGACCTGCCGTTCATCCGCGTCGAGCGGGAGATGATCGATCCCAAGGTCTTTAAAACGCTCGAGCGCGAGTTCATCGAGTCCTACAACGTCCTGCCCCTCCACGTGGAGCGCGGCAGGCTGGTGGTCGCCATGACCGATCCGGCCAACGTGTTTCTGCTGGATGAAATCCAGCGCAAGACCAAGATGCCGCTGGCGGTCAAGGTCTGTCCCACCGAGGACATCAAGAACATCCTGGCGATGATGCAGGAGACCACGGCGGACTTCGCCGTGGACGACCTGATCAAGAACATCGAGGAGGACGACGTCGAGGTCGTCGATACCCAGGAGGACGACATCTCCGACCTGGAAAGGGTGGCCGGCGAGTCGCCCATCATCAAGTTCGTCAATTATCTAGTCTTCAACGCCGTCAAGGAGGGGGCCTCCGACATCCACATCGAGCCGGGCGACAAGAAGCTCAAGATCCGCTACCGCATCGACGGCATCCTGTTCGAGACCATGTCCCCGCCCTTCAACATGCACGCGCCGGTGGTCTCCCGCATCAAGATCATGGCCAATCTGGACATCGCCGAGCGGCGGCTGCCCCAGGACGGCCGGATTCGGGTGGTCATCAACAAGCGGAACGTCGACATGCGGGTCTCCACCCTGCCGACCTCCCACGGCGAAAAGGTGGTCATCCGTATCCTGGATACGGGCACGGTCCGGCTCAACCTGACCGACCTGGGGATGGACGCGGACGCCCTGGCCATCATGGCCCACCAGATCAAGCAGCCGCACGGCATCATCCTGGTCACCGGCCCGACCGGCTCCGGCAAAAGCACCACCCTGTACGCGGCCCTGCGCACCATGGACGCCAACCGGCTCAACATCTCCACGGTGGAGGATCCGGTGGAGTACCAGTTGGACGGGATTTCCCAGGTCCAGGTGCACGATCGCATCGGCATGAGTTTTTCCTCGGCGCTGCGTTCCCTGCTGCGGCAGGACCCCGACGTGATCATGGTCGGCGAGATCCGGGACGAGGAAACGGCCCGCATCGCCATCCAGGCCTCGCTGACGGGCCACCTGGTGTTTTCCACCCTGCACACCAACGACGCCCCCAGCAGCATCACGCGCTTGATCAACATCGGGGTGGAGCCCTACCTGATCGCCGCCTCCACCAACGCCGTCATGGCCCAGCGGCTGGTCCGGCGGATCTGCGGCCACTGCAAGCAGCCCTACGCGCCCCCGCCGGAAGAGGCGCAGTACCTGGAATTGTTCGGCTTCAGCGCCGAGAGCCTGACCCGCGGCGCCGGCTGCGAGCGCTGCCGGTTCACCGGCTTTCAGGGACGCGTCGGCCTCTACGAGCTGCTGGTGGTCGACGACACCTACCGGGACATCATCACCAAGAGTCCCAACGTGACGGAATTGCGCCGCCTGTGCAAGGAGCGGGGCATGGTCACGCTGCGGGAAGACGGATTTCGCAAGGTGCAGACCGGCCGGACCACCATCGACGAGGTCATGCGGGTGACGGAATGCACCGTCTGACGGAGCGCATGAACGGCAGGAATCCTCCAACAACCATCGACACCCCGGCGGGACTGCCGGACGGGCAACGGACCGGATGACGCCAAGCGCCCGACGGGCCGCAGAGCAAAGGAGATAGCTGTGTCGCATTTACAGGAACTTTTGACGACCGCGCTGAATTGCGGAGCCAGTGACGTGCACATCATGGTTGGATCGCCCCCCTTGCTGCGGATTCATACCATCCTGCAGGAGACCGATTATCCGGTGGTCACCATCGAGGGCGCCGAGGCCATGGTGCGCGAACTGCTGCCGGAGCATCGCGTCAACACGTTCCAGGAAAAGCGGGATCTGGATTTCTCCACCGAAATCCCCGGCAGGGGGCGTTTCCGGGTCAATGCCCACTATCAGCGCGGCGGCATCGCCATTGCCTTCCGCGCCGTTCCGGACAAGGTCCTGCCGCTGGAGAAACTCAACCTGCCGGAGGCGGTCAGCCGCATCGTGGACATGACCCGCGGGCTGGTCCTGGTGACCGGCGACACCGGCTCGGGCAAGAGCACCTCCATGGCCAGCGTCGTCGATTGCATCAACAAGAAGTACCGCAAGCACGTGATCACTCTGGAAGATCCCATCGAGTACATGCTCACCAGCAACAAGTGCGCCATCGAGCAGCGGGAAATCGGCGACGACTGTCCCACCTTTTCGTCCGGATTGAAGCACGCCCTGCGGCAGGACCCGGACGTGATCCTGGTCGGCGAGATGCGCGACCTGGAGACCACCTCGGCGGCCATCACGGCGGCGGAAACCGGCCACCTGGTCATGAGCACCCTGCACACCATCAACGCCGCGCAGACCATCGAGCGTATCATCGACATCTATCCCTCCGGGCAGCAGAACCAGATCCGCTCCATGCTGGCCAACACCCTCAAGGCCGTGATCAGCCAGACGCTGCTCAAGCGCATCGACGTGCCGGGCATGATCCCGGCGGTCGAGATCATGCTGTGCACCCCGGCGGTGCGCAACTGCATTCGGGAAAACCGCATTTACGAAATCCCCAACGTGATCGAGACGTCGCGCGGCCTGGGCATGCAAAGCCTCGACACCAGCATCGGGCAGTTGTATTTCAACGGCCAGATCTCCCGCGAGGACGCCCTGGCCCACGCCGCCTACCCCGAAAAACTCGACCGGGCCCTGTGCGCCTGACGCCGGGTGGCCCGCGGCACGCGACGAAGTGAATACCTCGAGACAGACCATCGAACCGGGCAGCCAGACAGACTGACATAGGAACTTGCCATGCCGAATTATCGGTACGAAATCAAAGAAGCGTCCGGCCAGGTTTCCGCCGGAGTCATCGCGGCCGATTCGATCCAGGCGGCCACCCAGATGCTCCGCAGCCAGGGGGCCTACATCCTGTCCCTGAACGTGCTGGCCGGCAGGAAGACCGGCGGCCTGCAGAATGTGTTGAGCTTCAGCATTCAGTTCGGGCCCTCGGCCAAGGACGTCCTGAATTTCACCAGCCAGTTGGGCGTGATGATCAAGGCCGGCATCAGCATCCGCGCCGCCCTGGACGCCATCGTGGATCAGGTGGAGAACGACAAGTTCCGCCAGGTCCTTCAGCAGGTCAAGCGGGACGTGGAGTCGGGCAAGCCCTTCTCCGATTCGCTGGCCCGGTTTCCCAAGATCTTCAGCCCCCTCTACGTCAACATGGTCCGCGCCTCGGAGCTGTCCGGCTCCTTCGGCAGCATGCTCGAGCGCATCGCCGAGTACCTCAACCAGCAGCTCGAGACCCGTTCCCAGGTGCGCGGCGCCATGATCTATCCCATCATCATCGCCATCATGGCCGTGGGGACCACCGTGTTCCTGCTGACCTACGTCCTGCCGAAGTTCGTGGCGATCTTCGAAGGCAAGGAGGCCGTCCTGCCCCTGCCCACCAAGCTGGTGCTGGCCATCAGCTATACCATGCGCACCTACTGGTATCTCATGCTGGGCGGCGTCGGCGCCCTGGCCTGGTCGTTTTTCTGGATGGTCAACACCTCCTGGGGCCGGGCCCGCTGGGACCGCGTGAAGCTGTCGATGCCGGTCGTCAAAAAGTTATGCCGCTGCCTGTACATCTCCCGCAGCATGCATACCATGGGGGAGCTGGTCAACGCCGGCGTGCCCATGTTGGACACCATCAGCATTACCGGGAACATCTCCGGCAACACGCTCTACAAGCGCATGTGGCGCCAGGTGTACGTCGCGGTCAAGCAGGGCAAGAAGATATCCGCTCCCCTGGCCCGATGCACCCTGTTGCCCAAGAGCGTCGTCCAGATGATCAGCAGCGGCGAGGAGAGCGGCAAGCTGGCGGACGTCCTGCGCGACATCAGCGATTTCTACCAGAAGGAACTGAAAAACGTGATCCGCACCGTGACCGCCATGATCGAACCGCTGATGATCGTGCTGATGGGCGTCATCGTCGGCTTCATTGCCATGAGCATTATCCTGCCGATCTTCAAGCTGTCGGCGCTGGTCAAGTGACGATCGAATACCCAAAGGGAGAAACCGCATGAACACCAGACGCAGCCCAATCGAGCCGGGCCCGCAACGGATCCGTGCCGGCCGCCGCCGGGGGCGATCCGCGGCGGGCTTCACCCTGATGGAGGCGGTCTTTTCGATCATGATCGTCGGCCTGGGGGTCGTCGCCATGATGCAGTTGTTCGCCAGCGGCACCAAGGTCAATCACTACGGCAACCGCCTGTCCACCGCCGTGTTCCTGGCCGAGGAGCTCCAGGCCATGACCGCCGACGTGGCGTTCGACGATCTGCTCGCCTATGACGACCTGACCTTCAACGGCGTGGACGCCCGGGGCAATCCGATTCCGGGCATGGAACGCTATCAGCAGCAATTGCGGGTGGAGCCCGTGACGCCGGAGGACCTGACCGTCTATGTCGGGCCCGATCCGGTCATGGTCCGCTGCACGGCGGTGGTGCAGAACGGCGGCGTCGAGCTGGCGCAGCTCTGCTGGCTGCGCACCGAGTAGGGACAGGGCCGCGACGATGCGCCGGGAAACATTCGGGCAGCCGGAGAAAGGACTCAGGCCATGAGTACGTATGCCTTTTCGCGTCGATGCCGGGGAGGCACCTCGCTGCTGGCGGTGTTCTTCGTGTCCCTGTTCGCCGTGCTGGCGATTTCCTTCACGGCCATGAGCAACATCAACGTGCAGATGTCCCGCAACCACCGCGACGTGAAGCTGGCCCAGAGCGCCGCGGAGTCCGGGCTGGAGTTCGCCGCCTATCTGGTCGGCTCCTACGTGCCCCCGACCGACGCCTACTCGCCCAACAACGAGGTCAGCGAAAGCGAGGCCCGCAGCACGTTTTCCTACTTCGCCTGCCATGTGCAGAACCTGCTGTACGGATCGCCCCTGCTGGGGGGGCAGGGAATTTTTTGGGATGTCAACCAGGGCGTTTTGCAGGTGCCGCCCTCGGGCGGCGTGGCCCTGGCCGGTGACGAGACGGCCGGGTTTTGCCTCCGCTTTGAGTTTGTCGCCGCCAGCGGCACCGAGCCTCACCACCTGCTGGTCACCAGCAGCGGCATGCACGCCGAGGTCTCCCGCAGCGTCGGTCTGACCCTGCCGATCCAGAAGGAAAACGAGGTGCTGGAGTACGCCATCGCCAGCCGGGGGCGGATGTGGATCACCGGCGATTCGATCATCGAGGGCGACATCTTCAGCGGCTGGAACCGCACGGACGTGTCCCCCTTCAACATGACCAGCGATTCCCGCGTGAACGGCACCATCAACACGGTCCTGACCCTCGAGGAGATCCAGAACGCCGGCGCCTTTCAACTGGAGACGCTGGACGAGGACGGCAATCCCCTCTTCGACGAGAACGGCGACCGCATCTACGGCCCCGAGGACGAGATCCAGGGCCAGCACGAGGGGATCAACTACGGCGTGCCCGACGTGGACATGCCCGGCATGGATATCGCCGATTACAACACCGACGGCTACATGGACCTGGTCGAGAACACCATACCGGTCTCGTCGACTCAGCAGATCGAATACTTTCCCCACGTGGCCGGCGACTACACCCTGCCCAGCAGCTACAGCAGCCGGCAGCTCAACCGCCACGTGTACGAAAACCAAACCATCAGCAACGCCGTCCTGCCCTACGACCGCAACGCCCTCTTCAAGAACTGCACCTTCGAGGGCGTCCTCTACATCGATTGCTACAAGAGTGCCACCTACCATTACAACAACGTCCGGTTCGACAATTGCACCTTCAACGGCGTCATCGTCACCGACACTCCGCAGGATTTAAAGTGGATGCACAATTGCCTCTATTTTACCGGCAGCGCCACCTTTCAGAATAACTACATGGAGGAGGCCACCATCCTGGCCCCCCATTTCAACGTGAACCTGGGCAACACCAATCCGGTGGAGGGCGAAACCAACCAGCTGACCGGGGCCGTCGTCGGCGGCATCGTCGATGTCCGCGGCAACGCCGAGATCAACGGCACGATCCTCTCCATGTGCGACACCACCCTGTGGTCCAGCGGTTACGTCACCAATATCGGGGCCACCCTCGGCGACGGCGGCAGCGAGACCACCGAGCCGGGCGACGTGGGCGTCATCCACGTCACGCCCAACCCGAACAACCTGCTGCCCAGCGGCATCGTCACGCCCATCGTGATCAAGATGGACGGAAACTCCTACGTCGAGTATTAGGCGTCCGGCCGCCCCGCGGCCCCGCATCCGCCCGCGGTACGGTGTCGCCCGGGCGGGCCGCAGGGGCGGTGACCAAAGGGCCGCCGGAAATCTTGAGACAGGAACGAATCCATGAAAATCAATAACTGCCCTCGACCAAACCAAGCGGCGCCGCCCCGCGCCGGGCGGCGCCGCTGTGCGGGTCTGTCTCTTTTGGAAGTGCTGATCTCCCTGTCGATCGCGGCCCTGCTGCTGGCCGCCACCGCCATGGCCTTCGAGGCGGCGCTGACCAGCTACAAGGCCAATTACGACATGGCCATGACCGGGATGAGCACCCGCAACGGCCTGTATCAGATGTGCACCGCCATTCGCTCGGCGTGGAACGATCCGGATTACGACACCATCGACGTGAGCTTCGACGGCAATCAGATCGACCTGGTCGACGCCAACGGGCGGAACCTGGTGTACCGCTACGACGTCAACAGCCGCCGGCTGCAGGTCAATATCGATGGCGCCGCGAGCTGGTACACCCTGCTGGACAACGTGTATCCCGTGAACGACGGCGAAGGGATTTTTTCCGCCAGCCCGCCGCAGGGGGCCGGCTTCGAGTTCGGCACGGTGGGCTGCGTGGAGATTCGTTTCCGGATCGTCGAGGGCGATGACTGCCGCGTGGTATCGGTCGCGGTGGTGCCGCGAAACGTCGTCTATGCCAATTGAACCGCCGCGCGGTCCTTGCCCGTATCGCCCGCGCGGAAACCGCGCGGCGCTTGGCAACATAACCTCTGGTTGACCCTGCCTGTCCGGCGGCCCTTTAGGTCACCTCGTCGAGCACGTGTTCGGCCACGAAGATCGGCGTATTGTCCACCACGCCCAGGGCGATGGCGTCGCTGGGCCGCGAGTCGACCTCGAGCCGTTCCCCGTTGCGCTCGATGACCAACGTGGCGTAGAACGTGTGTTCCCGCAGATCGTTGATCACCACCTGGGCCAGTTGGCCGCCCATCACCTCGATCACGCGGTAGAGCAGCTCGTGCGTCATGGGCCGCGGCGTCGGAATCCCCTTCAGGCGGCGGTCGATGGCCACCGCCTCGTGGATGCCGATCACGATGGGAAACGAACGGTTTCCGTGCTTCTCCTTGAGAAAGATGAATTGCTGATCCGAGGTTTCCTGGATAATGATCCGGGCCAGCTCCATTTCCACATTCATGGCATCCCCTTTTACTGGGAGCAAAGCATTTCGACGGATTCACAATGGGGTATCGTCTCGACCCTGCGGCCGAACCCGCCGGGCCGGCGTTACGCCGTGCCGGGCGGGTCTGCCGCGTCGGTTGCGCCAAACGCCTCGAGATTTTTCCGGACGGTGGCCAGTTGCTCCTCCAGTTGGGCCAGGCGCTCCTGCTCGCGCTGCACAATTTGGGGTTTGGCCCGCTGCAGGAAGTTTTCGTTCTGCAGTTTCGCCCGGGCGCTTTGCAGGCGGCCGGCCAGGTTCTCCTGCTGCATGATGAGTTTGGCGCGTTCCGCCCGGGCATCGACGACCCCGTGAACGTACAGTTCCAGCTCGTCGGCGACGGCGACCGCCGCGTCATCCGGCTTGGCGCAGTCGCGACCCGCCCGGAAGTTCCGCAGGTTCGCCAGGTGGCACAGCAGGTCGCGCTGGCTTCCCAGCAGGTTGCAGAGGCCCTCGGTCGTCTTGCAGGTAACCTCCAGGGCGTTTTTGGGCGGCACCTGGTAGCGGGTGCGGATCTCGCGGATCAGTCGGATGATCGTCTGGACCACGGCCATCTCCCGATCGGCGTCCTCGTCGATCCGGTCCGGATTCGCCGCCGGCCAGGGTGCCTGCATGCAGGTCTCGGCCGCCGGCAGCTCGACCAAGCCGTCCAGGTCCCGCCGCCGGCCGATCCGGTTGAGCATCTGGAATATCTCCTCCGTAATGAAGGGGATGAACGGATGCATCAGCCGCAGGACGGCGTCCAGCACGTAGGCCAGGACCCGCTGGGTCGCCGGGCGGTCCCGGCCGCGGCGCAGCCGCGGCTTGATGATCTCCAGGTACCAGTCGCACAGGTCGTTCCAGAAGAACTTGTACAGCGCCTGCATCGGTTCGCTGAATTGGTAGGCCTCCAGGTAGCCGCCGACGTCGGCGATGGTCCGGTGCAGCCGCGACAGGATCCAGCGGTCCGCAAGGTGCAGCGTCTCCGGGGCGAACGCGCCGGCGGGCATGTCCTGCAGGTTGCCCAGGGCGAAGCGGCTGGCGTTCCACAGCTTGTTGCAGAAGTTCCGTCCCAGGTCGAATTTCGGCGAGGAGTTCACCGTGCGCCCGTCCGGCAGCGTCATCGGCTCGATGGGCATCCGCACGTCCTGGGTCAGCGTGGTCATCTGGGCCAGGGCAAAGCGCATGGCGTCGGCCCCGTGGCTGTCGATCACCTCGGCCGGGTCGATCCCGTTGCCCAGGCTCTTGGACATCTTGCGGCCCTG
>JAFGFX010000135.1 GCA_016930855.1 Sedimentisphaerales bacterium | reverse complement strand
GTTCGCCGCGAACTCGGTTGGCCAGGCGACGGTTCATTCTGAACCTGCCCAGTGTAAGGTGGCATTGCCACCCATTGTTCGCCGCGAGCTTAGTTGGCCAGGCGACAATTCATTCTGAACCTGCCCAATGTTAGGCCAAGTTGTCTTTTTACTCCTTCGACGGGTGGCACCGCCAAGCTGTGCTTGGGGGTGGTCCTGGTCGGATCTCCTTACGCCCGGGTGGCTGCCTTTAGGCAATCAAACTCACGGTTTGGGGCGTAATCCGCAACCGCCCGTCCGCCAGACGCCAGGAATAGAAATTCCGCATCGCCGGCAGCATCGCCGGGATCGCCACTGTCTGGGCCTCCACCGCCGCGCTCGGTCGCGCCTGCACGCGGCACTCGTCCGTTTCATTTCGCATGGTGATGACCTGCCGGTCGTGGATGCCCATCCGCTCGGCATCCGCCGGATGGATCAATACGAGCGGTTCCGCCTCGATCGTGCGGGGCCAGTCCAGCAGGCGCGACCAGCCGCCTTCATACACGTCCAAGGTCTCCGAGCGGGCCGTCACCTGGCAGCCGCCCTCGGGCGGATCGGGCGCGCCGACCGCCGGCAGTGCCCCGGCCGGCTCGGCCGCACCGGCCAGGCCGCTGCGGATATCGCCTTCATCGACCGGCTCCCAGGCCACCTCCGGCCGGCCGAGCTGGCCGGCCAGTTGGCCAAGCCAATCGGACAGCGTTAGAGATCCGCCTGGGGGTTTATCCAGCGCCGTCAGGTCGAGGGTTCTACCGAGCGGGTCCAGCATCTGGCCATCGGTCTCGAACCAGAAGGCCAGCGGCAGGACCGCCTGGGCCCTGCGGGTGGTCAGGGTCTCCATGGCGTCCGCCGCGATCACGGTCTGCCAGGACCCGGCGACACCCGCGTAAAACTCATCGGGGAGGATGCCCGCCAGGTCCACGCCCGCGCAGAATACACAGGTACAGTCCTTCGCTTCGGCCATCGTCGAAAGCCAGGCGGTCGTATCGGCCGCGTTCAGGGCGCGGCAGACGGCATAGGCGCCGGCGGAGCCCGCCGAGGTCAGCAGCGGCACGACCTTGATTTTCAGCGTCTTGGCCAGCCGCCCGACCAGGTAGGCGGTTGTTTCGCTGTCATCCTGGCGCCCGGGCGGCAGGGTCAACAGCAGAACGGCCGGCGAGCGGGTCTGCAGCAGTTGGAGGCATCGTTCCAGGTCGGACCGGGAAAGGTGCGTCCGGGCCAGCAGGTCCTCGATCTTGGGCGCGTCCTCGAGCGCCGGGCCGATCCGGGCCCCGGCCAGCAGTGCCAGGGCCCCCGCCGCGGCGGCCAGGGCCCCGTCGGGCACCCGCAAGGCGGGATTGGCGAAGCGCATGGTTCGGCCCCCGAGACAATCCAGGTTGCCCAGCGTCGCCTGGCGGTCGCGCTCGACGAGGTCCAGCAGCGGATGGGCCAGCACCGGATGGGTGCCCAGCACGTCGCCGATGGCCAGGGCGAATTTCGCCTGCTTGATATCGTGCTCGTCGGCCAGTTTGCAGCCGCTGCGCAGCAGACCGCTGAGCATTCCCAGGTCGGTCGGCGGGATGAAGATCCCGATCCGTTCGGCCGGCATCAGCGGCTGGAAAAACCGCACGGCCCGGGCCAGCTCGCTGGCGGGCAGGTTGCCCGAGAGCAGTACGCCCAGGCTGTTCTGTTCGATCGCTTCGGCGAGCCAGCGGCCCGCCTGTTCGACGGCGGCGTCATGGGCCGGCCGGCCGTTCGGCTTGGCGGTCGTTCTGGCCTCCACCAGCCGCCGCGGGTGCTGGATCAGGGCACTGGCATAATGGCCCCGATAGCAGGCGCGGCCGTCGGTTGGCCCCTCCGGATTAGACACATACGCCGGCCGGGCGGGGCCGTACCGGGTCTTTTCCATGCCGATGGGGCAGGCCAGCGAACAGAACGGGCAGCGGGTTTGCGTGGTTGCCGTTTCCAAGGGTACGCCTCAAAATACGTTGTCGTAGTGCATGATTTTTTCGTAGCACATATCGGGACCGTCCTTGCAGAGGTAATAGGGGCCGATATTGCAGCGGCCGCAGACGCCGAACCCGCAGCTCATCTTGCGGTTGAGCGACAGGTAGATCTGGGCCGGAGTGAAACCCAGTTCCAGGCAGCGAAGGGTGACGAACCGCAGCATGATCGGCGGGCCGCAGGAGACCACGTAGGCGTTGGTCCGATCGATATCCAGGTCGTCGGGCAGCAGGGTGGTAACGACGCCCACGTTGCCCTTCCAGCCGTCCTCGGCGACGTCCACCGTTTCGGTGAAATCGAAGTTATCGATCCCGCGCCACTGCTCGTATTGGCCCGGGTAGAGCCGTTCCGCCGGCCGGCGGGCCCCGTATTTGATGGAGACGCGGCGGAACTTCTTCGGCTCGTTGCCCAGGGCGTAGATCAGCGCCCGCAGCGGCGCCAGGCCGACCCCGCCGCCGACCAGCAGCACCTCCTTGCCGTGGAATTTCTCCAGCGGGTATCCCTTGCCGAAGGGCCCGCGCAGGCCCAGCAGGTCTCCGGGCGCGGCATCGTGCAGCCGGTCGGTGACCTGACCGGTCTTGAGGATGGTGATTTCCTGTCGATCGGCGTCGCGGGGATTGCTCGAGGGGGTAAAGGGCGCCTCGCCGACGCCCGGCAGGGTCAGTTGCATGAATTGTCCGGCCCGAAAGGGGATCGGCTCGCGGGGTTTCAATACCAGGGTCTTGATCGTGGGGGTCTCATCGATCACTTCGAGCAGTTCGGTCTCCATCGGCAGATAGGGATTGGACGTTATCACCGTACCAGCTCCTGCAGCGCCGTGCGGATATCGCAGCCGCCCATGCAGGCGGCCCGGCAGCGTCCGCAGCCGACGCATCCGACGAGGTTGAGGTTTTCCACCATCCATTCGAACTTATGGCGCAGGCGATTTTCGAACCGATCGCGCAACTGCGGGCGGGGCGTGGGTTTAAATCCGCCGACGCCCGCCATCTTGGCGAAATTGGCCAGCAGGCAGCTATCCCAGGTCTTTTCCCGTTCGAACCGCAGCGGCTCGGTGCGGCCGCGGTGATCGAACAGCAGGAAGCAATGGCAGGTCGGGCAGATGTAGCTGCACGCGCCGCATTCCACGCAGGAGCCGGCCTCCGCGGCCAGCGCCGCGAAATCCGGCGTCGAGCCGGCGCCCGGTGCCTGCGGCGGCGGTGCAAATTCCTGGTTTTGGCGGCCGAGTGTGTCCAGGGCCTCTTGGCGCTGGCGGTCGCGCTGTTCGATCTGGACGGTTTGCGCTGGCGTCAGCAGATCGGCCGATTTGGCCAGGACGGCGGCGCCTTTGTCGCTGTCGGCGGCGATCAGATAGCCCGCCTCGACGGGCGACAGGTGGATATCGAACGATCTGTCCACGAAGGGTTTACCGTCCAGGAGGTTGCAGAAGCAGTACTCGGCCGGCCGGTTGCAATCCACGGTGATCAGCAGGGAATTCTCTCGCCGTCTCTGGTAGAAGGGATCGGGCGATTCGCCGTGGATAAAGATCCGATCGAGGATCGCCAGGGCCGCCAGGTCGCAGGCGCGGGCCCCGATGAGGACTATCTTATCTTCTTTGTCTGTAAGCGATTCCGACTCCGGCGCCGGATAGACGGCCACCCGTTCCTTGCTGGGAAAGAAGAATCCCTTGACCGACTCGGCCGGCGGGCGTCCCCGCAGTTCCAGCGGTTGGTTCTGTCCGCCGGCAAGGGATTCGTAGGCGACGTGGTCATGCTGGCGGACCGTGCCGAAAAGCGACTCGACGCCCAACCGCTCACAGAACGCCGGCAGGTCCTCTTCGCGTAGGAACTGGATGGTGGTTTCCATGGGGATACTCTCGGCCGGTTCACCGGAGCGGGCCGGTGAACGGATCACCATCGTCAACCAGGCAGGGCGCCAAACAGCGCGGAATCCGCCGGCCCCACCCGGCCGTTTTAGAAGTCCATACCTCTCATTCTATATTTTTAGAGGGCGCTCACCCCCAAACGATCGCCCGTTCAGAAGCAATTAGAAGGAACTCATCAGCGAACGATCTCCCGTTCATCAACAGAAGACGCCCCTTCACACAGCAGCGCGCCTTTTCCCAACGCCCAATCAACGAATGATCAATTGCCCGGCAATCGAAACGAATATGCCCTTTCGAAAGCGAAAATCCCCGATACGCATTGCCTCTACGAACGCTCAGCCGCCTGGCAACACGAAGATGCCTCTTCGAAGATGCACGCCTCTAATTACGCATCCACCCCACGAACGCTAAGCTGCCCCACGAACGATCGCCCGGGAACGCAAAGATGTCTGGCCGGATCACCGCACACCTTCGTCTTGCTTTAGATACGCCCACGCGCCCGGAAAAATAAGATACCTGATGTCGAAGAACAAACGCGAATGTGTCACCCGTGCGCCTATAACCAATATACACCGGGATCGAGGTAGTGCCAAACCGTTTTGTGATTTTTTTCACAAATTTTATGAGCGGGATCATTTCTGGGCCGCCCATTTTGGAGCTTGTTACCCGAATCGACGTTTTGCATAATGGGCCGCCCATTTTCGGCGGGCTGACAAGGACTTCACATAAGTGGATTTTTAAAATCGACTTACAACATTTTCCCCTCGGGGATCGTCCCGGCCGGCGTGAATAACCGGTACGGATAAAGCCCAACGAACCGAAATATCATCGATTTGACAAAACCGGTTCTGTGATTTATATTGTATTTCGGTAGTCCAATCACGATTTTGCATCGTGCAACAGGTGGGCCACTCAAGATCGCCTCAGCGGGAATTTGCCCCGTTGGGTCGCACAAGATGGCTACAGCGTGATTTTGCACCATTCGATAGTTGGCAGCTCAAGATTGATTTCGAGACCTAAGCAGCGGGATCTTCGCCGGCCAGGGGCGTACCGGACGGCGCTGGCGCGGGGCGTCCTGGCCGTCCGCCGGAACCGGCCAGGGGCGCTCAAGCGGTTCGTCTCGGGTGACGATCCGCCGAAAACATCAGCCGGCTCAAGAAGTTACGAAGAATCGCCCCTTCGTCCGGCCGGCGCCCGCGTCAGGTGGCGCCCGATTGATGACCAGCCCTTAGGCCTGACGGCGCATTTGCCGTAGAATGGATCTATCGGCCCGGAATCCGGAACCGGGTCCTTCGGACGGCTTTACTCCTATGTCGGAAATCCAGGAAATCAACCGGTTGACCCTGGATCGCCTGATCCGGTACTACTATTGGATCAGCGAATACTGCGATCCCTCGGCCGAGTCCGCCATCTCCAGCGCCCAGTTGGCCCGGGAGCTGTCCCTCGATGACAGCCAGATCCGCAAGGACCTGGCCGCCATCGGCCTCAAGGGCCACTGCCACGTCGGCTTCGACATCCGCCAGGTCGTCGATGCCATCCGTCAGGCCCTCGGGCTGACCCAGACCTACCGGGCGGTGGTGCTGGGCGCCGGGCGGCTGGGCGGGGCGATCAGCTCCTACGGGGGATTCGCCCGCTTCGGCCTGGATATCGTCGCCCTGTTCGACAACGACGCCGGCAAGATCGGCCTGATGATCGGCGGACAGGTGGTCCAGCCGCTGGACCACCTCGAATCGGTCGTCCGGCAGACCGACTGCCGGCTGGGCATCCTGACCGTGCCGGCCGAGGCGGCCCGCTCCTGCGCCGACCGGCTGATCGGGGCCGGCATCCGCGTCCTCTGGAACTTCTCGCCGGTGCACCTGCATCATCCGGAGCACGTATTCGTGCGGGATGAGCGGCTCTTTGTCGCCCTGGCGGAGCTGTTTTACTACCTGAACCGGCTGGAGTCCGATCCCCCACCGGCCGGGCCGGCCGAGCCGGCGAGATCGACATGACGGCGAAACTCGCACCATCCCTGCAGATTGCCGCCCTGGTGGCGCACCAGTTGAAAGAGCCCGTCACGGCCTCGATCATGATGCTCCGTTCCCTCCTGAACGAGTACGCCGGCTCCGTCACCGCCCAGCAGCGGCAGTTGCTCGAACGGATCCTCATCCGCTGCGAGGACACCCTGCAGACCGCCCAGCGGCTGATGAACATCGTCAAGGCCCTCGACCGGCCGGACGCCTTCCAGGGCCGCGTCAATCTGGTCGCCCTGGCCCATCAGGTCCGGCACCG
Source organism: Sedimentisphaerales bacterium (assembly GCA_016930855.1). GTDB lineage: Bacteria > Planctomycetota > Phycisphaerae > Sedimentisphaerales > SM23-30 > JAFGFX01. Next base: position 3,394 of record JAFGFX010000135.1, on the reverse strand, counting down.
CTACGCCGACCAGGCCTACCAGCAGCGGATCGAACTGGCGGTCCAGGCCGAATCCGGCGAGCTCTGGGTCAGGGGCTACGAGCCCGCCCTGCGCGAGGTGCTCGAATCGCTGGTGCACAACGCCCTAAAATACACGCCCGATCAGGGTCGCATCCGGATCGGCGTCACGGCCGACGACGACGGGATCCATCTAGTGATCGAGGATTCCGGCATCGGCATTCCCGAAACGGAGTACGAGAAGGTCTTCGAGCCGTTCTACCGCACCGCCGCCGCCCAGACCACCACCCATCCGGGCACCGGTCTGGGCCTGACGCTGGTCAAGGCCGTGGTGGAGGCCGTCGGCGGCCAGGTCGTCGTCGGCCGCTCGGATCTGGGCGGCGCCCGCTTTGCCATCCGCCTGCATCCCGCCCCGCCGGAAACGCAGCCGGCCCCAGGAGAAACAGACATGATCAAGCCGATGAAGGTCGTCATCGTCGGGGGCGTGGCCGCCGGGCCCAAGGTCGCCTCCAAGATCGTCCGGCTCATGCCCAACGCCGAGGTCACCATCGTGGAGAAGGGGCGCCTGCTCTCCTATGCCGGCTGCGGGCTGCCGTTTTACATCTCCGGCGTGGTCAAGCACCACAGCAAACTGATGAGCTCGCCCCTGGGCGATACCCGGGACCCGGTCTTCTTCCAGAATATCAAGAACGTCCGCATCCTCAACCAGACCGAGGCGCTGGCCATCGACCGCCATCACAAGCGGATCCGCGTCCGGGAGCGGTTCAGCAACGCCGACACCTTCCTGGAATACAACAAGCTGGTCCTGGCGACCGGGGCTCTCCCGCTGGTTCCCGAGATCCCGGGCATCGATCTGCAGAACATCTTCACCCTGCACGGCGTCTCCGACGCCGAGGGCATCCGCGCCCTGCTGGAAAGCGGGCGGGCCAACGACGTCATCATCCTGGGCGGCGGCCTGATCGGCATCGAAATTACCGAGGCGCTGGTCCGCAAGGGCTGCCGCGTGACCATCCTGGAAAAACGGCGGCAGATCCTGCGGATGCTGGACTGGGAGATCGCCAAGCTGGTCGAGCACCACCTGGAGAGCCAGGGGGTCAAGGTCCTGACGAACACCCGTACGCGGGAGTTCCGCGGCGACGGCAAGGTGCAGGAGGCGGTCACCGACCAGGGGATCCTCGCGACGAACATGGTGGTGGTCGGCGTGGGGGTGCGGCCCAACGTGCCGCTGGCCGAGCAGGCGGGCCTGCAGCTCGGCGCCACCGGCGCCATCGCCGTCAACGCCCACCAGCAGACCTCCGATCCGGACATCTACGCCGCCGGCGACTGCGCCGAGACCCTCGACCTGATCACCGGCAAGCCGACCTACGTGCCGCTGGGCTCCAATGCCAACCGGCAGGGCCGGGTCGCCGCCATCCACATCTGCGGCGGCAACGACGGCTTCCCGGGCGTCCTGCGGAGCACCGCCTGCAAGGTGCTGGACTACGGCATCGCCCGCACCGGCATGACCGAGGCCGAGGCCCGCCGCGGCGGCTACGAGGTCATCTGCGTGCTGGCGCCGGGACCGGACAAGGAGCACTTCGTGCCCGACGCCCGGCTGATCCTGCTGAAGCTGGTGGTCGACCGGCGCAGCCGCCGCCTGCTCGGCGCCCAGGCCGTCGGTCCCGGCCACGTCGATAAGCGCATCGACGTGGCGGCCATGGCCATCTTCAACCGCATGACCGTCGATCAGCTGGCGCACATGGACCTCTGCTACGCGCCCCAGTACTCGCAGGTCATGGACAACATCCTGACCGCCGCCAACATCGCCCGCAACAAGCTCGACGGGCATCTGACCGGCATCAGCCCCATGGAGCTGCACGACAAGATGCAGCACAACGGCGACCTGGTCCTGCTGGACGTGCGCTCCAGCCAGGAATTCGAGCAGTTCCACCTGCCGCACAGCATCAACATCCCGCTCGGCTCGCTGCGGCAGCGCCTGGCGGAACTGCCCCGGGACCGGGAGATGGTGACACTGTGCAACTACTCGCTGCGGGGCTACGAGGCCCAGCTCATCCTGCGGGCGGCCGGCTTCGCCAACGTGCGGGTCCTGGACGGCGGCCTGGAGATGTGGCCCTACGAAAAATTTTAACTCGCCGCGAGGTGGCATCGCCACCCTTTGATCGCCGCGAGCGCGGTCGGCTTTTTGACGCTCCCGCTGGTCGCTGCGCTTGGGCGAGAAATGTCACCGCGTCGGGTGGCGCCGCCAAGCGTAACGCGCCGGGTGGCGCCGCCTATCATTGTGTCATTTCCGCGCAAGCGGGAATCCAGAAATCTAACGGTGATTCCGGGTGGCAGCCACCAAGCCTGCGAGGTGGATGGGTACGTATCGCACCAGCTCGCCCAAGGGGGGAGGTTAAATGGGCGGGGGTTTAAGGGGGCAGAGCCCCCTTTCAATACAGTCCACTACCGCATGGATTCAACTTCCGAGGGGCAACGCACTGTAACCTGCTGCATAGAGGTATTTCTTGATTCTATAGCGACACCCTTTGCCGGGCGTATGAAAGGGCCGCTTAGTAATAGCTGCACGGCGGATCGGGGTGCGTGCACGTCAGCCAGGCGCCGACCAGAATCGCCAGGTCCGGCAAACCAAGCTCGCCGTCGCCGTCGAGGTCGGCCCCCTGGCAGTGCTGGTTGGCCGGGCCGCACGGCCCCAGGGCCCATTGCCCGGCAAACAGGGCATAGTCGTCCAGCCTCACCCAGCAGTCCCGGTTCAGATCGCCTGGCGGGTAGGGGTGATTCCCATCGCCACAGACGCCGGCGCTGCCCTGAAACACCACGTTATCCAGCGTGGTCAGATCAGAGCCCGTCTTCCATTCGGCATTGATGTAGAGCCCCCGCAGGTCGCTGAGCACCTCGAGCATATCGGCGTCCGTCGCGTCCGTTCCGAGCCAGCTATTCCGCTTCCAACCCTGGCGCAGGGGGATGTTGCGGGTCGTCCAGACGCCCACCGGCGTGGACATCACCGTATAGTAGAGCGCCTTGGAGGCCCCCACCAGGATCACCGCCGGATAGGCGGCGCCATCCGTATAGGTGATATGGATGTCAAACGACAGCGCGGTATCGAACGCCGCGGATTGATCCCCGAGATAGGCCGCCGGGGCGGAAAAGAAGGTCTCCGCGTACCAGTCGCCGCAGCGGATCGCCCCGCCGGGATTTCCCGCCGTACCAGCCCAATCCGGCGCGACCCCGCCGGTAACCGGCAGGCCGTAGCCGCCGGGGAATCCCACCACCAGCCAGCCGGCCGGGCCGGCATCGAAGGTGCTGACAACCAAGCCCTCCGCGGGACAGACGATCCATCCCAGCAGGATTGCCGCGCCCAGAATCCATCTAATCCGGTACATTTTTCCGCCTCCTTTTC
>JAFGFX010000134.1 GCA_016930855.1 Sedimentisphaerales bacterium | reverse complement strand
TTCACCGTGGATCGCGACTGGACACTGACCTCGTTCAACCGGGCGGCCGAACGCATCACGGGCGTCTTGCGGCAACAGGCAATCGGCCAGAAATGCTTCGACGTCTTCCGAGCCGACATCTGCCAGACCGCCTGCACCCTCAAGCACAGCATCGAGACCGGCCGGGAGATCATCGACCAGCGCATCAATATCCTGAACTACGAAGGCCGGACCATCCCCATCAGCATCAGCACGGCGGTACTGCGAGACGAAAACGGCAACGTGGTCGGCGGGGCCGAGACCTTCCGCGACCTATCCGAGATCGAACTGCTGCGGCGGGAGATCCTGGGCCAGTATACCTTCGAGAACATCATCAGCCAGAGCCACAAGATCCTCCAGTTGTTCGAAATCCTGCCCGATATCGCCGCCAGCGAGAGCACCGTGCTGATCGAGGGCGCCACCGGCACCGGCAAGGAGCTGTTCGCCCGGGCGGTCCACAACCTCAGCCCCCGCCGCCAAGGAAAATTCATGGCGGTTAACTGCGGCGCCCTGCCGGACTCCCTGCTGGAATCGGAACTGTTCGGCTATGTCAAGGGGGCCTTTACCGACGCCCGCCGCGACAAGCCTGGCCGGTTCGCCCTGGCCGCCGGCGGCACGCTCTTCCTGGATGAAATCGGCGACATCTCCCCCTCGGTCCAGGTCAAGCTGCTGCGGGTCCTGCAGGAAAAGGAATACGAACCGCTGGGCGGGACCGCCGCCTGCAAGGCCGATGTCCGCATCATCGCCGCCACCAACAAGAACCTCCAGCAGCTCGCCGGCCTGGGACGGTTTCGCGACGATCTGTACTACCGCCTCAACATCGTCAAGATCAGCCTGCCGCCCCTGGCCGACCGCCGGGAGGACATCGCCCTGCTGGCCGAACATTTTCTCGACACATTCAACGTAAAAAAAGGCAAATCGATTGAGTCAATCTCTCCCAAGGCCATGGCCATCCTGATGAAGCACGATTTTCCGGGAAATGTCCGGGAGCTGGAAAATATCATCGAACACGCATTCGTGCTGTGCCGCGGCCGCGAGATCCGGCCGGAACACCTGCCGGCGGAACTGACCGGGGATCTGGCCAGCCGACCTGCCGATCAAACCAAGTCGATCGAGATCCTGCGCAGCCAGAACGAGGCCGAGATCATCCGAACCATCCTGTGTCAGCACCACGGCAATCGGGCCCGGGCCGCCAGCCAACTCGGCATCCACAAGACCACCCTCTGGCGCAAAATGAACAAATACCACATCACTTGGCCGCCCGCCGACAAAACCGATCGCTAGGATTGCATATCTGCAATCATCGGCGCGGTGAAACTGCATGACCGCAGGTGCGCACCGGGCGACTCCCCCGGCAATTCAGAAATATATGCCACTGGGAAAAAGGCACTTATGGTAATTCTTGTCTTTGCTGAGTTTGTGGCACGCAGCTTGCTCATTAGTTATCCTGAGGTGTGATTATGACGAAGGTTGCCATAGCACTGTTTGGGACACGCAGCTTGCTCATTGGTTATCCTGAGGTGTGTTTATGACGAAGGTTGCCATAGCACTGTTCGGGACACGGGTGTCGCCGCGATTCGACTGTGCCCCGACCTTCCAGATTGTCCAGACGGACGGCCGAACGGTAACCGCCACCGAGGAAGTCTCCGCGCAGGCATGGAGCGCCGTCGAACGCGTCAATCAGCTCCGGACACGGCAGGTCAATACCCTTATCTGCGGCGGGATCGATATGTTCTCGGCCCAGCAACTGAATCATTACGGCATCAAGACCTACTCGTGGATAACCGGCGAGGCCCGGGATGCCCTGGATGGCCTACTGCAAGGCAAACTGCAACCCGGCTTTCTCATGGCGCCCGGCGGGCGGTGCTGCGGACGCTGGCGCTTCCGCGGCGGACACGGGAGAGGCCGCCAAAAAGGATGGTGCACCCCTCCGGAACCGTAACAAAAAGCAGATCGCCAGACAAGGCGAATTCGTTCGAGCCGTCGGTCGTTGTCGATGGCGCACTAAAACGCGGTAAACCAAGAACCATGAAAAAAAAGGCGGTGAGTATTATGCCCAGAGGCGACGGAACAGGACCGACCGGTCAGGGACCAGGCACCGGCCGGCGCAGAGGACAACAAGCACCGGGACGCGGCCGCCTGGGTGGACCCTTTGCCGCCGGGCCCGGCGGCGATTGCGTCTGTCCCGGCTGCGGATTCCAAACGGCCCACGTGGCCGGACAGCCATGCAACCAAAGGCAGTGTCCCAAGTGCGGTACGGCGATGACCAGAAAATAACACCCTATTTCGAGAAAGGAGATTATCATGCCAGGTGGTGACCAAACAGGGCCCGCGGGAATGGGCCCCATGACCGGACGGGCGGCCGGATACTGCGCCGGCTACCCCGTGCCCGGCTTTGCCAATCCCGGCTTCGGACGGGGATTCTGGGGACGCGGTCGCGGCGGCGGCCGGGGCAGGCGCAACTGGTTTCATGCCACCGGTCTAGCCGGCTGGCAGCGCTGGGGCGGCGGCTACCCACCCTATGCCGGTACTGGACCCTATGCCGGCCCGGCACCCTACGCAACACCCTACGGCGGGCCGTATGCGCCCGCAGCGACCAAGGAACAGGAGCTCAACGCCCTCAAGGGACAGGCCGAGTACCTCGAAAACGTCCTGGAAGGCATCAAGAAACGCATTAGCGAAGTGGCAGAGCCACTTTAATCGACGCGGTCTCAGTGGGCACGTTGACGGTTCATACTGAACCTGCTCCGAGAACGAGGTGGCAATGCCACCTTTGTTCGACGCGGGGTGGCATTGCCACCCTTATTCGCCGCGGGTCGCTCGCCGCGACGGGCAATTCGCCGCGGGCTTGTTGGGCGAGTTGACGTCTCGTACCGAGACTGCTCGATTGGCGAGAAATGAAGCATACAGTACGAAGCAGCTAACCCAAACAAATGACGGGTGGCACCGCCAAGCCGCGCTTGGGGGTGATCTGAAAAGAAACGTCGCCGCGGGGTGGCAGTGCCACCCTTGTTCGACGCGGGCATAGTAGGCTCGTTGACGTTTCATTCTGAGGTGGCACAGCCACCTTTATTCGCCGCGGTCTCAGTGGGCAAGAAGACGGCTCATTCTGAGCCTACTCGGTGTGCGAGAAAGAACAATCCCGCTTTTTAAGGCAGATGGGAGTTTGTGATGAAAATAGCGGTCACCTCAACAGGGCCCGATCTGGATAGCCAGGTGGAGCCCCGCTTCGGGCGATGTCCTTACTTTCTGATTATCGACCCGGAGACCATGGAATACCAGGCACTCGAGAATCCCAATGTCGCCCTGGGCGGTGGGGCCGGCATTCAATCGGCACAACTGCTGGCCAGTCACGGGGCACAGACGGTGCTGACCGGCAACTGCGGTCCCAATGCCTACGCCACCCTTGCCGCCGCCGAGATCCAGGTCGTCGTCGGAGTAAGCGGGATCGTCCGCCAGGCCGCGGAACAGTTCCAACAGGGAGCATCTGCCAGTGCAACCGAACCGAATGTCGCCAGCCATTTCGGCATGACCAACACGAATCAGGCCGGCAGTAATCCCGGCAGCGGCGATATGGGTCGTGGCATGGGCCGTGGCATGAGCGGCGGTATGGGAGGCGGTACGGGAGGCGGACACGGTATGGGACGCCAGGGCGGCGGGCGAGGCATGGGCCGGAAAGGCGCTGGCGGCGGCATGGGCCGCCCAACGGGAATGGGTCAAGGCACCCCAGTTGCCCCCATCGGGATGACTGCGCCCGCCGGGCAGGTCCAAGGCGAACCGGAACTCGACAGGCTCAAGGCACAGGCACGGGAACTGGATGCCCAACTGCAGGCGATTAAGACCCGTATCCAACAGGTCGAACAGGCCGGCCCTGCCTCCACGCTGGTCGCCATGGTATATGCCGAAAGATGTACGACATGCGGCCTGTGCCAACGGGCCTGCCCGGCCGGAGCGATCTTTCTCGAACAGATCGCCCGGATCGATCCGGCAAAATGTACCGGCTGCGGCCTGTGCGTCGCCGAATGCCCGCAAGACGCCATCGTCCTGAAAAAGCCCTAAAGGCCGTCTCGACGCCAAATGGCCCCGCCAAAACGATGGGCCGAGATACAGTGAAGTGCCGACAGGCACGCCGGACTTATAGAACCCAAACGCGGCGGTTGTCACGCACGCAACGGGGGCATACAATGAAGTGGGACGACCGGCCCGGTGACAACCGATCGTGACCAGGAAGGCAAATGCAAGACTTCCCTTGTCAGGGGCCCCCGCCGAAACGGCGAGGGCCATCGAAACTACGAAGCGTTTCCTGTCGAGGACAACAGCCAAGGAATTCAGATAGTGCAAAATGACACCGTGCCGCAATGTGCCCGCTGCCAGACGAAACAATGCCGCCAAGGGGCCGACTGCTTCGGCCAGGCGGACAATCACAGGGCATTGTACGAGGACGCCGACGTCAACAAACTGCACCGGGCCGCCTCGGCCATCGAGGCGCGACATTACGGCCGCCAAACCCGCCTCGGCGAAATCGTCCTGTTCGCCAGGGAACTGGGCTGTCGCCGAATCGGCCTGGCCTTCTGCATCGGCCTGGCCGAGGAGGCCGCGCTGATCGACGAGATCCTTTCCCAGGATTTTGAGGTGGTTTCCGTCTGCTGCAAGGCGTGCGCCCTGGAGAAACACGCCTTCGGCCTGGAAACGATCTCGTCGAACGAACACGAGATCATGTGCAATCCGGCGGGACAGGCGGACCTGCTCAACCAGGCGAATACGGAACTGAATATTCTCTGCGGACTGTGCGTGGGACACGACGCGATCCTGACCAAGGCGTCGCGGGCCCCGGTAACCACCCTAATCGCAAAGGACCGGGTCCTGGCCCACAACCCCGCCGGGGCCGTCTACTGCCGATATGTGCGAAAAACACTGCGCAACGAAACTCCTTAGGGCGTTAATTCTGATGACACGATATGGAATAGGGCCGAAATTCGCCATTGTCACCATCCTGTGCGGAATCCTGACGGGCGGGCTGACCTACCGGTATCCCGGCCGATTCACCCTGCCGGGCATTCCATATTGGATTTGGGCCACAGCGGCGACGGTGCTCCTGGTAGCGGGCATTCTCGCCTGTATCCATTCCGTGCGGGTCTTCAACGCGGGCTACCGAAAGGGCCAGTTGGTCACCGGCGGGCCATACGCGGTCGTGCGGCATCCCATATATGCCGCGTGGATACTGCTGATCCTGCCGGGGCTGGTCCTGTACTGCCGGTCCTGGCTGATGCTTGTCGTCCCCCTGGCGGCGTATGCCTCGTTCAAGATCTTCATCTCCCGGGAAGAGGTCTATTTGAACGACCGCTTTGGCCCGGCGTATGCACAGTACCGCAAAGGCACAAATGAATTGGTTCCCGGCGGGAAATTCTGGAAGGAGTTTGCCGGCGCCTGCCTCGGCAAACGCACAAAGGCACGTCCCGAAGAAGATCACCAGACAAAAACTGCCCCTCCCGAATCAGCACCCCAGACAAACAAGGAGCGATAGCGAGCATGAAGATCGCGGTTGCCAGCGGAAAAGGCGGTACGGGAAAGACCACCATCGCCACCAACTTGGCCTGGGCCCTCTTTCGACAGGGCCGAAACGTGCAGCTTCTGGACTGCGACGTGGAGGAGCCCAACTGCCATATCTTCGTCAAGCCCCAGATCGAATCCGCCAAACCCGCCACGATTCCGGTGCCGGCGGTGGACCAGGACAAATGCAACGGCTGCGGCATCTGCGGCGATCTCTGCCAGTATAGCGCCATCGTCTGCCTGAAGGGCAAGGTGCTGGTGTTTCCGGAACTGTGCCACGGCTGTGGCGGCTGCCGGCGGTTCTGCCCCGAACAGGCCATCACTGAAGTGGATCGAGAGATCGGCCGGGTGGAGACGGGCCTGGCCAAGGGATTTGGCTTCGTGCAGGGCCGACTGCGGGTCGGCGAGGCGATGGCGCCGCCCGTCATCGGCGCAGTTAGACAGGCCGCCGGCGAAGGTGAGGTCACCATCATCGACGCCCCGCCGGGCACCTCCTGTCCGGTGATCGAGGCGATCCGGGGGGCCGATCTGGTCCTGCTGGCGACGGAACCCACACCGTTCGGGCTGAACGACCTGAAACTGGCGGTGGAAATGGTCCGGGTTCTGAACATCCCCTTCGCGGTGGCAATCAACCGCTGCGACGTGGGTGACGACGCCGTCCGGCAATACTGCCAAGACGAAGGGATCGAGATCGTCCTGGAAATCCCCCACGACCGCCGGATCGCCGAGGCCTATTCCCGGGGCGAACTGGCCGGCGAGTCCCTGGAGGACTGCGCCGGGGTATTTTCCCGTCTGGCAGAACGCATTCTGGACCAGACGACGGTTCACTAACGAAACCATCCTGCAAGGAATAAGGAATGCCATGAAGGAACTGGTGGTCATCAGCGGCAAGGGGGGAACGGGAAAGACCAGCATCGTCGCGTCCTTTGCGGCGCTGGCGAAGAACAAGGTGCTGGCGGACTGCGACGTCGATGCGGCGGACCTGCACCTGGTCCTGGCGCCGCAGATCGAATACCGCGAGGATTTCAGCGGCGGCAAACGGGCCCGAATCATCGCCGCGTCCTGCACCGCCTGCGGCGATTGTCTGCCGGCCTGCCGGTTCCACGCCATCAAGCAACCGGCCGGGGAGGAGGGGACCTCGAGCAGCGCGTACCGGATCGATCCGGTCTCCTGCGAGGGCTGCGGCGTCTGCGTCAGGGTCTGCCCCAGTCAGGCGATCGCCTTCGAGCCGGCGGTCAACGGTCAATGGTATCGCTCCCGCACCCGCCACGGGCCGCTCATCCACGCCAAGCTGGGCATCGCCGAGGAAAACTCCGGGAAATTGGTCACGCTGGTCCGCAATCACGCCAAGGAGATCGCCGAACGGAACCATCTGGAATTGATTATTATTGACGGGTCCCCCGGGATCGGCTGTCCGGTGATCGCCTCGGTCACGGGTGCCAATCTGGTGCTGGTGGTTACCGAGCCCACTCTCAGCGGCCGGCACGACCTCGAACGGGTGGCCGACCTGACCAAGCATTTCGGCATCGAAACGCTGATCTGCATCAACAAGTGGGACCTGAACCCGGAGATGACCGCGGACATCGAACGGCTGGCCCGGCAGCGCGGTATCCCCGTCGCCGGAAAGGTCCGCTATGACAACGCCGTTACCGAGGCCCAGATCCGCAGGCTCTCCGTCGTGGAATACGCCGCCAACGGCGTGGCGGACGATATCAAAACGCTGTGGACGAAGGTTGCCCTCGCCCTTGAAACACGGGTATAATGGCGCCGGCGCCGCTGCGCCGGACACATCCAAATACAATCGCATACGCTGCAAGAATCAAACAGACAGGGAGAACGGATTATGAAGATCGCGATTCCCATGGCGGCGGGACAACTGAGCATGCATTTTGGACACTGCGAGGAATTCCTGCTCGCCGACGTGGACGAACAGACCGGCCAAATCACCCACACCGCCACGCTGCCCCCCCCGGCCCACCAGCCGGGCGTGCTGCCCGCCTGGCTGCATGAGCAGGGCGCCAACGTGATCATCGCCGGCGGCATGGGACAGCGGGCCCAGCAGCTCTTCGTCCAAAACGGCATCCAGGTGGTCATCGGGGCCGCGGCGCTGCCCGCTGAGGAACTGATCCAAGCCTATGTCGACGGCACCCTGCAGACGGGAAACAATATCTGTGATCACTGAACGCGGGATATATCCCTTGGGCCAGGTGCGCCGGCCGGCGCCGGCGGATTGCGGGGACCCGAACCCATGAGCGAGACCATCCGCCTGACCATCCTGGTGGACAACACCAGCGACCGGCACACCCTGCTGGCCGAGCACGGCTGGGCGGTGTGGATCGAGGATGACCGTCATAACATCCTCTTCGATACCGGCCAAAGCGGCATTGTACAGACCAACGCCCAGATGCTCAGGATTGATCTCTCGCAGGTGGACGCGATCGTCCTGAGCCACGGCCACTATGATCATACGGGCGGCCTGATGCGGGTTCTCGACGGCGCCGGCCGCACGGACGTGTATGTGCATCCCGAGGCGCTGCAGCCCAAATACAGCTGCTCGGCCAACGCGCCTAACCGCAATATCGGCATGCCCGCCCTGACGACACTAAACCTGGCGCAACACCAAAGCGTACAAAACCTCGTATGGACCCAGCAGCCCACCCAGATCATCCCCGGCTGCGGCGTTACGGGATTCATCCCCCGGCGCACGCGGTTCGAGGACGTCGGTGGGCCGTTTTTCCGGGATGCCTTCGGCACCGAGCCGGACAGCATCCCGGACGACCAGGCCCTGTTTTTCGATTCGGCGGACGGGCTGGTGGTGATTCTGGGCTGCGCCCACGCGGGCGTGGTCAACACCCTGGACTGGATTGCCGAGCTGACCGGGCGCAAGGAGTTCTTCGCCGTCCTGGGCGGGATGCATCTGGGCTCGGCGTCCGCCGAACGGATCGAGCAGACGATCGAGGCCTTTCGGGCGTACAACATCCAGCGGATCGGCGCGGCGCATTGCACCGGAACGAAGGCGGCGGCTTCCCTGTGGCAGGCGTTTCCCGACCGATGCCTTTCCTGCTCGGTAGGCACGCAGATGGAGTTCGAAAAAGGCGCGGACAGCGATCGCCCGTTGTCTATTTCCAAACCCAAAAACTGAAAGGCGCCCCACAAAACGAACCGGACGGCTGCCCAAAATCCGGCGCCGCCGGCAGGAGCGTTTAGGTATGAAACGAAATACCTGGAATTTTGTGCTGGACGGGGCGGCGTTTTTGCTGCTGGGGGCACTGGCCTGGACGGGATGCCTGATTCATTATATCCTGCCGCCGCGGCACGGTCGCTTTCGCGGCACGGAACTGCTGCTTTTCGGATGGGATCGCCATGACTACGGGCGGCTGCATTTCTACCTGGCGCTGGGGATGTTGTCCCTGATCGCGGTGCATGTTTGGCTGCACTGGTCGTGGGTGTGCCAAACGGTAAGCGGCTTTCTGGGTCGGGCCAAGGCCAAGCCGCTTCGGCGGGCCGTGTACGGTCTGACATTGCTCCTGCTGTCGGCGGCGGGGATCGCGGCCTCCCTGGCATGGGCCAATAGCCGGGTGCAGGAGACTGTTCTCGAAGGCGACAATCAGGCCGTCGAAGGACACGAGGAGGAATTCCTGCCCCAAATGGGACAGATGTCCCTGCAGGAGATCTCCCAGAGGACGGGCGTGCCGGTGGAACGGTTCATCGAGCAACTGCATCTGCCGGCGGATGTGGATGTCCGGGAGCGGCTGGGACGACTGCGAAGGCTCTACGGATTTGAAATGCAACACGTCCGTGACGTCATAAACAGACGGCAAGATCCCCCGGATCCGTCGGACGAACGATAAGGCCGCCCGGCGCCCGGCGACAGACCTAACGATTCGGTATCCCGGCTGAAACGTCTGGGATTTACCATATGGGACAAGGAGACATGGCCATGCCCACGTACGAGTATCTATGCGGAGATTGCCATCATCGATTCGAGAGGTTCCAGACCATCACCGAACCGCCCCTGAAAACCTGCCCCCGCTGCGGCGGCTCCGTCCGCCGTCTGCTCGGTGCGGGTTCGGCCCTGCTGGTCAAGGGCAGCGGATCAGCAGCGAATGCCGGGACCGCCGGAATTCCGCCTACCCGTTGCGGACGGGATCGGCCCTGCTGCGGCAGGGACGGCCCCTGTGACCTGCCGCCTTGCGATACCTCAAAGGGATAATTATCCAACAGAAACCAACACTGAAAGAACCGGAGGACCCACACCATGGGCCAGACCTATCTGACCCTGCTGTCATCCCGACAAAAAATCTGGCTGGCCGCCGGCATAGCGGCGGCGTGCCTGCTCGGCGCCGTCGGCGTACTATTGGAACCAGCCGGACAAGCGTCGTCGGACGAACGCCTGGCGGTAACCATGAGCATCCGCGAGATTGCACCGCGGCTGGACATGACCGGCAAGGGGCTGGCCCGCGAGCTCGGTCTGCCCCTGGATGCGCCGAAGAACAAGCCGCTGGCCGCGCTGGGAATCGCACAAGACCAACTGGACGAGGCGACGGCCCACGTCCGCTCCCATCGCCCCACGCGATTGAAATATTACCTGTTTGCGGGGATCGTGCTTTGGGCACTGGTGTACATGATTCGCCTGGGCCGGCCCGATCAAGCGGACCTCTCCCGGCGCCGGAGCTGGTACCCGCGAACCGGCTATATCGCCTGCCTGATCCTGGCCGTGCTCGTCTGCGGCTTGGCGCTGGGCAAATCCCCGAATCCCATGGAGTCGGTCGTCAAGGTGGTAAAATCCCTGGCGGGGCTGTACCCCTCGGTACTCGACAAGGTGCTTGCCTTGCTGTTCTTTGTGGCCCTGGGGATCGTCGGCAACAAGCTGATTTGCGGCTGGGCATGTCCCTTCGGCGCCCTGCAGGAATTGATCTACAGTCTGCCCCTGCTGCGCCGGGCCAAGCGGTGGAAGATCCCCTTCTGGCTGAGCAACGCCCTGCGGTGCGGATTGTTTGTCGTGATGCTGCTGCTGCTCTTCGGCGTCGTCGGCGGGACAAAGGGATTTGTGATCTACCATTATCTCAACCCGTTCAACCTGTTCGATCGGCATTTCGAGCATTGGCTGATTTTAGCCACGACCCTGGTCGCCCTGGCCCTGTCGTTTGTTGTCTATCGACCGTTTTGCCATCTCGTCTGTCCCTTCGGCCTGGTCTCCTGGATCGCCGAGCGGTTCAGTCTGGTACGCATCAAGATAGACCGCACGGCGTGCACCAACTGCGGGGCGTGCGGGCGGGCCTGTCCCTCCCAGGCCGCCCAGGACAAGGTGGCGGGCAAGCTGCTGGGGGCGGATTGCTACAGTTGCGCCCGCTGCCTGAACGCCTGCCCCCAGGACGCGATCCGCTACGGTTCGGTGTTTTCGTGAGTCCCTGGCGACCGGGAACGCAAAAAGGACGCAGCAGGGATGCACCCTGAGCAAACAGGAGAAACACTCGATGTCATCCACTATCTTTGGCCCGGTCCCCTCGCGGCGCCTGGGGCGCTCCTTGGGCGTCGACCTGGTGCCCTACAAGACCTGCACCTACGACTGCATTTACTGCCAACTGGGCCGAACCACCTGCAAAACCAGCCAGAGGCGGGAATGGACGCCACCGGCCGACGTTCTGGAGGAATTGCCGGGCAAACTGGCCGGCGAACCCGATTATATCACGCTGTCCGGCTCCGGGGAGCCTACTCTCTACCTGCGGATCGGCGAGCTGATCGCCCGGATCAAGGAGATGACGGACGTGCCGGTGGCCGTGTTGACCAACGGCTCGCTTTTATGGCTGCCGGAGGTCCGCCGGGCACTTCTGCAGGCCGACCTGGTGGTCCCCTCGCTGGACGCGGGCAGCGATTGGACATTTCAATACGTCAATCGCCCCGACCCGGCCATATCCTTCGAAACCATGCTCGAGGGCCTGGCCAGATTCCGCCAGGAATATTCCGGGGCCTACTGGCTGGAGGTGTTTCTGATCGGGGGGATAACCACTACGGAGCAGGAAATCAAACATCTATCCGATTGCCTTGAGCGCATTGCTCCCGATCGCGTTCAGCTCAACACGGTGACCCGGCCGCCGGCGGAAAACTTCGCCCTGCCGGTCCCCCAGGACCAGGTCATGGACATCGCCTCGAAGCTGAGCGTTCCCGCCGAAGTGATCGCCGACTATCGCCACGTTCACGCCCAAACGCGCTTTGTCGCCACGGCGGAGGACATCCTGAGACTCGTCCAGCGCCGGCCCTGCACGATTGATGATATTGCCGAAGGACTCGGATTGCATCGCCACGAAGTGCTGAAATACGTGGAGGATTTATCACATCAGGGAAGGCTGGTCGCCGAAGGGCAAAACAACCGGCTGTATTATAAAATCCCGTCCGCCCCCATGACGAATTTGACCTGATGAACCTGCCGCACCTGCGGCGATTTTTCAATCGCGGGTCTCGGTTGCGGCGATGTCGATCGTCAGGGAATCCGGCTTCCGGTCCGGCGCCGTGGCATTTAAGACGATTTGACCTTCCACGGCGCCGGCGCGGATCACGACCAGGCATTGTCCGTGATAGGCGCGTCGCCGCGGCTGCTGGAAGGATTCATGGCTGGCGGGATCGCCGTTATCGACGGCCGCGATGGCGCCGGGGCCGCTGAGGGTAAAGCTGACCAGGTCGTCGGCCCAGGGACAGCACACGCCGTTTTCATCCACGATCGTCGCCGTAACGCAGGAAATATCATCCCAATCGTTCCGCAGCGTGGCGCGGTCCGCGGTCAGTCGGACCGCGACAGGTTCGCCGGCGGTGCGAATCTCATGCGTAGCGACGAGGCGGTCCTGGTTGCGGCCGAGGGCCCGCAGGGTGCCCGGCACATAGGTCAATTCCCAGTTGCGCGGCGCGTCGTCGGCGGGCCGCGGTTTGGCGCCCAGGGAGGTCTCGTTGAGGACGAGCTCGACCTGCTCGCAGTTGCTATACACCTCGATGAGGGCCTCGTCGTAGGTGTCGGGATCGCGCGGGGTCCAGTGGGAGACGATCTCGCCGCCGCCGATGCGGCCGCTAGCGCCGCCGGAGGCCGATTCGCGGCGGGCGATATGGACCATGGGCGTGGCGGACCACCAGCTCTGCCGCTGGTAGCCCAGCGGACGGATCCGGCCCGTCCGGTCGATGGGGGCGTTGGCCCAGGCGATGCGGGGCCAATCGGCCTCGCCGAGATAATCGATCCCCGTCCAGAGAAACTGGCCCGCCATGAACGGCTGGTCGCGCAACACCAGCCAGACCCGGCGGTCGTGACCGTTTTCCGTGCCGATCACCTTGCGCTCGGGCCTGGCCCGGTGGGCGGCGACCAGCTCCGCCTCCCGGTAGTTCTGCCCGATCACGTCCATCAGCTCGGCGAAGCCGTTGTCATAGACGCGGCCCTGGTTGGGCCTAAACAAGCCCATGGTCACCGGGCGGGTCGGGTCGAGCTCGTGAAAAAGGTCGCGCATCGCCGTGAAGGTCTCGAAGCCGTGCTCGCTGTCGAGGTTGTCGCGGATCTCGTTGCCGGCACTGTAGAGGATGATGCAGGGATGGTTGCGGTCGCGCAGGACGGTATCGCGGGTGTCGGCCCGCCACCACTGCCCAAAGATCCGCTGGTAGCCGTAATCGGCGTGGTTCTTGCCCACGGTCCAGGCGTCGAGCACCTCGTCCATGACGAGAAATCCCATCCGGTCGCACAGGTCGAGAAACTCCGGGGCCGCCGGATTGTGGGCGGTGCGGACGGCGTTGCAGCCGATCTGCCGGAGCCCTTCCAGGCGCCGCTGCCAGGCGCGGGCGGGGACCGCCGCGCCCAGGCCGCCGGCGTCGTGGTGCAGGCAGACGCCCTTGATCTTGAGATTTTTTCCGTTGAGCCAGAATCCCGTGTCGGCCTCGAAGGTGAAATGGCGGATGCCGAAGGGGGTAATCTCGTCGTCGATCACGCTTGCGTCGGCCAGGATCTTGCTGACGGCTCGATAGAGATTCGGCTGCTCGAGGTCCCAGAGCTGGGGCTGCGCGACGGCGATATCCTGCTGGAACTGCTGCGTCGTTCCCGCCGCGATGTCCTGGGGGGTCTCGGCGGTCGCCACGACGCGGCCGTCGGGCGCCTCCAGCACCGTGTGCAGATTGATATGCCGGGGCTCGTCCGATTGATTGACCACGGTCGTCTGCACGCGAACGACGGCCCGCGCGGAATCGACCGAGGGCGTGCTGACGTACACGCCCCAATGGGCGATGTGCACGGGATCGGCGACCACCAGGCGCACATGGCGGTAGATGCCGGCGCCGCTGTACCAGCGGGAGGCGGGCTGGGCCGAGTTGTCGGCCCGCACGGCGATCAGATTGGGAGTAGTCGGGCCAAAGTTTAGATGACCGGTGAGTTCATAGCGGAAACTGACATATCCGAAGGGGCGGTTGCCCAGGTGATGGCCGTTGATCCAGATGTCGCTGTGGGCCATGACGCCGTCGAAGTCGACAAAGACGCGGCGACCGGCATAGGCGGCCGGTAGGGTGAAGTGCTTGCGATACCAGCCGACGCCGGCGGGCAGGTAGGCGCCGCCGCGGCCGGTGGGGTGATCCCGGTCAAACGGCCCCTCAATGCTCCAGTCGTGGGGCACGTCGAGCCGGCGCCAGGCGGCGTCATCGAAATCCGGTTTTTCGGCCCCGGCGGCGTCGGCCTTGCAAAAGCGCCAATCGCCGTCAAAGGACGCGGTAATCCGGGCCGTTTGCGGATCACCCAAAGCGGCACTTGGAGCCAGCGATGCCGTCAATGACAGGAGCAGTCCACCCAGAATCACGAAACGCATTATAAATTCCTTTCATCGCCCGCCGGTTCCAGGACGATCAGGGAAAGGCCGAAACGCGGCAGATCGAACGCGGTCCGCACCCGGCGGTTTTCGACCGGGATGGTTTCCGCCGGTCCCAGCGTTTCCAGTTCCATGGCCGCCCGGAGCCTTTGGATCATCTGCGGATCCGGATTCTGCGGTTTGCCCAGTTTGCACCATTCGGTGAAGGCGTTGCTGTGCGTATCGTCGATGCGATAATGGGTCAGCCGCGCCGCCGGGGCAAAGGATTCCGGCAGTTGCACCGTCAACTGGATCGGGGCCGGCTCGACCGTCAGCAGATCGTCATGGTAGTTCCAGATCAGCACGCGGATCGATCGGCCGTCGCTGACCGCCATGCCGTTGATGTCCGGACGGCCGCGAACGCCGTGCTGGACGATGTCGTCCAGGTCCAGGGCGCCGCTGCTGGATAGCGGCAGTTCTTGACCGCGCATCTGCCCCAACATCTTGAAGGCATTGAAGACGGGCTTGTGAATGCCGTTGGTCGCCAGCGTGCGATAGCCCTGGAACCAGGGCATCCGGTCGAACATCCAGGCCCAGGTCACCACGCCCTTGAGATTGACCTGCTCGCGGCGGGCCAGGTCCAGGGAGTATTTCATCATGGCCGCCACGTAGGCGCCGTAGGCGGGCACGTTGCGGTACGCCCGCTCGGGAAATTCACTCGAGGGGCAGCCGGCGCAGCCGTCCGGATCGGCCTCGCCGATAATGATCGGCGTCGCGCGAAACTCGGGAAACTCCGCCACCAGGGAAAATCCCTCGCGGTGCTGCCGCAATTGGTTGCCCAGGTTCATCTGCACGTGGCCCGAAACCAGGCGCACGCCCCCCTTGGCGTGAAAGCCGACATAATCCAGCCGCGTGCCCTTCTTGCCGCTGACCGCGTTCGTCCCGCGGGCGCAGTGGCGCAGGAAATCCCGCAGAAACCTGCCGCCCACGCCGGCGGTATGGGGCCCGCCCAACACGCCGTCGGGCAGCACTTCGTGCACCGCCTGCTCGGTGTAGTCAAAGAGCTTGTTGTAGTCGGCGACCGAGCCGTGGAAATAAGAGATGTTCGGCTCGTTCCAGAGCTCCCAGAGCCAGGAGATCTCCACGTCGGGATACCGCTGCCGGCAGTGCATAACCCAGACGCGGATGAGTTCGGCCCATTTGCCATAATCCTTGGGCGGGTAAAAACACCCGCCGTCCAGGGCGTACACCTCGGAATTTCTATACGGCTCGGGCCGCGCGGACAGGTCTTTGGGCATGAAGCCGATCTCCACCAGCGGCAGGCAGCCGGCGGCGACCACGGCGTCCATGATCTCGTCCATGATGTCAAAGGAATAGACCGGCTCTCCGTTTTCGTCCTCCCGATAGATGTCGCTGAACCCCCACTTGATCGAGGGCGGGCCCTCCCGGTTGTTCAGCAGGAAGTGCATCCGCAGGTACACCCGCTCGGCGTTGATGGCGGCCGCGGCCTTCATCAAGTCCCGGGCATCCGGACAGACGGTGTAATTGCACTCGTCGTAGCCGTAATACTGCCATACGTGCTTGAGCAATGGGCCTTGGCGGGTGGCATCCACATCAATGGAAACGGGTCCGGCCTGGGCGAATCCGACCACCGGGAGGGATAAACCAATCGCCGCGAGCAGCCAAATCGCCCTGGAGCCAAAAGGTGTATTAGGCATCGCCATCCCTCCTGAGTAATGGTTTCGAGACGCGGGGCGTGCCCGTCAGGGCATTTTTTCCAGGCCCTCCCACCGAACGGTCCAGGTGCCGTCGTCCGGGAAGCCGGGGGCGTTTCTCTCGGGACCGTCATCCCAGCCCGCCGCCATCATCGCTGCCGCCGTCAGCAGGCCGCCATTTCCCGGCAGATACAATGGCAGATTCCGGCGCTGGTGGTTATGTCCGTTGGGCAAATAGGTATTCTTGGGCGCGTCGAGCAACAGGGACTCGATCGCCCAGTAGGGCCTGCCGATCCGGGCGGCCGTCATGGCCATCAGGGGATAATCCCATCCCCAGGTCGATTCCCGCGGCCAATGCCTCAGTACATGCTCCATGGTGCGCGTCATCGTCTGGTCGTCCACCAGGGGGCTCTTGGGCAGAAATCCCCAGCAGGCCAGCATGGCCGGGTGCCCGCCGTCGGGCGCCAACAGCCGCTCCTGCTCGATATATATTCCGTCGGCCGTCGGCAGCGGCGCCAGGTTCTCGGCGACCTGCTTCCAGGCCGGCTCGATGTCCAGGCCGCAGCGCCGGCGCCATTGATTGGCCATGGTCAGCCCCCAGCGCCAATACGCCAGCTCGAACGCAGGATTGCCATTTTGGGCATACTGGCGGCCGAGAAACTCCCGGGCCGAGATCACCGGCGGGCCCAGCTCGTACACCCGGCGCTGCGGATTCCACCGGGCAAAATCGGCCATAAACCGCGCCGTTTCGAAGACCAGGTCGCGGTAGGCGTCCAGGCTCCGCTGCCGGCCGCGCTGGCGGTACATCAACTCGGCGTAGTAAATCGGATGCGGCTGCTGCCACAGCAGCAAGGGGCCCACGCCCGAGGGGGATTCCCGGCCGTCCGGTCCGAGCATCTTCCCCCAGCGCACCCCCTGATAGCCCTGGCGCCGGGCGGTGGCCCGCATTTGGGGCATGACCCGCAGATACCACTGGAGCTGTTGTTCCAACACCTCGGGCCGGCCCCACAGGGCAAAATGCACGCTGTGCCACCAATGCATCTCCAGATGGAACTTGCCGTACCAACTGTTGCCGGTCAGACCGGTTTCCTGGGGCGGATAGCTGCCGCGGCCTTGGATGGCCGTCAGGTACTGCGAAAGGACGATACGGCGTTCCAGCTCCTTCCAGCGAGGATCGGTGCTGGCCGATAGATCGATCGCGCCGGCAGTCGTCCAGTAGTTCTGCATTTGGTCGGCCCCGGCCGCGCGGCACTCGTCGAAACCCAAGGCCGCGGGCGCATCGGAGGCACCCTGGGCATCAGGGGCATCAGGGGCGTCGGGAGTAAACAGCAAAACGAACTCCAGCGTGTTTGCCTTTTCTGGAGCCGTCAATATAAAGCGGTGCGGCCCAGTCTGTCGCACCACGGCGCCGTTGGAATACATAGTACAGCCATACCGCGTGTCATCCAGCCGGCGTGCGAGACGCCAGCGATTGGGTTGACGCTCGACGATCGCCGTCTGGTGACGATCGTCGCCCTGCCAGTCGTTGAGCGTCGGGCCCCACTCGGCCGAGGGATAGGCAAAGGCGATCGAGACCGCCGCCTGTTCGCCGGCCAGCAGGGCCGAATCCACCCGGACGGCCACGGCGTCCCACGCGCCGGGCACGCAGGTCCGGACGGTCACCGGCTCGCCGGCAAAGGTGAACCGGCTGGTCAGCAAGCCGCTCCAGAGGTCCAGCGTTTGATCGATATCCACCAACTCGGCAAGCTTGGCGGATGCCCCGTCGGCCGTCTGGAGGACCAGTCCGATCCGGGCGAGGCTGAATCGATGGGGATTGCTCCGCAGCCAGGTCGCGGCCGGCAGGTTCGTCCGGATCGGATAGGTCACCTGGCGGCCCTGGGTATCCACCTCGACAAATGTATCTTCCAGCGTGTAATGTTCCGGATTGGGTATCGTGTGCCAGGCCCAGTCGGCCATGGTGGCCGTAGGGATCCCGGCGGCATATTCCGTCTCGAAGGTCTGCAGGCCGGTGATGTCCGCCGTGAAACAGAACCGGCCGTTGCCGATGGACAGCGGCGAGAACACGTCGGCTTGACACAATTGCACGTTGTGACGGGTTAGAAGTTCCCGGCGATCGATGGCGGGTTTCTCGGCCGGGCTCGCGCCGGCAGGACCCAGAAACAGTAAAAGCGATAGGACCCTAACTATAGACCGTATCATAACACTACCCGCCATACAACCGCCGCATTGGCCTCCAAGCGCCGTTCTACTTTTGCTCCGGGACCGGCAGCAACCGGATGTAGGTGGGCGCGTCGCGGTCGCAGACCAATTCGCCATCCCGGAATGCCAGCTCGACGACCTGAATGGAGCTGCGCCGCTGCTCATAGCCGTCCTTGCGGGCGTCGGGGCCTTGGCGGCCGGGATGGGTGAAGTAGAACAGATAGGCCCGGTCCCCGCTGACCACCACGTCGGGATGGCCGCCCTTGACCTTGTCGTCGGTGCCGGTTCCGGGTTTGTCCAGCAGGTTGCGCTTCTGCCGGGCCCAGCGATCGCCGTCGTCCGAGACGTAAATCCCAAGGCCGTTCCAGACGTCCACGACCATCCAGTATCTGTCCTTCCAGCGAAACACCTTGGGGCCCTCGCCCGGCTGATCGCCGATGACCTTGCCGCGATCGACCCATTTGAACAGGTCCGGGCTGTCCGCGTAGTAGATCGATTTGCGGTCGACCTCGTTGTTGTACCACATTCGCCAGGTTCCGTTCGTCAGCCGCAAGACACAGGCGTCGATGACACGGTTCGAGGCGAGTTTCAACGTGGATCGATAGGTCCACGTTTGCAGGTCCGTGCTGGTCAGGTGGAGGATGTCGCGCGTGCCCGACCAGTCGGCGTGCATCCCCGGCACGAACGTCAGGTACATGTG
>JAFGFX010000133.1 GCA_016930855.1 Sedimentisphaerales bacterium | reverse complement strand
CCGGTCAGGATCATGCCGCCGTCGGGATTGCCCAGATAGGCCGCCGTCAGGGGCAGGGGGAACGTCAGCAGCAGCGCCAGGGACAGAAAGAGCCAGGCGGCCACGAATTTGCCCAGCACGGCCTGCCAGACGGTGATGGGCAGCGTCAGCAGCAGCTCCACCGAGCCGGTCTTGCGTTCTTCGGACCAGAGCCGCATGGCGGTCGCCGGCACCAGAAAGACGAACAGCCGCGGCAGCCAGCGGAAAAACACCTCGAGATCCGCCTGCCGGCTTTCGAAGAACCGATCCTTGAAGGTCAGATAGGACGCGAAGAACAAAAAGATCACCAGGAACACATAGGCGACCGGCGTAATGAAATACCCCTTGAGTTCCCGCTTGCACACCGCCCAAAAACCATTCATAGCCAAACTCCTAGGCACTCTTCTTCGTCACCGTGAGCCGGTGGAACACCTCGTCCAGGCCGCACTGATATTCCTTCTTGAGCGCATCCGGCGTGGAATCCACCCGGATGCTCCCCCGGGCGATGATGATGATCCGCGTGCAGATGGCTTCGACCTCCTCCAGGATGTGGGTGGAGATGATGATGCTCTTGTCCTTGGCCATCTTCTTGATGAGTTGGTGGACGCCGCGCTTCTGGTTGGGATCGAGCCCGTCGGTCGGTTCGTCGAGGATCAACACCGGCGGATCGTGAATCAGCGCCTGGGCCAGGCCCACCCGGCGGACATACCCCTTGGAGAGCGTCTCGATCGACTGATGATAGACCGACTCGATCGAGCAGAGCCCGACCACCCGGTCGATGGCCTTGGTCCGCGCTGCGCCGCGGATGTTACGGGCGTCACAGATAAACTTCAGAAAGGACCCGACCGTCATCTCCCCGTAGGCGGGCGCATGCTCGGCGAGGTAGCCCAGATTTAGCCGGACCTGGATGGGGTCCTTGAGGATGTCATGCCCGCAGACCTGGGCCGAGCCGCTGTCCGGCTCCAGGAAACAGGCCAGCATCTTCATCGCCGTGCTCTTGCCGGCCCCGTTGGGCCCCAGAAAGCCCAGGACCTCTCCCTTGGTCAGCGAAAAGGAGATCCCGTCCACCGCGATAATCGGCCCGAAACTCCGACGCAACTGATCGACTCGAATCATTGTGTCCATAGTCATTGGATCCTTGAAACCACCCGGCGCTGCCAGAACGCAACCTCTTGAAATAACGATAGTTGCGCTTATAACCCCCGGTACCGTATCCCGGTACATCCCCCCTTTTCGACTTTAAGGCCCCTCATTATGACCAGATAGCCGCGTCCGTCAATACACATTTTTTCCAATTTCTGGGCCTGTAGAGCCGCCGGACGGTCCCGGGATCCGTCATCCCGGCCCTCCGGCCGTGGAGAGTACCCCGGCGGCGGCCGGATCATTTGCCCCTTGAGTTCTCCGCCGGTTGGGCGTATAATGCCGGGCGAACAGGCAAGAGGGCGCAGAACCAACCTCCAGGAGCACCCATGAAACGCAGGGCACCACGAATTATTTTTGGGATCGTCACGCTGGCCGTACTGGCGATATTGTCGCTGTCACCGGCCGCCTACGCCCAGCGGGGCAAGGCCAAGACCGAAGAGACCGTCAGCGCCATCCCGAAAGACAAGCGTACCTGGGCGGGTCTGCCCTGGCTGATCGGCTCGGCCCTGGGCGCCGCGACCATTGCCGTGGGCTGCAAGAACTCCCGGCGGAGCCACCTGGACTGACAC
The DNA here is from genome assembly GCA_016930855.1 of Sedimentisphaerales bacterium. Taxonomy (GTDB): domain Bacteria; phylum Planctomycetota; class Phycisphaerae; order Sedimentisphaerales; family SM23-30; genus JAFGFX01. The sequence goes on along the minus strand of JAFGFX010000133.1, from coordinate 2,568 downwards.
GCCCCGCCGGCGCCCTCAACACCTTTGCGCCGCGATCCAACGGGCTTGATGGTCCGCCAGCGTCGGACCTGTCTGAAGGCGTATAATCGAACCGGCAGTTATCCTTGGCACCCCGCGGGAGGGAGATTCCATGACACACTCCAAAAATCGATGGCTGATCCTGCTGCTGTGCGTCAATATCCTGTTGTTGACGGCGGTGATCTTCAGTTGGGTGGGATTGCCCCGGGCCTATGGCCAGGTCCGCCCCTTTGATTACCTGCTGGTCTCGGGCCGGCTGGATGAAGACTCCGAGGCCGTCTGGATCATCGACATGGGCACCCATCAGCTGACCACCTGCCGGTACAACAAGACCACCGGCCAGATCGAGGTGGGCCAGGTCGTGGAGATCGCCAGTTCCATTCCCTGGGGCTTTTGACCGAACGGACCAATCGACGGGTCGGCCAGCGCGGCCGATCCGCCGCCAAGGAGAATAGCGATGCTGTCCAAATCCAACACTCAAAATACCCTGATTGCCTTTCTGATCGCCACCGCGGCCATCATGAGCGGCATCCTGCTGCTGGAGCACCTCCCCGGCCGGACGGCCTACGCCGGCGACAGTGTGCGGGCCGGCAGCTACGTGGCGACCACCTCCCGGATGGACACGGACACCGATCTGCTCTGGGTGGTCAACGTCATGTCCCAGCGGCTCTCGGCCTACGGCGTGGACCGCAACGGCTTGATCCGCGACCTGGGCAGCGTGGACCTGGTGGCCATCTTCCAGCCGGCCGGATCCGCCAATTTCAACGTAACGCCGCCGGCCGGCGGGACCGGCACGCCGGGAGCCGGTACGGCGCCGGCCGGCCAAACCCGCCCCCGCCGCCCCAGCACCACCGTGGTGCCCTAGGAGCCGTTGTTCCTGAAGGCCGATTCTGGCCCCCGACAAACGGCGACCGAAGTGATGACCACATCACCTCGATGCGGCGGGCGAGATAACAGCTTCTGGAACAACGCCGGCGCGGCCGGTAAGGAAGCAGCGTCCTGCCGCCGGTCAAAAGTGATCGGATCGCAGCATGGCACGCCACGCCGGTTGAAAATCAGCTACCCGTTTGACCGTTCCGCGTCGGGCAATTCCGGATTACAAAATTACCGATACCGAGTATCCTTTTGGCACCGACTGTCCCAAGACAAGCAGTTTACTCCGCCGGGCAGGGCAAACGAACCGGCCAAACCGACATGGCCGAACTTCCTGATAGATGCATTTCGTTGGAAGGCATAAATTGAAATGTTGACTATGGATAGTTCCCAAACCATTACCCGCCTGGGTCAAACGGTCCTCGCCGGCGGCGAAATCGGCCGCCAAGACGCCCTGTTTTTATTGCAGGCACCGCCGGAACATCGCCTGGAGATGTTCGTCTGGGCCAACCGGATCCGCCGTCAGAGGTTTGGATCCCGAATTCATCTCTGTTCGATCGCCTCGGCCCGAACGGCGCCCTGCAGCGAGGACTGCCGGTTCTGCGCCCAGTCCAGGCATGGCTCTGGCGGCCTGGTCCCCCACACGGCCGAGCCTCGGCAGTTGCTTGCGGCGGCCGAGCAGGCCCGGGGATGGTCTGTCGACGCGTTTGGGATCGTCTCCAGCGGCCGCGGGCCGGTGGATGCGGACATCACACGGCTGGAGTCGGTTTTCCGCGAGATCTCCTCCGGCGGACACCTGGAATGCTGCGCGTCGTTGGGGTGTCTGACCGCCGGGCAGGCTGAACGCTTAAAGGATTGCGGCGTAAAGCGTTACAATCATAATCTGGAAACCTCCGCCCGTTTTTTCCCCCGGATTGTGACCAGCCACCGGTACGAGGATCGCCTGGCGACCGTCCGGGCGGCGCATCTGGCGGACCTGGAGGTCTGCTGCGGGGGCATTTTGGGCATGGGTGAATCGCCGGCGGACCGGGTGGATCTGGCCTTGACCCTGCGGGAACTGGATGTGGATGTGGTGCCGCTGAACCTCTTAAATCCGATCGCCGGCACGCCGCTGGGTGATATCGAGCCATTGGCCCCCTTGGAGGCCTTGCAGGCGGTGGCGATGTTCCGTTTCGTCCTGCCGGACAAACCCATCAAGCTGGCCGGCGGCCGGGAGCGCTGCCTGCGGGACCTGCAAAGCTGGATGTTCCACGCCGGGGCCAGCGGCATGATGGTCGGCAACTACCTGACCACCGAGGGCCGGCCCGCCGAGGAGGATTTCCGCATGTTAGCAGACCTCCAACTGCGGCCCGCCGGACCAGATCGCCCATAAAGACCTGATGTTAATGAACTTAAGAAATCACCCCGATTCGAACTGAATCCTTGACAAAACCAGCCGACTTACTAGTATATATGTCTTTGGCGAAACGGCCCTGAGCCGGGCCCGCCGATGGCCCTGAGCCGGAATCGCCGACGGCGTTGAACCGGAATCGCCGCATGTATGCTGTTTTTCCGACGGACAGAACGATCCGGCCGGGCCTCAGAAAACCGTGCGGCCAGCGGGTCCTCAGAAAGTGAGCAAGTAAATCATTCCCCGATAGCTCAATCGGTAGAGCGAGCGGCTGTTAACCGCTAGGT
>JAFGFX010000132.1 GCA_016930855.1 Sedimentisphaerales bacterium | reverse complement strand
TCGGCCATCGTGCGGCTGGAGAACGCCCGCAAGCTCTATCAGATGGGCACCCAGCAGGTCCACGCCCTGGCCGGCGTGAGCATCTCGTTTTGCCGCGGGAGCTTCTGGGCCATCATGGGCCCCAGCGGCTCGGGCAAGAGCACCCTGATGAACATCCTGGGCTGCCTGGATCGGTTGACCTCGGGGCAATACTACCTGGAAGGCCACGACGTGAACCGCCTGGACGACGACGCCCTGAGCGACCTGCGGCTGCGGCATCTGGGCTTTATCTTCCAGAGCTTCAACCTGATCCCCCAACTGACCGTGCAGCGGAACATTGAACTGCCCCTGTACTACCTGGGCTGGTCCGCCGCCGCCAGCCGCCGGCGGGCCCGCCAGCTCGCCGAGGTCGTCGGCCTGGGCGACCGCCTGGACCACCGGCCCACGGAACTTTCCGGCGGCCAGATGCAACGGGTGGCCATCGCCCGGGCCCTGGCCAACGATCCGCAGGTGATCTTCGCCGACGAGCCCACGGGGAACCTGGATTCGGCCACCGGCCTGCAGATCATGGAGATCCTCGCGGCGCTCAACCGGGAGGGCAAGACCATCATCATGGTCACCCACGAAGCCAACATCGCCGACTACGCGCACTGCCGGCTGCACATGATCGACGGCGTCATCGAACGGATCGAGAACTCCCATGCACCAGACTAAGATTTCCCGCAACATCCTTCTCGGCATCGAGAACCTGCTTTTGCACAAGCTGCGCTCGTTTTTGACCATGCTGGGCGTGGTCTTCGGGGTGGGCAGCGTGGTGGCCATGCTGTCGGTGGGCGAGGGCGCCAGCCAGGAGGTGCTCGAGCAGATCCGCAAGCTGGGCAGCAACAACATCATCATCACCTCGATCAAATCCGCCGAGGAGGAAGCGACCAGCACCGCCCATTCCCACATGAGCATCTACGGTCTGAAGTACCAGGACTACGACCGGATCATCGGGAGTTTCAGCCATATTCAGCAGGCGGCGCCGGTGAAACTGCTGCGCAAGGATTCGCGTCTGGGCGAGCGCACGATGGAACTGCGGGTGGTGGGGACCGTGCCGGAATGGTTCGAGCTGGTGCCCCGGGTGATGACCGCCGGCCGCGTCCTGCTCGCGGCGGACCAGGAGGATCGATCGCCGGTGGCGGTGCTGACCGAGTTCGGCGCCCGCAAGCTGCTGGCCACCGAGCATACCATCGGCCAGGCGATTCGGATCGGCGGGGACCAGTTCGAGGTCGTCGGGATCGTCCAAAACGAGAGCGGCCAGGCGGGCAACATCCAGATCCCCGACCAGGAGGTGGACGTCTATATCCCCCTGGCGGTGGCCCAGGACTATTTCGGGGACGTGTATTCCAAGCGCACCTCGGGCTCCCGCGTGCAGGAGCTGGTCGAGCTGCACCAGGTCATCGTGCAGGTGGACGCGGTCGAGCACGTGGAGGCCGTGGCGGCGGGCATCGAGCAGATGCTGGCCCGATTCCACTCCAAGAAGGATTACCTGCTCAGCGTGCCGCTGGCCCTGAAAAAGCAGGCGGAGGCCGCCAAGCGGACCTTCAACATCGTCCTGGGCTCCATCGCCGGCATCAGCCTGCTGGTCGGGGGGATCGGCATCATGAACATCATGCTGGCCTCCGTGACCGAGCGGACGCGGGAGATCGGCATCCGCCGGGCGATCGGGGCCAAGCGGCGCCAGATCGTCTACCAGTTCCTCATCGAGACGATCGTGCTGTCGATGACGGGCGGCCTGATCGGGCTGGGCCTGGGCATCCTGATCCCCTTTTTGATCACCTATTTCTCGGGGATGGCCACCGTGGTCACGCTGGAGGGCATCCTCCTGCCGCTGATCATCAGCATGTCGATCGGCGTGCTTTTTGGATTGTACCCGGCGATCCATGCCGCTAAAGTGGACCCGATCGTGGCCCTGCGCCACGAATAAGCCCGGCCCCGCGACGGCCAGCGCGGGCGAACCGAATCCGCATCCTTGCCCAAGCAGGCCGCAACGATGCGGCGCCGCGGCCAATCCGTGCAGGAACCGAACCCATGCCCACACTGCGTCTGATCAATCCGAACAGCCCCCTGAGCACCATCACCCTGCCCGATGTCATCGCCAAGATCACCTGGGGGCGGCGGGCCCTGTTCATGCCGGTGAACCTGGCGATCTGCGCGGCGGTCGCGCCGGCCGGCTGGCGGGTGGAGATCATCGACGAATGCCTGCTGGACGGGCCCCACCAGGCCCGCGCGGACGTGGACGTCGTCGGGATCGGGGCGATGACCACCCAGGCCAAACGCGCCTACCAGATCGCCGACGACTACCGCCGGCTGGGGGTCAAGGTCATCCTGGGCGGCATCCATCCCTCGGCCCTGCCCGAGGAGGCCGCCCAGCATGCCGACGCGGTGTGCATCGGGGACGCCGAGGGCACCCTGCCGCATGCCCTGAACGACCTGGCGGCCGGCCGGGTGCTGCAGGCCAGCTACCACTGGCAATCGTATCCGGAGGCCCCCATCGCCACGCCGCGCAAGGACCTGCTCGATCCGAAGGATTACCTGGTCTATAATCCCATCCAGACCACCCGGGGCTGCCCGCACAACTGTAGCTTCTGCACCACGCCGGCCATCTTCGGACGGCGCTACCGCCAACGCTCGATCCCGGCCATCGTCGAGGAGATCCGCACCGCCCAGGCTCGGGGCAGCCACTTCTTCATCTTCAGCGACGATAACTTCGCCGGCAACCAGAGATGGGCCCTGGAGCTCTGCCAGGAGCTGATTCCCCTGCGGATCAAGTGGGCCTCGCAATGCGACATCCTGATCAGCAACAATCCGATCCTGCTGGCCGCCATGCGGCGCAGCGGCTGCCAGGGGCTCATCCTGGGCCTGGAGAGCCCCGACCCCAAGACCCTGACCGAGGCCCGCAAGCGCTACGTCAAGGCGGAAACCTATCTCGAACGGATCCGCCGGATCCAGGCCCACCAGATCAGCCTCTGGGGTTCCTTTGTCTTCGGCTTCGACAACGACACCTGGCAGAGCTGCCGTCAAACAGTCCGCTTCGCCCGCAAGGCCGGTCTCGTAATGAGCTGCTATCCCATCCTGACGCCCTATCCCGGAACGGCACTCTTTAGCGAATACCAAAAGCAGGGCCGGCTCTTAACTCGGGATTGGGAAAAATACAACGGCGCGACCGTGGTGTTCCAGCCGAAACAGATGACCCGCCGGCAGTTGGCCCAGGCCCAACTGGCCGCCTTTTGCGATTTCTACCACCCCCGCTCGGCGTTCGCGAGGCTGAAACTGCTGCCCTTCAAGAAACACTCCTGGCTGGCCAACATCGCCATCTTCGGCGGTCTGTGGTATTATTACCGGTGTTACAAGCACGGCCGCCCCCTGCCGACCTTTTCCGGCTGAAACCGCGGGCCGCGTGCGACCGCGGATCGCGGGCGGACGAAGGGATCGATCAAGATATGCCTATCCATGCGGGAAACGTCTTAAATTTCGAATTCGCCACGGCCGGACGGATCGTCTTCGGCGCTGGTGCGCTGGAGCAGGCGGCACCGGCCGCCGCCGAACGGGGCCGGCGGGTCTTCCTGATCACCGGCAGTCGGCCGCAGCGGGCCGAGCGGCTGCGCCAACAGCTCGAACAACGCCAACTATCCTGCACATCGTATTGCGTCACCGGCGAACCGACCATCGAAACGGCCGCCGACGCCGTCCGGCAGGCCCGCCGGTTCGAGAGCGACGTGGTGATCGGCCTCGGCGGCGGCAGCGTGCTGGACACCGGCAAGGTCGTCGCCGCCCTGCTGACCAACACGGGCGACCTGATGGAGTACCTCGAGGTGGTCGGCCAGGGCCGTCCCTTGCAGCGGCCGCCGGCGGATTATATCGCCATAGCGACCACCGCGGGCACCGGCGCGGAGGTGACCAGCAACGCCGTTCTCGGCGTCCCGGACCAACGGGTCAAGGTCAGCATGCGGCACCCCTGGATGCTGCCGCGGCTGGCCGTGGTGGATCCGGAGCTTACCCTTAGCGCTCCCCCGGCGGTGACCGCCCACGCGGGCATGGACGCCCTGACGCAGTTGATCGAGTCGTTCGTCTCCTGCCGGGCCAATCCGCTGACGGACGGTATCTGCCGGGAGGGCCTGCGGCTGGCGGCGCGTTCCCTGCTCAAGGCGTATGTACACGGTGCCGACCACGTAGCCCGTCAGGATATGTCGCTGGCCAGTCTGGCCGGGGGCCTGGCCCTGTCCAACGCCAAGCTGGGCGCCGTCCACGGATTCGCCGGCCCGCTGGGCGGCATGTTGGCGGCCGGCCACGGTGCCCTGTGCGCCCGGCTGCTACCGTTCGTGATGGCGGCGAACATCCGCGCCCTGCGGCAGCGGGCGGCCGATGCGCCCGGCCTGGGGCGGTTTGCCGAACTGGCCCAGATCCTTACCGGCAAGACCGCCACCGCGCCGGAAGAGGGCACCGCCTGGATCGAGCAGCTTTGCCGGGACCTGTCCGTCGCGCCGCTGCGAACATTCGGCCTGCGGCCGGAGGATTTTTCCGCCGCGGTCGCCAAGGCCCAAAAGGCCGGCAGCATGAAGGGCAATCCCATCGCCCTTCAGCAAGACGAACTGACCGAAATCCTGCAACTGGCGCTTTAACCCGGATAGTCAATCCTCCTGGCGACTGATCGCATAGAGCCACCAGCGCTTCCTGGCCGCGCCCGGCGAGCGGCCCTGACGCTCGAAATAGATCTTCATGATCAATCCCCGGTCGGTGCGGACCTCGTACCAGTGCTTGCGGAGATACATCTGGCCGCTGCCGTCCCGATCCGGGCCGGACTGCTTCCAGGCCCGCAGGACCTCGATGACCGTATACTCCTGACCGCGCCAGCGGAAACGGCCCGGCAATCCCGGCTCCGCCCGGCTCATGGCCCGGCGATCGAAGGAGCCGGCCACCGGCTGAATCAATTCGCTGACGAATTCCTCCGCCATGTGGCCAACCACTTTCTATCCGTATTGGCAAGAACAGACTCTCGCGCCTATCGTGCCCCCTGCGGCGGCGCCATATCCTGTTTCAGCTCGATACCGGAAATCACCGCGCCGCCACGGAGGGCAAACTTGACATCCCGGCGACAATGAAATACCATGCCTGACATAATAAAAACATCCAACGCGAGGTCAAACATGAATATTCGACTCACCTTCCTGGGGGCGGCGCAAAACGTCACGGGCTCGCGCTACCTGGTCCAGGCCGACGGCGTCAAGCTGCTGATCGACTGCGGCCTGTATCAGGAGCGGCCCTTCCGCGAGCGCAACTGGGACGACTTTCCCATCCCGCCGGCCCAACTGGACGCCGTCCTGCTGACCCACGCCCACGTGGACCACTGCGGCTGGCTGCCCAAGCTGGTCAAGGAGGGCTTCCGGGGCAAGGTGTTCTGCACGAGTGCCACCGCCGAGATCGCCCAGATCGTCCTGCTGGATTCGGCCCACCTCCAGGAAGAAGACGCCGCCTACAAGAAAAAACGGCACCAGAAGGAAGGCCGCCAGGGTCCGCACCCCTACGAGCCGCTCTATACCGCCGCCGACGCCGAGGCCTGCGGTCCCTTGTACGCCCCGGTTCGCTACGCCCAGCCGGTCGCCGTCGCCGCCGGCATCACGGCGACGTTTCACAACGCCGGCCATATCCTCGGCTCCGCCGTGATCAAGCTGAAGATCGAGCAAAAGGGCGAATCCCGCTCGCTGCTGTTCTCCGGCGACGTGGGCCGGCGGGACAAACCCATCCTGCGCGACCCCCACCTGTTCCGCGAGGCCGACTACATCCTGCTGGAATCCACCTACGGCGACCGCGTGCATGAACCGGTCGAGGACGTCAAGGACCGGCTCGCCGAAATCGTCGAGGAGACCTGCCGGGCCGGCGGCAACCTGGTGATCCCCAGTTTCGCCATCGAGCGGTCGCAGGAGCTGCTGTACTACCTGAACGACCTCTTTCGGGAAAAAAAGATCTGCCCCCTGCTGGCCTTTCTGGACAGTCCCATGGCCGTGCGGGTCACCGAGGTGTTCCAGAACCATCCGGAGATGTTCGACGAGCAGATGAAGCAACGGGTACGGGCGGGCGAGAGCCCCTTCGATTTCCCCGGGTTGACCATGAGCCGCACCACCAGCCAGTCCAAGGCGATCAACCAGATCAAGGGCACGGTGATCATCATCGCCGGCTCCGGCATGTGCACCGGCGGCCGCATCAAGCATCACCTGGTCAACAACATCTCCCGGCCGGAAAGCACGATCCTGTTCGTCGGCTACCAGGCGGTCGGCACCCTCGGCCGGCACATCCTCGAAGAGCCTGACGAGGTCCGCATCCTCGGCCAGAAGCGCCCGGTGCGGGCCCGCATCGAGCGAATCGGCGGCTTTTCGGCCCATGCCGACCGCGAGGAACTGCTCAAATGGCTCGGCGGCATGGAAAACCATCCGCGCGGGCTCTTCCTCGTCCACGGCGAAGAGGAGGTCTGCCACAAGTTCGCCGAGTTCCTGCGGACCAAGGTCCCCTGGGAAATCGCCGTGCCCCACTATCAGCAGGAACTCAAGCTCGATTGAACCGGCGGGCGCCCGCGCCGGCGCCGGCCGCGTGCGGCAGTCACCTGATAGGGATCGGACCTGTCGATTATGGATGAAGGCGTCCTGATCAGTTTGGCGACCATCATCGTGCTGGGCATCCTCGCCCAGTACCTGGCCTGGCGGTTTCGCCTGCCGGCGATTCTGCTGCTGCTGGTGTTCGGCCTGCTGGCCGGTCCCCTGGGCCGCCTGCTGGAGGCCGACAGCCCGCTGGGCCGGATCCTGGCCCCCTTCCTGATTGACTCGGACGGTCTCTTCGGCGAGTTGCTGTTTCCCTTCGTCTCCCTGGCGGTGGCGGTGATCCTGTTCGAAGGCGGCCTGAGCCTGAAACTCGCCGAGCTGCGGGAGTCCGGCCGGGTGGTCTGGCTGCTGGTGACCGTCGGCGCCGCCGTCGGCGTGCTGGCCACGTCGGCCGCGGCCTACTGGATCCTGCACCTGCCGCTCGAGCTGGCGGTGCTGCTGGCTGCCATCCTGTCGGTGACTGGTCCGACGGTGATCATCCCGCTGCTGCGGCACGTCCGGCCGACGCGGCGGATCGGGTCGGTGATCAAGTGGGAGGGGATCCTCATCGACCCGATCGGCGCCATCCTGGCGGTGCTGGTCTACGAGGCCATCACCAGCCACGCCGACGATCAGGCGCTGTCGATCGCCCTGCTGAGTCTGCTCAAGACTATAGCGGCCGGCGGCCTGACGGGCCTGGCGGGCGCCGTCATCCTGCTGTGGGCGATCCGGCGGCACCTGCTGCCGGACCTGCTGCAGAACTCCATCGTCCTGATGTTCGTGCTGGCCTGTTTCGTCGGGGCGAATGTGTTGCAGAGCGAATCGGGCCTCCTGGCGGTCACCCTGATGGGCTTCGTGATGGCCAACCAGAAGCGCGTGTCTGTCGAGCGGATCGCCCATTTCAAGGAGGATCTGCGGGTCCTGCTCATATCGATCCTGTTCATCGTCCTGTCGGCCCGCCTGCGGATATCCGACCTGAAGCATCTGGATATGAACAGCGTACTGTTCCTGGTCGTCCTGATCGTGGCGGCGCGGCCGCTGGCGGTCGCCCTCTCGACCGCCGGCTCGAAACTGACCGGCAAGGAGCGGCTCTTTTTGGCCAACATGGCGCCGCGGGGGATCGTGGCCGCGGCGGTCTCGTCCATCCTGGCCCTGCGGCTGGTGGCCCAGGGCCAGACCGAGGCCGCCCGGCTGATGCCGATCACCTTCATGGTGATCATCGGGACCGTGGCCTATTACGGCCTGAGCTCGTCCCTGCTGGGCCGGCTCCTGGGCGTCTCCCAGCCGAATCCGCGGGGCATCCTGCTGGTGGGCGCCCACCGCTGGGCGCGGCAGATCGCCCAGGCCCTCCAGGCCGAACACATCCCCGTGCTGCTGGCCGACACCAGTTGGCCCGAGGTCAACGCCGCCCGCATGGAGGGGTTACCGGTCGTCTACGGCAGCATCTTCGCCGCCCGGGTGGCCGAAGAGGTGGAGACCAATCCCATCGGCCGGCTGCTGGCGCTGACCTCGAACGACGAGGTCAACGCCCTGGCGTCGGTGCGCTTTGCCCACGCCTTCGGCCGCAAGGAAGTCTATCAACTGCCGGCCAAGAACCTGTCTGGGGCCGAGACCGAGGCGACCGCGCCCGAGCTGCGCGGCCGCATCCTGTTCGGCCCCGAGATGACCTTCCACTACCTCTATCACCGCTTCCTCAACGGCGCCGCCATGAAAAGAACCCGGCTCAGCGAGGAGTTCGACTTCGAGGCCTATCAACGGCGATACGGCGACAAGGCGATCGCCATGTTCCTGATCGACGCCGAGGGCCGCCTGGAGATCTTCACGGCCGACCGAACCCTGACGGCCAAGGCCGGCGATACCCTCATCAGTCTGGTCGATCCGAGCGAAGAGACCGCCTAACGGCGGGCAGGAATCGGCGGAGGCAGGAAAAGACAAGCTGACCCGGCGGTACAACGTCCCCCCCAGCGGCCTTCTGGCCCCTCCGCCCCCGCGACGCCCTCACCACGGCCCGGCGGCCCACGGCCTTCACGGCCTGGTCAGCCCGCCGGATTAGTCCAGGAAGACCGGCTTGATATGCCGCTCGTAGAGGTTCTCGGTCACCTCGGAGGCGATGACCTGCCGGTGGGCCTCCAGGGCGTCCAGGTAGCGGGATCCCATCTGGGCGGCGATCTTGTAGGCGACGTGCAGCAGTTGGCGGAAGTGCGGATTGTAATTCTCGCAGGCCGGATCGTGCCGCAGGGTATCGGCGAACTCGCCGCCGGTCCAGGTCTCCACCTCGTCGGGCGAGGGAAGCTGATCCCGGTCGATATCAATCACCGTGGCGTACGGCCCGCAGAGCTCATCGAACCGGCCCCGGGCGCGGCGGTAGACCTGCCGGGCGATCTGGAGCCCCTCGCCGCCGGAGACGGCCAGGCCGCCCAGCTCCGCCAGCCAGGTCGTGCCGGCCGTCTTGATATGCAGCCCCGTATCGTATTTCCGGATCGCCTGGCGCATGGGGGCGTAGATCGAAAACTTGTCGCTGCCGGAATGGACGCTGAGCTTGAGATTCTCCGGCAGATCGAATTCCTGCGCCGCCCGGCGAATCACCGCCAGGTCCTCCTCGAACTCCTTGGCGAACTGCGCTGTGTCCCCGACGTAATCCACGCCCTTGTTGAACCGCCCGGTGAATTTGGGGGCGATGGTCTGGACGGGGACGCCCTCGGCGGCGAGGGCCGCCAGGATGAAAAACATCTCCAGCGGCGTCTGGGGCTCGTGCGACTCGTCCATCGAGACCTCCGTGACGAAGTTGCCCGGCCCTTTGGCCGCCTCGATGTGCCGGTAGATGCACCCGGCCTGCCGGATCGCCTCGAGATACTTCGAGGCGATCCATTCGATCCGGCCGCGGGTGACCTCGAAGGTCTCGGCCACGCCGTCAATCCGCAGCGGGCCGAGGTAAACGTCGAGATGATCCACGTACTGACGGATCGCCTCCGGGGCCGCCGTCTGGCCGATGGCCGCGGCGATATCGAGGGTGAAGAAATCGCTCGATTCGAGAAACACATCGACGTTGTGCAGCCCGATATGATCGGCATCGACGTAATAGCGGCCCTGCCAGCCGCCCTCCCGCACGGCGGCGTCCGCCTCGGCGCGGACCGCCGCCGGCGTGGTGTGGATGATGGTATGCTCCCGGTGCGACTTGTTCCAGACCGGCACGATCGCCAGGCCCTGCTGCTGCGCCTTCTGGACCGCGGCCAACTGCGCCAGGCCCTGCCGGCCGAAGCGGTCGCCCACGCCGATCGAATATTTTTCCAGTTTCATATCCTCACCCCGCCGTCTCGCTGTCCGGCCGGCGCGGCCTGGCCACCGCGGACCGGTGACAGAAAGCCAGTAACAGAAAGAACGCCCAAATTTCAATCTGAAGCGCAACGCATAGGTTTGCCCCAGAAGACCTCTGTCGGGGTCCGATAGTTTAAGCATTTACGCGGTCG
>JAFGFX010000012.1 GCA_016930855.1 Sedimentisphaerales bacterium | reverse complement strand
TGCCGATGGTAAGCCTGGTAACTGGGGCTAAGTCGTAACAAGGTAGCCGTAGGGGAACCTGCGGCTGGATCACCTCCTTTCTAGGGATGAACTAGACGTTCGGCCACCGGCAACGGAGGCTGAATGGTTCGTCAGCGCATTTTCGCGGTTGTCACAACTGTTTCTTGAACGATAAGGCCCGCCGGATTTCCGGCGGGCTTTTTTTTACGGTTCGACGCGAACGACACTTCATCAGTAAGTGCTTGCCGAATAGACATGTTGTTTCGGAGAAATGTTTGGGCGCTATATGCGGTATTCGCAGCGCAAAACGGCATGGCTTTCCCGACGCTTCTACCCACCTGATAATGTTGTGGAATTCTTATTGACCGTCAGGCCATGGCGGATTAGTATATTAGCGGATACTAGAATATGTCTGAGGAAACGCAAAAGTTAGCACGCCTACTGAAGGTGTTGTCCGTAGACACCCGCGTGCAGATTGTACAGCTTCTTAAGGGCCGGGCCCTGTGTGTGAATGCCCTGGCCGCTCGTTTGGACGTTACACAGGGAGCCGTCTCTCAGCACCTTCGTATACTCCGTGATACCGATCTTGTGATAGACGAGAAGCGCGGCTTTTACGTTCACTATCGGCTTAATGAACAAACTCTTGCCAAGTGGCGAGAGGCAATAGATCAATTGCTGGACATCGGAACCAACACATACAGGAAAAGAGCTAAGCCATGTGTTGTTGCAATGAAAGCAAAAAAGGGTGCCAAAAACCAGAAAACCTGAAAGGTAAACCAGAGGAATGTTCAGCGGAGCAGGTACGCATGTGTCACGGCGATGCGAAAAAACATCCCTGTACCGCAAATCAAAACCAGAAACAAGGAGAGTGAAGTATATGAAACTCGGACTGATTATTACCCAAACCGACCCGGAGACGGTTTTCAATGCCTTGCGGCTTGCTCTCTACGGCCTTGAACAGGGAGATCAGGTGCGCATTTTTCTTTCCGGCAAAGGAGTGGATATCGACAAGATTGAAGACTCGCAGTTTGACGTAAAAACTCAAGCACAAAAGGTGCTGGATGCCGGCGGGGAGTTCCTGGCCTGTGGAGCCTGTCTAAAGCTGAGGAAGTCTGAAGGTTCGGAAATTTGTCCACTATCCACACTGAAAGATCATTATGAGGTCGTGCGCGACTCCGACAGGCTGGTGACGGTTTAGCCAGGATCATCCCAAGGATAAGTTCGCATGAAAAAAGCATTCGACGCCATTGTGGATGCATACGATCAGTGGTACGACACAGCGGAAGGTATGGTTATTTTTGGCGCCGAAGTGAAATTTTTACGCACACTTTACGAAAAGTGTCCAGGGCATTGGCTGGAAGTTGGCGTCGGCACCGGTCGTTTCGCTTCTACCCTGGGCATAGCCAAAGGGATTGATCCAGCACCGCGAATGCTTGTAGTTGCAGCCCGGCGTGGTATCGTGACCTGCGAAGGAATCGCCGAGAATCTCCCCTTTCCGGATCATTGCTTTGATGGAGTTCTCATGGCATTAACTCTCTGTTTCGTCGCGAATTCTCAAGAAGCTCTGAGGGAATGCCGTCGAGTATTACACCCACGCGGGTCCCTGCTGCTTGGGACAGTTCCGGCCGACTGTCCCTGGGGCAGAGAATACATCGAAAAAGCCTCCAAGGGGCATCCCGTGTATGCGAGGGCTCATTTTCTAACCGTAGCCGGGATCGTAGCATTGGCTCAAAATACGGGTTTTGAGCTTGCCGACGCTGCAAGCACTCTTTTCTGGAAGCCAGGGCAAGCGCCACAGACGGAACCGCGAATTGAGACCGGGATCGTTTCAATCGCCGGCTTTCTTGGACTGCTCTTCAGAAAAACTACTTCTGAACATATTAACCGTGAAAGGTCGTTACGCAGCAATTTGGGATCTGGACAAGGTTATAACGGTGTGACGCGAAAACGGGGTCGATAGAAAGGCTGAATTATGAGACATTCACATCACAACTTTCCTTACGAGCCCTGGATGGTTGTCTTATTCATCACGGGTTTAATTGTGGTTGTCATCCTGCTGGTTTGGTTTATTCATCGCAGAACGGTGGCATCGGATGGCCTGACTGGCAATGAGCGGAAAACGCTTCCCTCTGAGCAACGTGAACTACTATCCATGTTGCGTCAGCACGGTGGTCCGATGCAGCAAACCGACTTGGTGGATATTATGTCGTATGACCTTGGCGACATCGCCGAAATATTGAAGGAAATGGAGTCCAAAGGGCTGATCAATCGCGAATGGAAGTCTGAACAGGGAACATACGAAATCACTGCCCGCTCATAAGGCCAAATGATTCAAGGAAAATTGCTGAAGGAACACGCCGGTATGATTGAAGTTAGAGGATTAACAAAAGCTTTCGGCAAGATTATCGCGGTAAATGATATTTCATTTAGCGTCCGCAACGGCGAGATGTTCGGGTTTCTCGGCCCCAATGGGGCGGGGAAGACCACGACCATCAACATGCTCACCGGTCTGGCCCGGCCGGACGCAGGTACAATCCGCATTGCGGGGATCGACTGCTCGAAGAACCCCAAAGCCGCCCAGCATTTGATCGGGGTCGTTCCTGACGAAAGCAATCTGTATCCCGAGCTTACGGGTTTTGAGAACCTCTGCTTCTGCGCATCCTTGTACGGGATGCGTAAGGCTGGGCGCCAGGCCAGGGCGGATCAGTTGCTGGAGACTTTTGGTCTGGCGGACGCGGCGGGTCGGAAGTTCGGCGGCTACTCCAAAGGCATGAAGCGCAAACTCACCATCGCCGCCGGGATCATCCACGCGCCGCCCATCCTGTTCCTTGATGAGCCGACCACGGGCATAGACGTGGCCAGCGCCCGCCGGATCCGTCAACTCATCGCCGCACTCAATGCGGCCGGCACGACGGTCTTTCTGACGACGCATTACATTGAAGAGGCCGAACGGCTGTGCCGACGTATCGCCTTCATCGTCAAAGGTCGCATCGTTCGCACCGACGCGGTTGAGGACCTGGTGTGTCAAACTGATGGTCGTCACACGGTGCAGTTCACCGTCTCAAATGACGCCGCAAGGCTGTGCCAGAAGATCACGGCCGAGTTCCCGAACCTTCAATGTCAGATGGTCACGGGCGGCGTCATTCGAGTCGAATCGTCCGGGCCCGTTCGGGTGGGTTCCTTGGTTCGGCTCCTGGAGGATTGTGGCGCGGAGGTCTCCGAGGCTCGCAAAGTCCGCCCTTCGCTGGAGGATGTATTCGTTCGCGTCACCGGCATCGAGGCCGGCACGATGAAGCAGGAAAAGGAGAAGGCGGGGAAGGGAGACGGCGCATGAAGTCCTGGATCGCATTCTGGAACATCCTGACCAAGGACATGCGGTCTTACTACCTCAAGCCGCCGAATATCAGTTGGGGCGTGCTGTTTCCATTGGTCTGGATCGCCATGTTCTCCATTCGCTCCGGACTGGGGATGGAAAGTCTTCCTGATCTGCTTCCAGGCCTGGTGGCGCTGAGCATCCTTTTTGGCGCAACCAGCGTCCTTTCCGTAACCGTAACGTTCGAGAAAAAGGGGCGGTCGTTCGAGCGACTCTTGCTGGCCCCCATCTCGCTGGAGCTGCTCATGCTGGCCAAGACCGCTGGGGCGATCCTCTTCGGCGTGGTCAACGCTTTCGTCCCGATCCTCATCGCATCGTTACTGACCGACCTGTCGGCGGTCAAGTGGACGATCCTTACACCCGTCGTATTCTTGATCGCCGTCAGCTCCACTTTCCTGGGATTGTTCATCGCCGTTTCCGTGAAGGAGGTTTTCGAGGCCCAGACGTTCTCGAACTTCTTCCGCTTCCCGATGATTTTTCTGTGCGGGCTGTTCTTCCCCATCGAACATCTTCCCGTCTGGCTGCGGCCGGTGGCGTATGTCCTGCCGCTGACCTATGGGGCAGACGTGCTACACGCCTCGATCCGCCATGCAGGCCGGATGCCGTTGACGCTGGACGTCGGATTGCTGGCGGCATTCTGCGGTATCCTCTTCGTCGCGAGTCTGCGTAACATTCGGCAAAAGTGGATCGCATGACGTTAGAAAGTTGCTTCGCAGGTCTGAATCGAACGCGGTTGTTTTGGCGTCAGAGGTTGCGGTCTATGAAAAAGCACCGCACGTGACAGGCTGAAGGCCCGGCATAGCGTTGCTCTTATGGACAACCAGCATGAGCCGGCCGGCCTTCGCTGGAGCTCACGGGCCGGCGGGGCGGGTCAGGCCCTTGCCCAGGAGGGGCAGGATCTCGCGGGCCTCGCGGGCGGCCAGGTTGAATATGGTAAATCCTCCCGTGTGCAGTTGGCGGGTGATCTGGATCTGCTCGATGCACAGCATGATCTCGTCGGCGTCCGTCCAGGTGCTAAGGCCGATCCCCGGATAGCAGGGCACGCCCGCCGACCAGGCCAGCTGCCTTTCGATCATGCCCTGGAAATGGCTGCTCGAGGCGGTGTAGTCCATCGGGCAGACGAAATCGAGATACCCCTTCTCGCACCAGAGCTTCCAGTCCTGGCCGACCTCGTCGCGGTGCACCGGCCAGTTGTTAAAGACGGCCGCGGAGATCTTCAGATTTGGCCGCAGGCTCCGGCCGCGTTCGGCGACGGCCGATACCACCGTGGTGATCTGCCGGCGGCGGAAATCGAGCCAGCGCTGCTCCAGCGTTTCGTCCTGGCGGATCGCGGCGGGCCAGGGCTCGACCTTACGGCCGATGGCCGCTTCAAACCGCTGGCGGCAGCCCGCGCAGAAGCAGCCCTGGCGGCCGGGATAGCGGATGTAGTCGAAATGCAGGCCCTGGACGTCGTAGTTGCGGGCCACCTCCAGCATCGACTCGATCTCCAGCGTCTGGTTGTCCGGATGCGACGGGCAAAGCCAGCGGTCGTTGGCCGTTTGGTCGAAATCCACCTGCGTGCGGCCCTGCTCCTTCATCCGCTGCCGAAAGGACCGCGGCGTCCGCGAGCCCATGTTGTAATTGACCTTCCAGACGTGGCAGGCGATGCCGTACTTTTTGCAGGCGGCCAGGCACAGGGCGATCTGGTCGGCCTGGTCTGGCCCCTCGGCCCGGGGCAAAACCTCGCTGGGGTAGTAGGCGGCGCCGGCCCAGAGCATGTTGGGCAAAATGGCGGTAAAGCCGTTCTCGGCCAGGATCCGGATGGCCCGGTCCCAGTCCATCCCGGCGATCCCGGAGGCGCTGTGGCACCAAAAGGCCCGATGCTCGCCGGTAGCGGAAGGGAGCACCGTGCAGTAAGCCTCCCGCAGGGCGTCCTGGGCCCGATGGCACTGGGCCAGGCATTCAAAGTAGTCCTTGGCTTCAAGGCATTGGCGGGCCTGGTTGAGGTATTGATCGGCCTGCCGCAACAGTGGGGTGGTTTGCTCGGTGGCCCGGGCGGCGATCTCCCGCCGGGCGGCGGCGAAATCGGCGTAGGTGCCGAACCGGCCGCAGGTTTCCAGCGACTGAGTGGCGACCTGCTGTTTCAGATCGGGCTCAAGCTCGGCCAGCATGGCCAGCAGCAGCTGCGCCTTGGCGGAAGGGTCCTCGCGAGTCAGGACGTGCGAGACGAAGATGCCGTTTGTTGCGGCCACGATGGCGGCCTTGCCGGTGGAGCGATTTTGGGGATCGAACCACCAGGCCGCGACGCGGCCGCGGGCATCCAGGGGGGCGGCCTCGTACATGTTCCAGGAATCCTGCTGGGTGATCGGGGGCATCCCCTCCAGCGGCCTCTCCGACGGGCGGATGGAGGCAAATTGCAGCGCGTCGCTGCGGCGAAGGTAGGACCCGATGCGGATGCCGATCGTCTCGGCCAGGGAATCCGACAGGTGATAGCAGGCGATAATCTTTCCGCCGCCCTGGAGATAGTCACGGATTGCCTGTTGGGAACGCTCCGGCAGGGAGGGGTTGTGCGGCAGGATGATCAGCGGATAGTGTCCCAGCAGCTCGCCAGTCAGGTCGAGGTCGCCAAGCGTGCAGGACGGCAGGCCCAGGGTTTCGAGATATTGCCGGAGGATTTGGCAATATTCCTGGGGCGATTGGTCAGGGCGGGCCGGATCGGCCATGACGGACTCGGCCCGGACGATCCCGATGGGCCGGTCCACGTCCAGGTAGCCCCAATGGGCCAGGTGGAATTCGGTGTCGGTGTTCTGGCCCCGCCAGGCGGAGATCCGCAGGGTGTCGATCCGGCTCCAGCCGGCGGGTTGGCCCTCGATTTGGGTGTCGGATTTGGCGATTTGGATCAGGCACCAGCGGCCCGGGGCGGGCGGCTGGAAATGGGCCCGGTACCAGCCGTCACCGCTGTGGAAGTAGGCGCAGAAATCGGCGACGGGGCCGGGATCGTCGCAGAAGAAATAGAACTGCACACCGTCCGAGCGGCCCAGATCGAGGGGGGCGCGGCTGTCCCAGCTGGCGCGCTCGACGGCGCCCGCCGCGAAGTGGCAGGGCATCCGCAGGATGTTTTTACCCGCCGTGGCGACCACCGAGACCGGCCGGCTGTCGGTCATGGGCACCCAGCGTTGGCGGGCCTGGTCGGTGGTGTACTCGAAGTTGTCCCAGAGGCGATAGGCCGCCGCCGGCGGGGCGGGGATGTCCGCCGAGACGGCCGAGACAAGCAGAAGGACAAGTACGGCGATTCTGCGGTAGGATGACATCACAAGGATCCCACCTGTGTATGCGCGGTATTTGACACCTGAATCCCAGTGCCCGGCTTGACTCAAACGACCACAACGCCCCCGCAGGTACTCACCGTTCGAATCGCAGAGCCGCACCTGGTTTATTGTATGCCCCAGGTTGTACCTGTGGTTCGAGGCACCCCGTCGCCCGGGTTTATATTATACCCTCGGGTGTAACCGGTCGTTCGAAGCCGCAGTCGCCCGGGTTAGTAGCCGCTGCTGCTGCCGATGCGGGAGATGGTCAGGGCCGGGGCCAGGGCCCGTCCGATGGGACGGACGAACTCCTCGATCACCATGGCGATACCGGACAGGACCGTCGGCGGCACGTAGATGATGTCCCCTTCCTGGAGCAGGACGTTCTTTTGCAGATCGCCGTGGACCCGCATCCGCTCGAAGTTGACCTCGAAGGCCTTGGGCTTTTCGCCGGGGTCGGCGGAAGGCCGGATGACCTGCACCCGTTCCGCCCAGCCGGTGACCTGGATGTTCGCGTCGGACAGTGCCGTCAGGACCGTATCGCGGCCGGTGCAGATCTTGGGGCCGGGGTATTGGACCTCGCCCAGGATGTGGTACACCTTGCTGCCGAACTTGTTGACCTTGACGGCGATGGGATTGTCCCCCTTGAGGGTATAGAGCGAGGCGGCCCGCTCGGCGATGGCCTGGGCGGCCTGCTGCGGAGTCAGGCCGACGACGACGACATTGCCGATCGATTCCAGAAAGATCTGGCCGTCGGGCCGGATGACCTGGATCTGCTCGTGGATTTCGGGGATTGAGGTGCTGAGAACCTGGATCTCATCGGGGGGCCGCAGGATATAGTTCTTGGCGGTGACCTCGGTCTGCTGCGGTTTCAGGAACACCTCGATGTTCTCCCGCCGGGAGGAAAAACAGCCCGTCAGGGAAACGACCATACCAATCCATAGCAATCCCATACCGTATCGGTACGCTTTCATCGGCTTCTCCTTCCGCTTGCCAGGATATGCAGTCAAGATACTAGTATCTGTTTTGGACAAAACCGCCCGGGGCGCCGCCTTCCATTCCAAGGCGGTTCATGCCCCCTGATCCCGTCGGCGGAGCCGGGCCCACGCCAACGGCCCTTCATTCGGTTCGGCCATTTTGCATTTTGCCTTGAGAAAAAACGGGTGGTAGGCCCGCCGCCGCCCATTATTGGAGATGGCTGGGAAATGTCAAAGGTTTTTTTGGCGGTCGGCAGAGTCTGGCCGGCACCGTCCGGACGGCCGGGCGGACGATGAACGATTGCCGGCCGCCGGGGCTTTTTTTCGCCCGGAGGTACCGGTTAGAGAGGATTCCATCAGACGGGTTCGATCCGCCCTGACGCGGCGGTGATCGGCCGCTGATCGGCCGTGACGGCGGGATGGGGCGGGTCATGTGCGGATAGGCGAACTATCGGCCTCTGAGGCCGACAGCGGGACGTCGGTAGCCGGCAGAACGGGGTGACGGTTCAGCGCCGCGCCTCCTGGCGGCGGACGCCGTGGTAGGTGGTCTGGACGTAGCCGAAGGACCGCTCGGAGTGCGGCGGTAGTTGGTGGGTGAATTTGACGGTGTCCTTGTCCACCGGCTCGTAGTCGCCGAATTCGCCGCTGGGGGTGATCTGCCAGTCGGGGCTGGGAACATTGCGGCGGATCTGGACGGTCACGGGCAGGGGGCGGGAATTCTTCAGGCGGATGCGGCAGGTCTGGATCTCGTCCCAGCCGGAGATGTTGCCCCGGGCGTCGAACCGGTAGTTGGCGGTGCGGATCTCCATCAGTTTGGGCTCGACGATCACGTCACGAACCGGCCCCAGGTTCAGTTCCACCTCCTGATCGACGGGGATGTACTTGAAGCTCGATTGGCCCTCGTAGCTGAGGTGCCGCCGGTCGTCCACCGTGCGATACACCTTGAGCAGGCCGCCGGGGATGGGCGTTTCGCCGAGTGTGTGCTCCTTGTCGTTCTTGAAGTTGAGGAAGCGGACCACGGCGTCGCCGTAGCGCTCCTGCTCGAATTTGTAGAGGTTGGTCACGGGCACCTGCCCGGCGGTGAAGCTGGCCAGCCGCTTGGCGGAGCCGGTTCGGACGGTCTCGGTCCCCTCGATGGTGTAGAGGAAATACTCGCTGAG
>JAFGFX010000131.1 GCA_016930855.1 Sedimentisphaerales bacterium | reverse complement strand
GCCAGGGACTCCTCCTGCGTGTAGTCGATGTGGTAGTAGAAGCTCCGGACGTTCTTGGCGCCCTCGTTGGTGACGGTGATCACGCCGCGCTTATGGAACGGCATGGGCCAGTAGCAGTTGTAGCCGTCGCCGCCCTCGACCTGGACGGGGACCGATTTCAACTCCAGGCGGCGGCCGAACCCCGCCCCGAAGAAATCGCCGATGGGGGCCTCGACGGCGGGCTTGTCCGCGTCGTCCCAGTACATCCGCAGGACGATCTCGTTCGGCGCGGCCGAGCCGGTCGCCTCCAGCCAGTTCGGCCGCGCCTCGTTGAAGGTCAGCCAAATGTGCCGGATGACGGCCGGCCCCTTGATGTCCGCCAGCACCTTGGTCTCGCCGGGCTGGACGTACTTGATCCGGTCGGCGTTGCCCGTGAAGCTTGGATCAGTCGAGCTGACCGCCCGCGCCCGGCCGGGCTGGACCTTCATCAGAAAATCCAGGTCTTGGGCCGACAGCGGCAGGGCCGCCGCCGGCAGAACCAACCCACACAGAAGACAGGCAATCCTGTTTCGCTTGCTACTCTCGGCCATGGGAATACCTCCTTGATTGATGTTCGCGGGAATTCTTTTAGCTTCTCACGAGCGACTGGATGTCGCGGATAATCTGCCGTTTGTCGTCCTCGCCCGGGCGCGCCAGACCGAGGTTGTCGCCCCAGCCGTTGGTAACGCCCACGCCGGCGCCGAGAGTGCCGAACAGGGCCGCGCCGTTGACGGCGAGAAAGTCGCGTCGGTTCATGTTCTCGGCTCCCTTGATCCGGTCCGGATGGATCGGCCTTAGCGTCTGGGATCGAGGCCCTTCCAGCCATGCCTCCAGCGGTCCGGGCCGGGGCTCTCGACGATGAATTCGTCACCCTCGCGCCAGGCCTTCAGCGGGAGGTTGTTTTCGTCCCGAAGATAGCGGGCCGGCATGAAGCCCTTCTCGACCAGCGTCTCGAGCGCATCGGGCAGCGTGTCGAACGCCAGGCGATAGGCGTAGAGCGCCCGGCCGATGCCCAGCCGAATGAAATGGGCCTCGTGATGGGTGCGCTCGCGGCGTTGGGCCTCGGGCGGCAGTTTCAGCAGCCGCAGGAGCTCAACGGCCAGCGGTCCGACCCGCTCGTCATTCTCGATGGCGCGGAAGGCGATCGTGTGGTCGCCCTGGGCCAGTTCGTAGATCCCCAGCGCCACGTCGGCCTCGGTCGTCTGGGGGGCGTTAAAGTCGACAGTACGGGCCTTGTTGTCGTCGATCAGGACGTCGTAGGTGCCGTTGCCGGGTCCGTTGGCCGCGGTCAGACGCACGGCGAAGCGGCCCCCGTCCGCCAGGTGGAACGGCAGCGTCAGCACGGCGCCGGGCTCGGTATTGGGCCAGCCGAGCACGGGGCGAGCGCCGAAGAAGCCCTGGGTCTGCACCTGGACATTGGCCTTGCCGGAAGATTTTGCAAAGCGGTATGCCTTTACGAGATGGTGGTGCTGCCAGGGAACACGCCGCTCGTGCCAGGTCGGTAACGGGCCAAACGTGGCGCTCGGTGTTCCCGTCTGGTACCAATAGGCCACGCTGCTGAAGAAATCGGGCCGTTCGAGGTAGAAGCCGTCCTCCGCCGCGTTGCGGTTGCCCCGGTGTTCGATGGCGACCTTGAGCGATTTGCCAAAGTACACCGGATCGGGCAGGTGCCAGCGGTAGCAGACGCCGCAGTCGCCGGCGGCGTAGCCCTGCCAGCGGGGCTGGCCGAACCAGGGGCCGGTGCGCACCCGGTACCCCCAGGCATCGTTGAAGTAATCCTCGCTGCCGGTCCCCTGCAAGCTGGGGACCTCCTCGCCGTCGATGTAGAAGAAATCGTCCCCCTCGCCGAACCAGCCGTCCTGGGCCAGGGTGACCGACAGCACCGTTCCCACGTAGAAGCCGCTGCCTTTCAGGTCGGCCAGCAGGTAATCGCTGCCGGCGGCGGCCGGATACTCCTGGCGGTAGCGGGCGTAGAAATACGGCGTCACGGGTGGAAGATGCTCCAACTGCATCCAATCGACCTGCCAGTAGAGCCCCGTCGAGCGGTCGGGATTGTCGTTGGTCACCACGATCCGGGCCTGACGGCGAAAGGGCATCCGCCAGTAGCAGGTCAATGAGCCGGTGGGCGAGACCTGGACGGGGATGCTGTTGACCGCCGCGGGGGTGCCGTGGCCGACGGCAAAGAAATCGCCCACCGGGACTTCCACGCCCGGCTGCTCGCTGCCGTCGTAGTAGATCCGCAAGGTCAGGGAGTGCAGCTCGCCCACCCAGCCGGAATGGCTCGTGAACCAGATGTGCGTTACGACGCCCGGTCCTTCGAGCAGGGGCATTTCGACCGATTCGCCCGGCATGAGCCAATCCATATCGAGATTCTCGCTGTGCCAGCCGGGCTGCTGGTTGCTGGAGACGCGGTGATTTCGCCCCTTCGGAGCCAGGACCAGCGGATTGAGCACGTCGGCGAGCGAGGGCGGGTCGTCCGGCGGGTCGCAGTCGATCCAAACGGCGTCGTTCATGTAGGCGCCGGCGTACTCGTAGGTCATCCAGCCCTCGCGGCCGTTGTTGTTGGAGTTGCGAAAGAGGAACATGCCGCCGCCGGGGCGTTCGGATTCGTCGCGATAGCCGACCAGCAGGACGCTGTGTCCATCGAAGACGCCTTCCGGCGGGGCCATTTCCAGGACGTCGTCCTTCCAGCACACGGCCTTGGGCCAGCGCAGGCCCCCGCAGACCGGCCACCGGCGGCGCAGGACCTCCTTGATCGCGGCCAACTGCGCCTCGGTCAGTCCGGTGTTCGGATCCCACCGCTTGATCCAGTGCAGCCGAAAGCCGATCTCCCGCATCCGGCGGGCGTGATCCTTGGCCTGCGGGGAGGGTGTCTGCTGGGGATCAAAGGTATCTTGATACGGCATATCCGGCTCGGGACAGATGCCGTATTGCGTGAATCCCCGCCAGAGATCGGAGAAGAAGCCACCATCCTGCATGGCGCCTACCGCCTGATTGGAGGCCCAGTTGAGAAATTCCGCGCTCAATGGCGTTGCCCGCTCTTGCCGGCTCGCCAGGGCATACTCCAACGCTTGGGCCACCACGAACACCGAGCAGGTGTTTCGTTTGCCCTGCACGCGAGGGCCGAGGCCCCACTGGGCAAAGACGGGCCTAAGGTCGACGGCACCCGCCGCCGAATCGGTAGGCGGGGCGCTGCCGGAAAGCGGATCGGCAGCCAGAAAGTGCGACAGAAGCAACCCGACCGCCAAAACCAGACCGCCAAAGAGGCGATGACGCCTGCGGGTAAGACACGTTGTCGGCATAAATGACTCCTTGCGTTCGGGGGATCTGTGTTTTTTTCCTCCTCCTCGACGAACGAATGCCCGGCGAAGCTTCGTTGGGCGCACGGCACTGTAGGCCCTGCCGGCGGCCGGCAGGCCGCAGGCAGCCCGCACAACCATCCAGGCCTCTTGCAGATAGAATACCCAAAGGCAAGGAGATTGCAAGAGCATTATAATCGTAATACATTATATACTATAGAGTTACACATACAATTGAGAGGTTGCCTTGCCCCCCCAGCAGGTATGGAAGGGATAAGCAATTCCGGATTCTCCGCGAACCAATCTCCCCCACGACAAAATCCGCTCAGATTTTGTATCCAAAATCGATTGCGAAATACCGCTTGCCCTGCCGGCCGCCGGGATCGATAATGGCTGGTTGATCAGACCACACACCCATGCCGGACAGCAGTACCCGTTTTCATAGTGTTCAAGGTAACGGCCCTTTGTCGCTTGCCGCGGGGAGCGAATTGATCCCGCGACTACGGAAGCTTTAAAGGAACTGAATCTAGATATTCTGTGCCATGATTGCCAGGCCATCTGGTTATAGATTGCGAGGCTGATCAAGAAATGCATGACAAGAAAACCACACCCGATTTTGGTCGATGGGCAGTCACGGGGGTGATTGCGCCTGTCGTGACTATACTCATTCTTGCGTTCGCCATCGCTCCATTTCTCTGGCCCATTCGCAGGGATGAACTATTCAGATTGCTGGGAATCCCATTTATAATCTACCTTATCTTCCTTGCCTGCGCCGCAACCGTCTGGAAGATCTGGCATGAACGCAGGCAATCCGACCAGCCAAAGGATGATAATGGTCCCGATAAAAATAGAGACAGTGACCAGCAATGGCACGCGAGGTGTACCTTTCCTCGTGCGTTATGGTACACATCTGACAAATCAGGATAGAAATTGCTCGTGACATGGAGAGATCGTCATGAATCGAAATCAGAAGATTACACTCGCCATCGGCGTGGCCTTGGTCGTTCTATCCGGACTCTTTCCTCCCTACGAGGGCGAGTGGTCGACGGGAAAGGATACTCTCGGATGCCGTTTGGGACACTACCCTTTCTTTTCTCCCCCGAATGCAAGAGATGTGTCCAAACTCATCCGACAGGACAGTACTTACCGATTTACCAATTTTGACCCGCGTACGTATCGCGCACACATTCTATTCGCCGAAGTCGCGATCCAATTGTCGGTGATTGCCCTGGCAACCACGGGAGTCACGCTGTTGCTGGCCAAGCGGAAAACATAGAGCCAAACGTACGAGTGTTGAAAATCGGCCGGGAATCGTCCGCGGAATTCTCGTATAGCGGAATCCGAAGCGCATTGGCCGTGAGGTTATTCACCGCAACCGATGACATTCGTTTTGATTCGAGTGGTCGAAGTACCGCTAGCGGCCCTGCTCCTGGATCCGCACCAGGCCCAGATCGATGAACTGGCCGCCGCCGGTCTGGTGGCAATGGACGGCAATCTGGTTGGCTCCCGGGCGGAAGGCCTTGACCGCCTCGGCGGTTAGCGGAGCGGACAGATACCCGGTGACATAGCCCTTGAAGTCCTTGACGCCAACGCCGTTGACGTACACCTCGGCGTCCTCGTCGTGATGGATGATCAATCCCAGTTCCTCGGTGCCGGGCACGGCGTCCAGCGTGACGGTGCGGCGCAGCCAGATGTCGGGAGAATCCCAGACGGTGCCCACCACCGCGCCGGGCGTTTGGGCGGTGCCAAAGCCGCCGGGCCCGCTCGACCAGGAGCCGTCGTCGAAGTCGGCCTTGAACCAGTCGTCGGCCGGCCGGCGGGTGGTGTAGCGCCAGGTCTGCTTGCCATCCTGGCTGGTGGGAACCAGAATCGTCACCTTGGGCGGCGGCAGGTAGAGCTTCAGCGCCGCCGCGGCGCAGCGGGCCAGGTCCATCTTGACGAGCTTGCGGTCATAGGTCATCAGGCCGTTGACCTCGACCTCCACGTCGGAGGTCTGGGTATAGACCGCCGCGGAGAGGCCCTGGCCGATCAGGGGCCGCATCCGGGTCAACAGATCCACGTAGGCGTCGGTCAGATCGGCCTTGCTCTGGAAGGAGACATAGCCCCAGTTCCGCTCCTCCTGCCAGGTGTGGCCCTTGACCGGCATGCCCAGGCCGCCGAACTCGCCCAGCACGACGGCGCGCTTTTCCTCCACCGGCCGCATGCCCGGGCCGGGGTAGCTGTGGATGTCGGAGATGTTGCCGCTCTGGCGGTCGTGCCAGCCGCTGGCCTCATTGACCGGCCGGGTCGGATCGTACTGCTGGATCCACCGGACGATCTCGGGGGTGTCGTACTGGCCCCAGCCCTCGTTGAACGGCACCCACATGACGATGCAGGGAAAATTGTGCAGGGCGTCGATCATCGAACTGAGTTCCCGGCGGAAATTGGCCTTGCTCTCGTCGTTGCGGGGCGAATCGCCGGCGGGCATGTCCTGCCAGACCAGCAGGCCCAGCTTGTCGCACCAGTAATACCAACGGGCACATTCGTATTTGACGTGCTTGCGGGCCATGTTCATGCCGAACTTCTTGGTCATGGCGATGTCGTACCGGATGGCCTCGTCCGTCGGCGGGGTGTACAGGCCGTCCGGCCACCAGCCCTGGTCCAGGGGGCCGTACTGGAAGAGGACCTCGTTGTTGAGCTTTAGGCGCAGGATGCCCTCCTTGTCGGGCGCGACCTCGATCTTGCGCATGCCGAAATAGCCGGTCACCTCATCGACCGGGCGGCCTGCCTGCATGAGGCTGACCTTCAGGTCATACAGGTGGGGATCGACGGGGGACCACAGCTTGGCCGCAGGGATCGGCAGCTCGATCGGGCGGCCGGCAAAATCCTGCTTGCTCGCCACGGTTTGGCCCTGGTCCAGGGCCTCGATCGCCACGGGGGCGGGCCCGGCGGTCTGGACCGTCACGGTTACGAGGCCCCGGTCGACGTCCGGCACGATCTTGAGGCTCTCGACGTGATTGGCCGGCACGGTCTCCAGCCAGACGGTCTGCCAGATGCCGCTAACGGCCGTGTACATGATGCCGCCCGGCCTGAGCACCTGCTTGCCGCGGGGCTGGTAGCCGGCGTCGGTCGGGTCCCAGACGGCCAGCACGAGCTCGTTGTCGGCCGGCTGGAGATGGTTGGTGATATCGAAACTGAAGGGATCGTAGCCGCCGGTGTGCCGGCCGATCTCGGCGCCGTTGACCCAGACGGTGCACTGCCAATCCACCGCCCCGAAATGCAACAATACCCGCTCGGACGGCTGGCGGGCCGGCGCGGTGAACGAGCGGCGATACCAGAGCCGCTGCTGCGGCTGGACCGCCTTCTTCACGCCGCTTAGAGCGGACTCGGCGGCAAAGGGCACCAGGATCTTGCCGTCCCACGACGCGGGACGATCCGCCTGCCTGTCGACGATGGCGTAATCCCACAATCCGTTCAGGTTGGTCCACTGCGGCCGGACCATCTGCGGGCGGGGATACTCCGGCCACACCTTCTCGGGGCTGACCGCCTCGGTCCAGGGCGTGGGCAAAACTGCCAGGGAGGATTTGTCGTTCTGGGCCCGGCAAACGCCGGCCGCCAGCAACATCACCACGATCATCCAGCCATACCTGCGATTCATCATCGACGGTTCCTTTCCTGTCCTTTTCTATCCTTTTCTATCCTGTTCTATTCGGGATACGCTTGTTGGGTACCGGCTCGTGTCATCCGCCCCAGAATCCACGATACGGTCATTTCAAAGGGGCAATCCAATCCCGGGCGTCCGGGCCCTGACCGATGACGGGCAAGGCCGCGATCCGCAGGCGGGCGGCGCCCATGGGGACCAGCGTAACGGTCTCCTCCGGCCGGTCGGACCGGACGGGACTGTCCTGCAAGACCGCGCAGAGACCGTACCGGTCCAACTGCCAGGCCGGGATCTGCCGCGCCCTGGCCTCCAGGCTCAGAGGCACACCTTCCAGGGTGAAGGGGAAATCGTCCGCCGGCCAGGGATGCCGCTGGAGCCGGAAGGAGGACTCCGGCGCCTCGTCATCGAGGACGAGCCCCATGTTCCAGGGCGAATCCGGGTGGATCTCGTACGATGGCCATTCGGCCTTGTTGACGTCCTTTTGCCAGTGCGAGTCCCGGATGGCCGTCTCGTCGCTTTCGAACTTGACCAGCCGCTCCTTGATCTTCAACGAGAAGGTCAGCGGGCCGTAATCCACGCTGGCGCTGTTGTGGTTCTTCGCCCAGCGGCGGACGCGAATCCGCATGGGCACCTCCAGGGTGACCCGGTCGCCGGCCTTCCAGGTCCGCTCCAGGCGGATATACTGCCCGGGCGCGGCCGCCAGGGGGATATCCTCCTGGTTGATCCGCACCGCCGGCCGCTCGCACCAGCCGGGGACCCGCAGATAGAGGGGAAAGCGCACCGGCTGCGGCGTATGAACCGTAAAGCGGATCTGCTCCTCGAAGGGATAGCGGGTATCCTCGTTGATGACTACTTCGCTGCTTCCGGCCACCTTGGCCTTGACCCGGCTGGCGCTGTAGAGGGCGGCGCATAACCCGTTGTCGGGCGAGGCGACCCAGAGGTGCTTGCTATAATAGGGCCAGCCGTGGGAGTGGTTGTGCTGGCAGCAGCGGGAACTGAAGGGATTCATCATCAAGAACGGGCCGCCGTTTTCGACGCCGGGGCTGTGATCCTTCTGGTCGCTGATCACGTGATTGGGGGCGGTCAGGTAGCGCAGGGCCCGGAAGTCCGGCATGAACGCGGCGGGATAGGTGTTCAGGGCCACCTCCTCGCAGTGATCGGCCCAGAAGGGATCGCCGCTGATGCAGAACAGCAACTCGTCCGAGAGCATCTGCTCGACCATGCCGCAGGTCTCGATGCATTGGCGGGGATCGTCGTAGCCGGCCCGGCAGTTCTCGTCGCCGCCGAACATGCCGCCCGGCACCTGGCCGTAGCGGCGGCGGACCTCGCGGAAATTGTCGTAGGCGGCCTGCAGGTCGGTGGGGTCGTGGCTCTGGAGATAATAGGTGGCCGGCTCGCCGAAGGCCTGGGCGATATTGACGTTGTGCCAGTTGGGCAGATCGCCGGGCTGCTTCCAGTTGGCGGTATTGCGATGGATTTTCTGGGCCAGCTCCAGCAGCCAGGGCTCGCCCGTGCGGTTATAGAGCCAGTACACGCTGTAGAGGTTGTCCCCGCCCCGCATCCGCTGCCAATAATGGGTCAAAAACGCCTCGTCCGGCACGGTCAACTGGTAGCCAAAGTAGCGGCTCATCAAGATGAGCACCCGCTGGTCACCGCTGTACTCGTGGTAGGATTGCAGGCAAAAGAGCATGATCATGTTCGCCCAGTAGTCGCGGGTGCCGTCATCGAACCGCTGGTTGGGCCCGAAGTCGCCGTCGGGCCTCTGGCTGTTGATCGCGCCCTCGATCCAGACCTTGGTCTCGGCGATCATGGCCTCGTCGCCCAGGATGTAGGCCATATCGCCGTAGCCCTTGAGCCAGTAGGGCAGCTCCTCCCAGCCCCAGCGGCCCTTGCCCTCCTTGCTGAGCCAGGCGTTGCCCGGCTTTTGCAGCCATTCGCTGATTCGGCCCAGATGACCGGTCAGGCCGTCCCGCTGGCGATGGAGAAATTCCCGCACCCAGCCCGCCGGCTCGATGGAACCGACCGGCAGGGCTATCCAGCGGCCAGGCGCCAGGGGGGTACGATTCGAGACATAATGGGCATTGACCGACGAGACGTCCGGCCGGTCGACCACCGTAACGGTCTGCTGGGCCCCGGCGAGGCCCGCCGCGATCGCCACGCACAATATCGTCAAAATCAACAACTTGGATTCCTGCATGGGTTTCACCTCGTTACGGGCCATCTTGTGGCCATGGGATGTACCTGCCCGAGGCCCCGGATCACGGAGTTGCCGATCCTTGATGGCCCCGGCTCGCTTTAAAAGACGCCGCCGGGGATCGTGCCGGCCCGCCCGATAGAGCCCCCTGGGCTTCGGGGCCACAATTTTATCTGTCCCGATCCGCCCGAAAGAGGCCCGGGATTACCGGTCTATACAGCCGGACGGACGATCAGTTTTTCGGCTGGATCGGGCGGATCTTGATGCTCCTAAAGGAGATCTGCCCGTGATCGCCCTGGAGGGCGATATAGCCGCGGTTCGGCTTGGCGAACAGGGGCATCCGGCTGAACTTGCTCTTGTTGACGCGGTCCTTGAAGTCCTCGCTGCCCAGGACGTAGTCGAAATACTTCACGCCGTTAATGGCGTGCTCGCACCGTTCGGGCGTGATCAGCAGACGTACATGATTCCACTGGCCGGCGGGCCGGGTGGCGTCGAGGATGCGGCCCGTCTTGGGATTGATCGGCGGCTGGTAGAGGGCATACAGCCAGCCGCAGCGGATTGGATCCTTGGCCTCGGCGTTGTCCTCCAGTTGGAATTCGGGGCCGGTCGCCCAGGCGGCGCCCCCCTGGTCGGTAACGTGGTACATGATGCCGCTGTTGCCGCCCTGTGAGATGTTGTACTCGAGCTGCAGCTCGAACCACTCGTACTGGTCATCGGTGCACAGGTCGCCGGCGTCGTGCGGATCGACGCAGGTCAGGGCGCCGTCTTTGACCTGCCAGCCGGGGCGGACCTTGTCCATCTTGAAGGTGTGCCAGCCGTTGAGGCTCTCGCCGTCGAAGAGCAGCTTCCAGTCGTCCTGCTTCTCCTGGTCGGTCAGCTTGTTCCGGTAGGCGGCGGCCGCGGCGGCGGCGGCTATTTCCTTTTCCAGGCTTTCCTTCCACTGCCCGGCGAGTTCCTGCACCGTCAAGCCGGTGTACTCCTTCCACAGGCCCTCGTTATACGTACCCTCGCGGGCGGCCGCGTTCAACTTGCGGACAAGCTCCTGGTCGTGCGTCTCGGTGACCCAGTCGAGGAAATTCCCGGAAACGCGATAGCTGCCGTCGTAGCGGGCCCGGGAGATGTTTCTCTCGGTGATGTCGGCGCCGTGCGTCTCCGGCTCGTACAGGAACCAGCGGATGTAGTCGGCGATCCCCTCCACCAGCCAGCCGGGCGTCCGGGTGGCGTTGGGATTGTTGCGCCGCGCCAGGCCGTATTGCTGGACCACATGGACCAGCTCGTGCACGACCGCGCCCTTCGCCTCGCCCTTGAGGTTCTGCCGGAACCAGCCCTCGGCACAGCGCACGCGGGTTCCGCCCGTCGCCGCCACGCCCTGCATGGTCGCGCTGAAGGTGATGTTCACCATCCGGGGGGCCTGATAGCCCTCGCTGGGCAGCATCTTGACGATGCGCGGATACCATTGCTGCAGGACCGGCGCCAGCTCCTTCTGCGCCCATTCGGTCAGGTCGGGGGTATCGGTCGTGTCGATGACGATCTGATAGGTTCCATCGTCCGCCTCGAAGGTTTCCCTGCTGCCCTGGCCGGCCTCCAGCGACTTTACCGGCGGCGCATCGGGGTCGATCACGTCGATTTCGCTGTAGAAGGTGTTGCCGAAGGGATCGGCGGCCTCGGTGCGGGACACATCGAACAGAAGATAGCGATAGGTGCCCAGGACGCCGTCGGTATCGCTGATGCTCACGGCGTACTGCCCGCCGCCTTCGCCACCCTGCGGCCGGGTATCGACCGCCGCCAGCCGCTTCCAGCCGCAGGTCGCCGGGTCGGTCCCCTTCGCCGGCTGGGAATTAAAATCGCCGCTGCTGCCGTCGCTGGCGTAGAGATCATACACCTGCGGCCCGCGGGTGTTGGGATGCCACGAATAGGTGTTCACCTGCTGGATGCGGATGGCCTTGCCCAGGTCCACCAGAAGCCGGCCGCCCTCGGTGTTGGCGTTGAAGAAGAAATTCGCGGCCGGCTGGTCCTCGTCGCCGGCGGCCCTGCCATCGTGGAGGACATCGAGACTGCCGCCGTTGGCATCCCTGACGCCGTCGACGAGGGAGAACCGGGCGTTGGTCGCCGCGTCGCCCTGGCAGGGCACCGGAACGTTTTTGAAGCTAAAACTGCTCGCCGCCATTTCGCTGGGGTTATGGTCGGCAACGATCTTGACCTCAGCCCATCCGGCGGCGGCGAGCGTCAGGATCAACAAAACACCGATGAGGTATTGGGCATGCGATTTCATCTGTTCCTCCATTGCTATTATCCGAGGTTGTTTTCTGAGAGGCTTGATTACGCAATCAGGCCTGTTCCTGGCACAATCATAGCAAAATCCCGGCTGAAGGAAATCCCTTTTGGCCCTTGTTTTTCGGCGCCGCCGGCGGCGGCGGAGTCTTTCAAATTCAAGGTGCCCAAGTCACCTTCCCACAGGGCTTTACCTTCAGGGGAACAGAGGCGCTTTAGGCATACCAAGGGTGAACCAGACAGATAGCATGCCTATCGGTTTACGAGGATCGGATTTTCCCTTGGGAATTTGCAGGGTTGTTCCAGAAGGATCAACTCGGAAAAGTTGGTAAGGAACGGCTCCGCGAATCCGGCGATATGTTTTCGCCTACGCCTTTCTTTCGCCGCCCCGCGGCCCTGGCGGGCTCTACCGGTGAGGGCGGCGAAAGCGGACTACGGCGAAAACATTGCCACCGGGATACACAAAGTGTCTGAAATTACATAAACCTCTGGCAACAGAAAACGTATGATTTATCGATACGATCTTGCCATCAACGTTTTCCGATGAGAACCTTCCTGAAGAACCACCAGACCAAGCGCGACGAGTTCCCCTTTTTCTGCCCCGGCCGGTTACTGGCCCGGCGAGGGCGTAGCGGCCACCCAGTTGGCCACGTCGTTGCCGTAGTGGGTCGCGATCAGGCGGCGCAGGACATAGTCGTCGCTGCCGTCCGGGGCCGTCGGCCAGGGGGACTCGTCGTCGTAGCTGACGCGGTCCACGCGGATCCATTGGCGCTCCGTGTCGTCCAGGTCGCCCGGCATCTGGATCTCCGGCTTCTCG
>JAFGFX010000130.1 GCA_016930855.1 Sedimentisphaerales bacterium | reverse complement strand
ACGGGGGGCTTTGCCACACCCGCAACGATCCAAAAAAAACGACCAGCAGGAGCGTCGAAGAGCCAACCGTGACCGCGGCGAATAGCCCGTTGCGGCAAGCGATTCGAAGTGATCTATGGATTCGATTCACCTCTCGCCCAAGGGGGGAGGTTAAATGGGCGGGGTTTGGGGCAGAGCCCCAAGATGAACGAAATGTCTCCGCAGGCGACACCACAATTTTGCATTTTGATATTGTTTGGCGGTGTGGCATCGCCGCCCATTGATCGCCGTAAGCTTGGTTGGTCAGGTGACGTCCCCTCCTCATTCAAACGACCCATAACCAAAAAGCCGGATTCTCTTACCCAAGCGGGCCGTTCGCCTGGTCCGTTTTGGGCGGCCCGGTTTCGATCCATCAAGATCCGCCGGCCGTTGAGTTTCGTGAATCCTTATTTTGCCGGAAGTTATAATAAACCCGCTCGATTTTGACGATAATGCCTTGGGTCCTGCGCCGCTGGCAGGCGCCGGCGAAAAACAGAGATAGGCCATTGCGGGACAAGCACTTACGGCAGGCCGCCTACCGGGCGCCCTCACGAAAAACAGTTTTGGAATTGCCCTGTCGGCATTTTATCGTATGACACCTGCCTGGAAGCTGGTATTCCTCCCAGGCAACGGGACAACTAGAGGAAGGACAACATTCATGATTCTCAGGATTCCGCCAACCCATGTCAGCCAGCGTCGGATTCTCGGGTGCCGCCCCCAAGGCATTCTGCCAGCCGCCCTGCTCCTGTCAGTGCTGGCCGCCCTGGTCCTGATCCAGCCGGCACCCGCCGCCACCGCCCCGGCCGCCGAATCGACCGCCAGCGATACGGGAGCCGGCGGTCATGAAGCGACCGCTGACAACGATGCCGCCGGTCACGAGGCGGACTCGCACGTTGCGGCCGGCGGCCATCACGTCCCGGAGGGCTACCGGATCCCGCCCCTGTGGGCGGTGCTGCCCTTCGCGGCCCTGCTGCTGTGCATCGCCATCCTGCCGCTGATGCACAAAACCGAGCACTGGTGGGAGGACAACCGCAACCGGTTGTTTATCGCCCTGGTCCTGTCGGTCCTGACCATCCTGTACTACTGGCTGATCCACCCCGGCGTCATCGATCACAGCACCAACACGATGATCAGCGGCTTCCTGGCGGTCAACGCGATGCTCAACCACGCCATCCTGGCCGAGTACATCCCCTTTATCGTGCTGCTCTTTAGCCTCTACGTCATCAGCGGCGGCATCCAACTGAAAGGCGACCTGCCGGCCCATCCGCTGACCAACACCATCTTCCTGGCCGTCGGCGCGGGCATCGCCAGCTTCATCGGCACCACCGGCGCCGCCATGCTGCTGATCCGCCCGCTGCTCCAGACCAACAGCGAACGCAAATACGTCAAGCACACCGTGATCTTCTTCATCTTCCTGGTCTGCAACATCGGCGGCTGCCTGCTTCCCATCGGCGACCCGCCGCTGTTCCTGGGATACCTGATGGGCGTCTCCTTCCTCTGGACGTTTGCCCTGTGGCCGCAGTGGCTGGCCGCCGTGCTGATCCTGCTGGTGATCTATTACCTCTGGGATAGCTTCCTCTACAAAAAAGAAACCCCCCGTGATATCGCCCGCGACGAGACCCAGGTCCGCAAGCTCCAGCTGCGCGGCAAGGTCAACTTCCTCTGGCTGATCGGCGTGGTGCTGTCCGTGGCCCTGCTGATCCCCGAGAAGCATTTTCTCGGCCGGGAAAACCTGCCCATCGTGCCCAACTTCTTCCGGGAAATCATGCAGATCCTGTTCGTGCTGCTCTCGCTGTGGACCACCCCCAAGGGCATCCGCAAGGAGAATAAGTTCAATTACAACGCCATCGGCGAGGTGGCGGCCCTGTTCATCGGCATCTTCATCACCATGCAGGTGCCCGTGGAAATCCTCAACGCCAAGGGCCCCACCATGGGGCTCGACCAGCCCTGGCAGTTCTTCTGGGCCACCGGCGGCCTGAGCAGCTTCCTGGACAACGCCCCGACCTACGTGGTGTTCTTCAAGACCGCCGGCACCCTGCCGGTCGACGGCGGCGCGGTGATGACGGGCCTGAAAACCGCCACCGGCGCGATCAGCCTGGAACTGCTGGTGGCGGTCTCCCTGGGCGCGGTCTTCATGGGCGCCAACACCTACATCGGCAACGGACCGAACTTCATGGTCAAGAGCATCGCCGAGCAAAGCGGCATCAAGATGCCCAGTTTCTTCGGCTACATGATCTACAGCGTCGGGATCCTGATCCCGATCTTCATCGCCCTGACGCTGGGGCTGAATTTCCTGTTCGGCCGCTGGCTGCTGTTTTGACGACGCCCTCGGCCAGAGGCCGCCGCGCATTAATCCGATGGAGTTGCGGCGGACGGGTAGCGCCGGGTGATATAACGGGAGAAGATATCGGCCTAAGAATCGGCCTTGCGCCGTTTCGAGGTGAGCCAATACGCTGGAACGCCCGCCAGCAGGATCGCCAGCGCAATGCACTCGATCCACGGCTTGTAGGCGATGGCGCTGTAGATCAGCCAGACGCAGACGGCGCCGAACAGGATCGTCGGCAGCGGATAGGCGGTCACCCTGTAGGGCCTCGGCACGCCGGGCTCCTTCCGCCGCAGCACGATGACCGCCAGGCTGGTGGCCAGGTAGAAGCCGTAGACGGTGGCGGCGATGTAAATCACCGTATCCTCGAACGAACCCAGCGAGACGATCAGCACCAGGGCGATCCCCGCCTGCAGCAGCAGGGCGCGGACCGGCGTACCGGTCCGCCGGTCCCAGCGGCCCAGGAAGCCGAACAGGCGATGATCCCGGCCGACGGCGTACAGGATCCGCGCGCCGGCGAAGGTCAGTCCGTTGACGGCGCCCAGCGCCGAGATGCAGATCAAGGCGCTGATCAGGCGGCCGCCGCAGCGCGGCAGCACCGCCGAGAGCGTCTCGGCGGCCACGGCCGGCGAATGGGCCATCGCCTCGTAGCCCAGGGT
>JAFGFX010000129.1 GCA_016930855.1 Sedimentisphaerales bacterium | reverse complement strand
TTTTTTATCCGCCGATCCCGTGCAGCGCCCGTCCCACGGGCCCGTCGAAGTTGCGGGTGGTCTTAAATGGTTCGAATCGGCCGGTCAGGGCGGCCTCTTGGGATCGGGCCAGCAGGTCCTGCTTGGCCTGCTCGGTCAACGGCGCATGCTCCCGGGCGAACTGCACGTTCTGGCGCAGATGCTCCGGCGAGGCCATCCCCGAGATGATCGTCGAGACCGGCAGCGACCAGACGTAATCCAGGGCCTCCTTGACCGAGGCGACCTGGGCCCGCAGCACGAAACCGGACGCCTGGGTCTTCATCGCCAGGATTCCGATCCGCCGCTGGAGCAGGATCGGCAGGACGTTCCTTTCGAAGCTCTGGAAGTGGGCGTCCAGCACGTTCAGCGGCATCTGGACCGCGTCCCAGGGGTACTCGTAGGCGAGCATCTTTATGAGGATGTTGGGGTCCTTGTGGCCGGTGAAGCCGACGTAGCGGACCTTGCCGGCCTTCTTGGCCTCGTACGCCGCCTCGATGCCGCCGCCCGCGGCGAAGATCATGTCCGGATCCTTGTCATAGACCACCTCGTGGAATTGCCACAGGTCGATCACGTCCGTCTGCAGGCGCCGCAGGCTGTCCTCCAGGTGGCGCAGCGCCGTCTGCTTGTCACGCCCGTGGTGCTTGGTCATCAAGAACGCCTTCTGGCGATACGGGTTCGCCGCCAGGGCCCGGCCCATGATCTCCTCCGAGCGGCCGTTGTGATACTCCCAGGCGTTGTCCATGAACGTCACGCCCATATCGATCGCCGTCTGCACCAGGCGGATCGCCTCCTGGTCGGATCGG
Organism: Sedimentisphaerales bacterium; assembly: GCA_016930855.1. Lineage (GTDB taxonomy): Bacteria > Planctomycetota > Phycisphaerae > Sedimentisphaerales > SM23-30 > JAFGFX01. The sequence goes on along the minus strand of JAFGFX010000129.1, from coordinate 2,733 downwards.
ACCTGGCCGACATGATGGCCGCCCAGGCCGAGCATGGAGATCTTCTCGCCCGTCTTGCCCAGGGGGCGCAGCGGCAGGGGCCGCTCTTGTACCGCCCCGGCGGCTCCGGCCGCATCGGCCGCCGTCGCCGTCGTTGTCGCACCCGAGGCCAGTGAGACCGCCAGGACGCCCGCCGCCGACTGCCGCAGAAATTCCCGCCGATTGACAGATTCATGCCTCATGATCGTACTCCTTTGAGCCTGCCCCCAATCCTGCGTCCATTTTCATTCGCCTATCATCATTATAGCCGCCTTCCGTCAGGGTGTTCTGGCATTTTAGATTGCCGCTTATTCAGTTAGGCCATGATATCCCAGATGGTCGCGGCGGCCAGCAAAATGCCCACCGGCCCGTTCAGATCGAACGCCAGTTTCACCCGGCCCCTGGCGACGAGAATATGTTCGGCGACCAACAGGATGGCGGTAACCGCCACCGCCGCCCGGTAGATGCCCCCCAGCGGCGCCAGCATGCCCAAAACCAGCAGAAAGGTGACCGTCAGGCTGTGACAGATGCGGCTGAGCCACAGGGAGCCCTGTATCCCCAGGCGCTGGGGCAGGGAATGCAGGCCGTCCCGGCGGTCCACCGATATATCCTGGCAGGCGTAGATGATATCGAATCCCGCCACCCAGAAGAGAACCGCCAATCCCAACACGAGCGCCTGAGCGTCGAGCCAGGGACCCGCCGGCGGACTGATGGCGATCCAGGCGGCCAGCGGCGCCAGCATCAGGCAGGCCCCCAGCCAGAAATGGCTCATCCAGGTGAACCGCTTGGTGAGGCTGTAGACGCAGATGAAGACCAGCACCGGCACCGCCAGGATCGCCGGTAAGTAGTTGCCGTAGCCGAACCAGCGAAATCCGAGCGCGTCCAAACCCAGCGGCTGATAGAAGAGATACGTGCCCAATCCGAACAGCAGGCTTGCGACGTAGAGGAATCCCAGCGCCTGGCGGCGGCTGATCCGGCCCCGGGGCAGCGCCCGATCCGCCGTCCGCGGATTGCGGGCGTCCAGCTCGGCATCGACGATGCGGTTGAAGGTCATCGCCACGGTCCGGGCCCAGACCATGCACCAGACGATCAGAAAGAGCTTGCCCGTCCCGCAGTATCCCGGCCGCCCGGCGTCGCCGGCCAGGAATGCCGCCATCACCGCAAACGGCAGGGCAAAGACCGAATGCGAGAAGCGAATCATCCGCAGCAGTGTGACAATCCTGCCCAACAAGATAGTTCCCGCCCCCGCCGGGCCGGACCCTCCAAAAATAGCGGCCCGTGGATTTCCCGCCTGTTATGCCTGTTTGCCGTACCCGCAGCGCCCCGTCGCCGATCCGTCCGGATTGTTTAGGCCCGCGGCCCTGCCATGGCAATAGGCATATCCGACGAGCTCGCCGATGCGCCCGGCTTGTTTAGGCCCCGGTGGCTAGACGGCGGCTACTCGATATCGGTCGTGAAGACATACTGGCCGCCGCCCACCTCGTACACCGCGGCGTCCTCGGTTTGGCGCAGGAACCTCACGCCCGCTGCCTCGGCCGCCGGCCGGTCGCCTTCCCGGACGGAATCCGCCGACGCGGTCGGCACGAACACCGTCGCGGTCGTGTTGGCCGGCACCTCAATCGTCCAGTGGAACCTGCCGTCGTCGATATTCCACTTTGAGCCGATCCGGCCGTGGATCGAGTTGTAGGCGGCCCGGACGCTCGAGAATCCGCCGCCCGGCCGCGGCCGCAGGATGATCTTCTTGTATCCGGGCCCGTCGGTGTCGATGCCCGCCATGGTATAGAACATCCACTCGCACACCGAGCCGAACGAATAGTGGGCGAAGGAATTCATCCCCGGCGTCTGGAAGCCCTTCTCCTCGGTCCAGCCGTCCCAGCGCTCCCAGATGCTGGTGGCGCCGTTGCGGATGGAATAGCCCCAGCTCGGGAAGGTGTCGTTGTTCAAGAGACGATAGGCAATGTCCAGATTGCCTGTCTCCGTCAGGACCGGCAGCAGGTAGCTCAATCCCACGAATCCGGTCGTCAGGTGCCAGTCGTGGTCCCTGACGTCCTCGTACAGGTAGCGGGCGGCCAGATCGCGATGCGCCGGCGAGAGCAGGTCGAACCGCAATCCCAGCAGGTAGCACGTCTGGGTGTTGCCCTTGATCCGGCCGTCGCCGGTGACGTAGGCGTCGTTGAAGGCCTTCTTGATGTCCTGGAACAGGGCCTCGTAGGTCCGGGCGTCCGGCGTCCGGCCGACCGCCTCGGCCATGCGGCCCAGCAGCCGGGTGCTGTAGGCGAAATACGCCGTGGCGATCACGTCCTTGGGCGTATTGGAGCCGATGGACACCCAGTCGCCGTAGCCGGCATCGGGGCGCAGCAGGTTCTTGCTGTTATTTCGGAGATAATCGATCCACTTGGCCATGGATTCATAATGCCGTTCGATCACCCGGGTATCGCCGTAGGCCTGGTAGATCGTCCAGGGGCAGATCACCCCCGCGTCGCCCCAGGCCGCCGTCCCGTCGCCCAGGGCCACCAGCCGCGGCGCCACGTCGGGAAAGGCGCCCGCCGGGCTCTGGGCGTCCTCCAGATCGATAAGCCACTTGGTGAAAAACGACGCCACGTCCATGTTGTAGGTCGCCGACCGGATGAAGATCTGGGCGTCGCCCGTCCAGCCCAGCCGCTCGTCCCGCTGGGGGCAGTCCGTGGGCACCTCGATGAAGTTGGCCTTCTGCGT
>JAFGFX010000128.1 GCA_016930855.1 Sedimentisphaerales bacterium | reverse complement strand
TTGATCCGCTCGACGCAGCGCAGCAGGTAGTCCTTCTTGACCACCCGGCTGCAGTGCAGGTCGCTGATATGGACCAGCCGCTTGCCGATGAACGCCTCCGGCAGGTCCGCCAGGGGCAACTCCAGCTCGGCCAGCTCCACCCAGTGCGGCTCGATGACAATCGCATCGACCGCACAGGCCGCCGACAGGCCCAGGGAGCCCAGAAGGGTGCCCTTGATGATGTTGCGCCGCAGTGTGAATCGAGATCGTTTTCGGCGTGCTGCCTGACTCATGGATTGTTCCTTCGCCGGTTGGCTCATCGGGCGGTGCGGGGCTGCTTGGGTGGCCGGGCGGCTCGATTGCCGGCACCGGGCCTCATATTCAACGTCGCCGGGCGGCTCATTTGCCGCCGGCGGGCTTCTTATTATCCTACGCCGGACAGTTCATTTGCCGGCACGAGCACCCTCGATTTTCGCCGGACGGCTCCTTTGCCGGCATGGGTCTCTTGTTGTCCTGCGCCGGGTGGTTTGGTTGCCGGCTTGTTCACGAAGCGGCCCCTTTGTTCGTGGCACCAGGCTTTATCGAATGCATCGGCATTCGGCCGGTTAAACGAATAAAATCCGGCCGCCGAAACCGGCTTATTGCCATCCTTACTACTTCTTTTTCCGCAAGGGGGATGAAAATAGTTCCCGGGCTTGCGCCTTTTTTGACGGCCGGCCGTGATCGAAGATCCAGGTCGGCAGGCTCTTAAGCAGGCCGTAGGGGTTGTAGAGGCTCTCGATCTCCCCCCGGCAGTTGTACCAGCACTGCCGGCAGGGATTGCACCGGCTGTGCGTACGCAATTGGTTGTGGATAAACGACATATCATGCTCGAAGAGGTTGGCGACCGGGCGGGCGCGATGCTCGACGCAGATGGCGATATCGCCGGTGCTGTCGATATTGAAAAAGGCCTTGCCGGCGGCGCAGTTCGGGACGCCGCCGTCCAGGGCCGCGTCGAAGCGGGCCAGAAAGCGGGGATTGCTCAAAAAATTGGCATGGCGGCGACGCAGGTCGAGCAGGTAGTCGCCCACTTGGTTGGTCTGGGCGTGGCGAAAGAGGGTGCTGCCGGTCTTCAGGACGCTGTAGGGCTGGATCATGAAATAGGCGTCATAGCGGCCGGCCAGCTCCAGCAGCGGCTCGATCTGGTCCAGGTTGTCGTCCAGCAGGACCGCCATGAGGTTGACCCGCTGCCAGGGATGTTTTCGGGCCCGGGAGAAGGTCTCCAGGGCCTGTATCGCCCGCCGGTAGGCGCCGCAGACGCCCCGGGCGTGGTCGTGCCGCTCGGGATCGGCGTAGTCGATGCTGACCGAAACGCCCCAGAGGCCCGCCTCGAACAGGTCCTCGGCCAGTTCCGGATCGACCCGATAGCCGTTGGTGGTCAGAAAGGGCATGTGCCAGCGGCCGATGGTTTCGACGATCGGGACGATATCGTGGCGCAAAAGCGGCTCGCCGCCGGCCAGCGAGACCATTAGCGTGCCCCACTGGGCCAGCTTGCGGGAGCCGGCCTCGAACTGCCCGACGGTCTGTTCCGGCCGTAAGGCCATATCATCGCACCAGTAATGGCAGAATCGACAGCGAAAGTCACAGCGATAGGTGACCTGCCAGGTGCACCACAACGGGTGGCCGCCCAGGTAGGCCCGCAGGAGGCGATACTTCTTTTCTTGGGAGTTAATCATTTTGTTATAACAACTTATAACGTATTGCCTCCGGAATGCAAGACTTCTTTTGGCGATCTGTCGTTCCGGCGGGTACGGCGCGGATCTTGCCCGCCGCCTGGAATCCTGTGTGTCTGTCTGACCGTCGCGTGGGAGTGTGAATGATCGTTCGCCTGCCGGCGTGCCGAACGCATCGCATCTCGGATGAATCGATAATCGTAAAAACGCATTGCGTATTAGATACCAAACGCATCCGCGAGGATAGCGGATTTCTGCCGGATCGCCCGGGATCAAGATCGTTATACGCGGCCGGGGGGTCTGTCGCGGTTTGGATCCCGCCGCTCGGGCTCCCTGGCGCGCCCGGACGGGATCGTGCCTGGGTGGTTCTCGATGGCGTGCGGCCGAGGCGAGACCATCTCCATGATCTGGCGGGCATCGGTCGCGATCGCGTCCGGCTGGAGCTGCCGGCAGGATTCATCCTCCACTCGCAGAACGGTTTGGGTCCGGTCGGCGGCGAACAGCAGCGTCCGCATGCCGCTTTGGGACGCCGCCCAGATGTCGTTGAGCATATCGTTGCCGATATAGAGGACTTGCTCCGGCGGGATGGCCCGCTGGGCCAGGGCGGCCAGGGCCCGTTCAAAGGCCCGCGGATTCGGCTTGCTGAAACCTGCCTCGTAGGAAAAACACACGAGCGGCTCGTCGAAGAATGCCTCTAATCCCAGGTTGTCGTTTCCGCAGTGCTGCCGCAGCAGGCGCCGCAGGACAAGGGGGGTGTAGAACTGGGCGTTGGAGATGATCCCCTGGAAGCGGCCCGAGCGGCGGATGGCGGCCAGGCATTCGGCGATGTCGGGATATAGAAAATTGCGTTGAAAGGCCGCGTCGAAAAAATAGGCCGTTTGATAGGCCCGGTTTTGCGGCGATTCGTCCGGAGACAACCTGGCGCCGGCTGAGCGGCAGGTATCCAGGATGGAGTCCCAGATCTGCTCGATGCGCACCTCGGGATATTCGATCCCGGCGGCCCGGGCCCGCTGGTGAGATTCCTCGATGCGCCGCTGATAGAGATCGCAGAGGGTGTCCTCGGCCGGCTGATCGGCCCGCAGCGCCCGCAGCGCCGGGCCGAGATCGAACTGCTCGATGGTCAACCCGGCCGCCCGCCGCCGCCGCCCTTCGAAGTGGTCGGCGTTCGAGGCATCCGCCGGGTCGGACGGCTCGATGCCGCAAAGGGTGCCGTAGACGTCCCAGAGCATCGCCCGAACGGAGCCCAGATCGGCGTAAAGCGGCTCGACGTCGGCCGGCACCACCGGGCCAACCGCCGGGCCGGCGAAGCGTCGGTCCACCCGGCGAAAAAATTCCCACAGGTCCGGGCCATAGGCAAAGTAACGCTGCTGGAATGGCATGGTTTCCACTATAGGGCCGCGGGAGCGATTTGTCAAATCCCCCGAGGCCGCCGATGCCGGCCGACCGCGCGCCGCCGGGGCCGCTGGTGTCGGCTACCCGCACGCGGCTTTAGAGCCGTCGTGAGGGGCCTCCGAAGGGCCGCAGGAAAAATCCAGGTTGCAAAACCGCCCCGATCGGCTAGGATACGGTCGCTTGGGTTTTTTGCTTTTCAATCGTCCGGAGGCTTCTTAAGATGGCGACCGAAAAGGGGTATCCGAGAAACGCCGCGTGCTAGAGGAGAGTACCATGCTAAAGCGAACGATCTGTCTGGCGGGTAGGGGGGCACTGCTGTTACTGTTCGTCACGGTCCCGGCGACCCTGTACGGCCAGTTCGAAGACCAGCCCCGTCTGGAATCGCCGCCCGCCTGGGAGGCGGACTTTTATACCGGCTATTTCTCCGGCGGCACCCTGCTGCGGACCCGCGTCCAGGGCGAGCCGGTGGATGTCGATATGGATTCCGGTCTGCTGCTGGGACTGCGCCTGGGCGCCGATCAGGAATATTTCGGGGTGGAGGTCTCCCTGGCGTGTGTTCTGGCGGACCTGGACCTAAACGCCGATCCGGCGGCGGTGCTCCCCTCGGCCAGCGATGCCAGCATCCTGCTGGGCGACATCAATCTGCTGGTCTATCCGACCGGCAATGCCCTTGCCGAGGGCCGGGTCAAGCCCTTTATCACCGCCGGGCCCGGTATCGGCGTGTTCGACACCGATTTTGACGACAAGGTCTCCAACGAAACGGCCTTCGACGTCAACGTGGGCGGCGGCATCAAGTTCCTGCTGGGCGACCAGGGCAATCCCGTCCTGCGGCTGGATTACCGCTGGCATTTATTTACCAGCACCTCGTCCGGCCTGGATGACGATCTGACCCGGCAGGAAATCACCGTGGGCCTGGGATTGCGGTTTTAAGGACGTCCGCCAACCAACAGTAATTTTTACCACCCCCCGGCCGTGCGAATGCGTATGCCGCCAGTTAGGAAGCTGTACGAAAACCTCCGGGGGCTCTCTGCCGGCAGGCGGATTTGATCGATCCAAAGGCGGTGCATATTGACTCGACGTAAGGTATCCATTATCGGGGCCGGGCAGGTGGGCGCGACCTGCGCGCACTGGCTGGCCCAGAAGCAACTGGCCGATATCGTGCTGCTCGACATCGTGGAAGGCCTGGCCCAGGGCAAGGCCCTGGATTTGTATGAGGCCAGCCCCGTCGGGCGGTTCGACGTGCGGATCACCGGCACCGGCGATTACCGGGACACGGCCCAGAGCGACATCGTCATTATCACCTCGGGCCTGCCTCGAAAACCCGGCATGAGTCGCGACGACCTGCTGGCCACCAACGCCCGGATCGTGGCGGACGTGACCCGCCAGGTCGTGGCCCACAGCCCGCAGACCATCCTGATCGTCGTGAGCAATCCGCTGGACGTGATGGTCGCGGTGGCGGCCGAGGTCGGCCAACTGCCCAAGCAGCGGATCCTGGGCATGGCCGGGATCCTCGATACGGCCCGCTACCGCAGTTTCATCGCCGAGGCCCTCCAGGTGTCCGTCACGGACATCCTGGCCATTCTGCTCGGCGGCCACGGCGATGACATGGTGCCTCTGCCGCGCTACACCTCGGTGGGGGGGGTGCCGCTGACCGAGCTGATGGACGCCGAGACGATCGACCGGATCGTGGACCGCACCCGCAACGGCGGCATCGAGATCGTCAACCTGCTGGCCAAAGGCTCGGCGTTCTACGCCCCCTCGGCCGGCGCCGTCGAGATGGTCCAGGCCATCCTCCAGGACCAGCGGCGGATCCTCTGCTGCTGCGCCTGGTGCGACCAGGAGTACAACGTCGGCGGCCACTTCGTCGGCGTGCCGATCGTCCTGGGCGCCAACGGCGTCGAGAAGGTCATCGAGCTGGACCTGACCGAGCCGGAAAAGCAGCTCTTTTCGGCGTCCGTTCGCCACGTGGCCGAGCTGACCGCCACTCTGACAACGATGGGGATCTGATCGGCCATGA
>JAFGFX010000011.1 GCA_016930855.1 Sedimentisphaerales bacterium | reverse complement strand
CGGACCATTAAAACGCTGCTGCGATTCTTTCGCTGGCTGGGCAATCTACCAGAACCAAATTTCGCCCACAAATTCTTTTGAAGAGGCTTAAATTCTCATTCACCTTACTCAAGCAGGCCGGAGATTGCCAAGCACCCTACAGCTCGGTGTCGCCGGAGGGGAATTGCCTACTTTGGTCCTTCAGGGCGGCCAGAATCCCGGCCAGCAGCAGCAGGCCGGCGGCGTAGAAGGTCCAGCGGGGGACCTCCCGGAAGAAAAAATAGGCGAGAATCCCCGCCAGGATGAACTCGCCGGGCGTGACGATGGCAACGAATTGGCTGGGCAGATGCCGCATGCAGTAGTTGAACAGGGAGTGGCCGATCACCGTGGGGATCAGGGCCAATCCCAGGAATATGACGATCTCCCGCCAAGGATACACCTGAAAGGGATTTACCTGGAACAGCGGCGTCAGCAGCAGGCAGAAGACGCCGGCGAAAAAATACAGCGGCGCCAGGTACAGCCAGATCGAGGGGATGTCGCGGTTGATCCGGGCCAGGACCAGGTAATACGTCAGCAGAACCAGCGACAGCAGGCAGATCATGTCGCCGCGAAAATGCTGCGGACTGAACCGAAAATCAAAACCGGTCAACACCAACACCCCGACGACCGCCAGGAGAGTCCCCAGCCATTCGGCGCGGGTGAGTTTCTGCCGGAACAGGAAGTAAAGAAAAAAGGGCATCACCACCGGCGTCATGGTCACGATCAACGTGGCGTTCGCCACCAGCGTGTAGCGCACGCCGGTGATCCAGGTGATAAAGTGCAGTCCCAGGATGACGCCCGGCCAGATCGTGGCCCGAAGGTGGCTTCGGGTATAGCGGGCTCGATGTTTCCTCAGGGCCAGAAGATAGAACGGGCTTAGGAGGATCGAGGCGATCAGCAAGCGAAACGCCGCCACGAGAATGGAAGGTTCGGTGCTGGATTTGATCAGGATCGCCGACGTCGAGCAGGCGAGCACGCCGGCGAAAAGGAGGCCGTAGATTGTAAGGTTTTTGGCGGTCAATGGATAAGCCGCTGGGTGCACCAGGGACAATAGTTCCAGTAGGCCGAATCGATCGACCAGCCGCAGCGGCCGCAGAGCTCCGGGAAGGGACTGACCCGCCAGGGCTTGCGGACCTTGTGTCGGCACCAGGGACAATAGCGCATGAAGCGGGCCAGTTTGCCCCCGCAGTGGCGACAGCGGGCGTGATAGCGCAGGCGGCGGGCGGGCAGGTCCGGCTGAGGCTCATAGCCGGCGCCGTAGCACCAGGGACAAAACCGCCAGGCCGGGTGCATGCCCTTATGGCAGCGGCGGCAGATATGGCTGAACTGGCTGCGGGTATCGAAACGGTTCCGATCGCTGCCGCACCAGGGGCAGATCTCCATCTCCTCGGCGATGGGCTCGCCGCAGTCCAGGCAGGCGAACCCGAAATGCAGGATCTTGCCGTAGCGGTAGCCAAAGGCCTGCCGCCGCAGCTTGCGCCAGTCGAGCTTTTTCGGCGAGGTCGAACCGCGCGATTGGCCGTTGACGGCCAGGTCGGGCGCCGCCTTGACCAGGGCGTCCAGCATCTGGGAGGCGTTGGCGCAGCGGCCGGCCGGATCGACCGACAAGCTCTGTTTCAGCAGGCGGATGACCGCCGGATTGACGCACTCCCGCAGCCGCACGTACCCCCGCGGCGGCCAGCCAAACGGCCAGCGCGGCAAAGAGCCGGTCAGGTACTCGTAGAGGATCAGGGCCACGGAGAAGCAGTCGCTGCGATACGTGGGCCGACCGTAGGCCTGCTCGGGCGCGACATACCCCGGGGTGCCGTACTCGTCGACAGTGCCCATTCGCCCCTTGACCTGCAGGCCGATGCCGAAATCCCCCAAGGCGGCCCGGCCGTCGGGAAACAGGAAGATATTGTTGGGATTCACGTCGCAGTGGACCAGCCGATGCTGATGGGCGTAGGCCAGGCCGTCGAGCACCTGGGCGATGATCGAAAAGATCCGGCGGGGCGCCATGGGCTTGGAGCGGTCGTCCAGGGTGCCCACCGACAGCTCCGTGGCCAGCACGGCGTAGCCGTCGATGATATCGGCGTTTTTCACCGGCAGGATGTGCTCGTGGCGGAGTTGGGCGACCAGGCGGACCTCGCGGAGCAGGGTGCTGTTGTCACGCTCGCCGTGGCGGCTGGCCAGCGGGATCTTCAGGGCGACGCGGATGCCCTCCACGCTATCGCGCGCCTGCCAGACCTCGCAGAATCCGCCCGTGCCTAGGCGTTTCTCCAGGCGATACTTGCCCAGCCGCCGGCCGCGCCCCAGGGAAAGCCCGGAACCGGAAGAAACGATATCCGCCTTCTTGCGCTGCGTAGTGGCCATACACCTTCCGCCCGTCACCCGCCCACGTCCCCCCGGTCCCAGGGCCCCATTTAATCTGCCCGCCGGGCGTTTTGCAAGCGCCAGTATGAAAGAAAACCGGTTTCGCCGGCGGTGCCGCCATGGTATAAAGGCCCGACACGATTGACCCAATCCGACCCGGTTCGAACACCCGACGGGCCCGGCCGGCCGAAGGAGAGCGCGGCTATGCGAGGCAGACTGCACTGGCTGATCTTTATCGGGATGCTGGCGGGGGTCCTGCTGGGACTCATCCTGAGCCGGATGGGCGCCACCCCGGCCCAGCAGCGGACCATCGCGGTGCTGGACCTGTTCGGCCAGACGCTGTTCATCGGGGCCCTCAAGATGATCGTCGCCCCGCTGATCTTCTTCTCGATCCTCTCGGCGATCACCTCGCTGGCCTCGGCCGGCCGGATCTGGAACCTGGGCGGCAAGACGCTGGTGTACTACCTGGCGACCACCTCGGTGGCGGTGGCCATCGGGTTGATCCTGGTCCTGACGATCCGGCCGGGCCACACCGCCCGGCGGGACGAAATCCGCCAACACTGGCAGGAACAGAAGGTCACCCTCCAGCAGCGCTACGGCGAACAGGAGGAAAAAATCGCCCAGGCCGAGCGGCAGGGCGCCCTGGAACTGCTGCGCCGCAACCTGGAACGGGTCATCATGAATCCCTTCGCCTCCCTGGCGGAAAACCAGAGCCTGGGCATCATCTTTTTCGCCATCGTGCTGGGAATCGCCATCGTCGCGGTCGGCCCAGCCGCCCAGCCCGTCGTGCCGGTGATCGGGGCCATCAACGCGGCGATCATGAAACTGACCGGCTGGATCATGGCCGGATCGCCGTTTTTCATCCTGTGCCTGATCGCGTCCCTGGTCGGCAGCCTGGGCGCCGGCGTATTCGAAACGCTGCTCTGGTACGTCCTGACGGTGCTGTTGGGAATCGCGGCGCACGTCGCCGTGCTGTTGGGCCTGTGCCGCGTTCTAGGCAACTGTTCGCCGCTTCGTTTCCTGCGGGGCATCCGCCAGGCCTGGATGGTGGCCTTCGCCACCCGCTCCAGCGCCGCGACACTGCCGGTCACGATCCACTGCGTCCAGGACAACCTGGAGGTCTCGCCGACCACGGCGAAATTCGTCCTGCCGCTCGGGGCGACCATCAACATGGACGGCACGGCCCTGTACGAGGGCGTGGCGGTCCTCTTTCTGATCCAGCTGTTCGGGGGGATGCCGGGGGCCGAGATCACGCTGAGCCCGGTCCTGACGATGGTCATTTTCCTGACGGCGGTGCTGGCCTCGATCGGGGCGGCGGCCGTGCCCGATGCCGGACTGGTCACGATGGTCCTGGTCGCCCAGGCGGTCGGGCTCAGCGTCGAGTACATCCCCATGATCTTCGCCGTGGACGCGCTGCTGGACATGTTCCGCACCTCCACCAACGTTCTGGGGGACTCGGTCGGGTCGGTGATCATCGACCGCTGGACAAGAAATCGCAAGCAACCATCGACTCGTGAACCCTAAAACGGTCCCGTAGTCGCAGCGTTACCGCCGGTCGATTGCCCGCAGGTAACAATCGATGCCGGCGGCGGCCTGGCGGCCGTGATAGATGGCCCTCACCACCAGGTTGGCCCCCGTCTGGGTATCGCCGGCGGCGAAGACCCCGTCCACGCTGGTCATGTAGTTCTCGTCCAGCCGGACGTTGCCGCGGTCATCCAGCTTGAGCGAGAACGCCTCGATCAGGCCGGCATGGACGACGTGCAAAAATCCCATCGCCAGGAGCACCAGGTCCACCGGCATGCCAAACTCGGTACCCTCGATCTCCCGCATCTTCCATTGGCGGTTGTCGTCCTGAACCCATTCGACCTCCACCGCGTGCAGCTCGGTGACGCGGACCTCCACGCCGCCAAGCCGCTTGGTCAAGACGCCCCAGCGCCGCTGACAGCCTTCCTGGTGGGAGCTGGAGCTGCGCAATATCCGCGGCCAGGCGGGCCAGGGGGTGTCGGCCGGCGGCGTCTCCGGCGGCTGGGGCAGGATCTCCAACTGATGGATCTCCCGGGCGCCCTGGCGGCGGGCCGTGCCGACGCAGTCGCTGCCGGTGTCGCCGCCGCCGATGACGACGACAATCTTGTCCCGGGCGCTGATCCGCTGCTCGGGGGGCACCGCCTCGCCGGCGTTGATCTTGTTCTGCTGGGCGAGATACTCCATGGCGAAGAAAATATTTTCGTAGCCGCGACCCGGCACGGTCAGATCGCGCGGCTGGCCGGCGCCCATGGTCAGACACACCGCGTCGAACCGCCGCCGCAGGTAGCGGGCGGAGATGTCCTCGCCCACGGTCACGCCGGTTTGAAAGCTGACGCCCTCGGCGAGCAGCTGCTCCAGGCGGCGATCGAGAATCCGCTTATCCAACTTGAAGTCCGGGATGCCGTAGCGCAGCAGGCCCCCGATCTTCTCGTTCTTTTCGAAGACCGTCACGGCATGGCCCGCCCGGGCCAACTGCTGGGCGCAGGCCAGCCCCGCCGGGCCGGACCCGATGATCGCCACGGACCTGCCGGTCTTCTGGGCCGCCGGCAGGGGACGAATCCAGCCCTCGGCCCAGCCCCGTTCGGCGATCTGATTTTCGATGTGCCGGATCAGCACGGGCTCCTGATCGATATTGAGCGTGCAGGCCGCCTCGCAGGGCGCCGGGCAGATCCGGCCGGTGATCTCCGGGAAATTATTGGTGGCGTGCAGATTCTCACAGGCCTGCCGCCACTTGCCGCGGTAGACCAGGTCGTTGAACTCCGGGATGCGGTTGTACAGCGGGCAGCCGGCCCCGTGACAGAAGGGGATGCCGCAGTCCATGCAGCGGGCCGCCTGCTGCTGCAATAAGTCGTCGGGCAGGGGAATCTCGATCTCAAAGTAATCGCCCACCCGCTCCTCAACGGGCCGATGGGGAACCGGCCGGCGGGAAAACTCCATGAAGCCGTTCGGTTTAGCCACCGTACACCTCCTCCGTGGCGGGGGTGAATTCCGTCTGGCGGCCCTCCCGTTCCTTGAGCCGTTCCATCGCCTTGCGGTAATCGATCGGCATGACCTTGACGAAGCGGCCGACCATCTCGCGCCAATTGTCCAGGATGCCCTCGGCCCGCCGGCTGTGCGTCCAGCGGCGGTGGCGCTGGAGCAGATCGTGCAGCCGCTGGATGTCCTGCTGCTGCCAGACATTCTCCAGGTCGACCATGTCGAGGTTGCACAGGGTGTCGAAGAGCTGATGCTCGTCGAGGACATAGGCCACCCCCCCGCTCATGCCGGCGGCGAAGTTGCGGCCCGTCCGGCCGATGACGACCACCGTCCCGCCGGTCATGTATTCGCAGCCGTGGTCGCCCACGCCCTCGACCACCGCCACGGCGCCGCTGTTGCGGACGGCGAAGCGTTCGCCCGCCAGGCCGTTGATGAAGACCTCCCCGCGGGTGGCCCCGTACAGCAGGGTGTTGCCGACGATGATGTTTTCGTGGGCCACGAAGGGCGACGCATCCGGCGTCTGGACCACGATCCGGCCGCCGGAGAGACCCTTGCCGAGATAATCATTGGCGTCGCCGATCAGCCGCAAGGTCAGACCCGGGGCCAGAAACGCCCCGAAGCTCTGGCCGGCCGAGCCGCTCAGCGTCACCTCGACGGCCCCGTCCGGCAGGCCGTCGGCGCCGTGGAGCTTCACCACGCGGTTGCTCAGAATCGCCCCCACCGCCCGATGCACGTTGCGGATGGGCAGCGCCAGACGGGCCGGCTTCTTCTCGGTCAGGGCCGGCTCGATCCGCTCGAGGATCTGCCAGTCCAGGTGGGATTCCAGCAGGTTCGTCTGGGGCCGCACGCAGCGGATGGCCCGACCGTCGGAGGTGTCCGGCACCGTAAACAGCGGCGCGAAATCCAGGCCGCGGGCCTTCCAGTGCTCCAGGGCCCCTCGGCGGTCGAGCCGGTCCACCCGGCCGACCATCTCGTCGAAGGCGCGAAAGCCCAGGCGGGCCATGATCTGACGGATCTCCTCGGCGACAAACAGCAGGTAGCGCTGCAGGTGCTCGGGCCGGCCCTTGAACCGCCGGCGGAGCTGCGGATCCTGGGTGCAGATGCCCACCGTGCACATGCCCAGGTGACATTTCCGCAGCATGATGCAGCCCAGCGAGACCAGGGCGGCGGTGCCGAAGCCGAACCGCTCCGCCCCCAGCAGCGCCGCGATGACCACGTCGCGCCCGGTCTTCATCTGCCCGTCCGCCTGCACCAGGATCCGGTCGCGCAGGCCGTTGAGCACCAGCGTCTGCTGGGTTTCGGCCAGGCCCAGCTCCCAGGGGACGCCGGCGTGCTTGATGGACGAGAGGGGACTGGCCCCCGTGCCGCCGTCGTGCCCGCTGATGAGGACCTCGTCGGCGTTGCCCTTGGCCACGCCGGCGGCCACCGTGCCGACGCCCACCTCGGCCACCAGCTTGACCGAGACCTGCACGCCCGGATTGCTGCTCTTGAGATCGTAGATCAACTGGGCCAGATCCTCGATGGAGTAGATGTCGTGGTGCGGCGGCGGCGAAATCAGGGTCACCCCCGGGGTCGAATGCCGGATGCGGGCGATCTCCTCGGTGACCTTCTGCCCGGGCAGTTGGCCGCCCTCGCCGGGCTTGGCGCCCTGGGCCATCTTGATCTGAATCATCTTCGAATGGCTCAGGTACTCGATCGTCACGCCGAAGCGGCCGCTGGCGACCTGCTTGACGCCACAATTCAGATCGTCGCCGTCGGCCGTCGGCCGGTAGCGGGCCGGGTCCTCGCCGCCCTCGCCGGTGTTGCTCATGGCCCCGAGCCGATTCATGGCGACGGCCATGGTCTCATGCGCCTCCCGGCTGACCGAGCCGTGCGACATGGCCCCGGTGTAAAACCGCCTGACGATCCGGCCGGCGGGTTCCACCTGGGCCAGCGGCACCGGCGGCTGATCGAGCCGGAACTCGAACAGGCCGCGCAGCGTGCAGAGCTTGCGGGCCTGCTCGTTGACGCAGCGGGCATAGCGCTCGTAGGTCTCGGGCTCGTCGTTGCGGACGGCCCGCTGGAGCAGGCTGATGGTCTGGGGGTTCCAGAGGTGCTCCTCGCCGTCGTGGCGCCACTGATACTCGCCGCCGAACTCGATCTCCAGGGCCGCGGCGGCCCGCGGGGCGTAGGAAGCGCGATGGCGCCGCAAGGCCTCCTCGGCCAGCACCGCCAGTCCCACGCCGCCGATGCGGCTGCTGGTACCCGGAAAATAGGCGTCGATGACCTGGCGGTTCAGCCCGACGGCCTCGAACAACTGGGCCCCCTGGTAGCTGCGCAGGGTGGAGATGCCCATCTTGGACATCGTCTTCAAGATGCCTTTTTTGACGGCCGTGATGTAATTATCGATGAGCTGCTCGCCGTCGATGTCGGCCGGCAGATCGCCCCGTTTCTTGAGTTCATCCAGCGCCTCCAGGGCCAGATAGGGATTGACCGCGTTGGCGCCGAATCCGCTGAGCAGGCAAAAATGCATCACCTCGCGGGGTTCGGCGCTTTCCAGGATGAGCCCGGCCTCGCCGCGCAGCCCGCGCTGCAGAAGACCGTGGTGCACCGCGGCCGTCGCCAGCAGCGAGGGGATGGCCGCCCGCGACCGGCTGATGCCCCGGTCGCTGAGGATCAAGAGGCAGGCGCCGTCGCGAACGTGCCGTTCCGCCTGGTCCACCAGCTCGGCCAGGGCCCGCTGGAGGCTTTCGGCCGGATCGGCGGTGTCGGCATCGAACAGGGCCGCCAGGGTAGCCACCCCCAGATCGCGCCGGGGACGGGGCGTCTCGGACGCGTCCTGGCCGGCGATCCGCAGCCGCTCGATATCCTCATTGGTCAGGATCGGATGCGGCAGTTTCAACTGCCGGCAGTGCTCGGGCGTCTCGGCCAGCAGATTTCGCTTTCGGCCGACGAAGCTCATCAGCGACATGACCAGCCCCTCCCGCAGCGGATCGATGGGCGGGTTGGTCACCTGGGCGAACAACTGCTTGAAATAATCGAACACCAGCCGGGGCCGGTCCGACAAGACCGCCAGCGGGGTGTCCGTCCCCATGGAGCCGACGGGCTCCTGGGCGTTCAGGGCCATGGGCGCCAGAATCAGGGACAGATCCTCGCAGGTGTATCCGAAGGCCCGCAGCCGCTGGATGACGGTTTCGCGGTCGCTTTTGACCTGACGGGAGGGACTAAACAAGCCCCGCAACTCGATGCGGTTCTGCTCCAGCCAGCGCCGGTACGGACGCTGCCGGGCGATCTTGCTCTTGATCTCGTTGTCGTTGACGATGCGGCCCTCGACCGTATCGACCAGGAACATCCGGCCGGGCTGCAAACGGCCCTTGCGGCGGATATTCTCCGGCGGAAAGTCGATTACCCCGACCTCGCTGGCCAGCACGACCAGGCCCTCGGTGGTGACCACGTAGCGGGCCGGCCGCAGGCCGTTGCGATCCAGGGTGCCGCCCACCAGGCGGCCGTCAGTAAAAATCATGGCCGCCGGGCCGTCCCAGGGTTCCATCAGGGCGGCGTGATATTCGTAAAAGGCCCGCTTGTCCGTGCTGATGTGGTAGCTGGGCCCGAAGGCCTCCGGGATCAGCATCATCATGGCGTGGGGCAGGGACCGGCCGCAGCGTACCAGCAATTCCAGGGCATTGTCGAAACAGGCCGAATCGCTGGCCCCGGGGGCCAACACCGGCAGGAGATCCTGGATATCGCCGCCGAGGACCTCGCTGGTCAGACCCTGTTCCCGGGCCCGCATCTTGTTGGCGTTGCCGCTGAGGGTGTTGATTTCGCCGTTGTGGCCGATCAGCCGCAGGGGCTGGGCCAGACGCCAGCTCGGGAAGGTGTTGGTGCTGTAGCGCTGGTGCACCAGGGCCAGGGCCGTGCGGATCTGCGGATCGTGCAGATCGGGGTAATAGCCGAACAACTGGTCGGCCAGGAACATGCCCTTGTAGCAGAGGGTGCGACAGGACATGCTGGGGATGTAAAACGCCTCGGCGGCGGCCCCGAAGGCCTCCAGGATCCGCCGTTCGGTGCGCTTGCGGGCCAGAAACAGGCGATTCTCCAGGGCCGTATCCCGCAGGCCCCCCCCGTCGATCAGCAACTGGCGGATCCGCGGCTCGGAGGCCCGCGCCAGCTCGCCCAGGCAGGAATTGTCCCCCGGGACATCCCGCCAGGCCAACGGCTTGAGCTGGTAATGGCCCAGCGCGCCGGCCAGGAGATCCTCGAATTCCTGCGATCGCCGGGAATCATCCCGGGATTCGAACACCATCGCCACGCCGTAGCTGCCGGCCGGCCCCAGATCCATGCCCAGTCGCTCGGCCTGGGCCAGGAAGAACTCGTGGGGGATCTGAAACAAGATGCCGGCGCCGTCCCCGGTGGACTCATCGGCGCCGGCGGCGCCCCGGTGCCGCAGATTCAGCAGCACCTGGCGGCCGTAGTCCAGGATGCGGTGTTCCTTTTTCCCGGAGATATTCACCACCGCCCCGATCCCGCAGGCATCGTGCTCCCGCCGGGCCTCGTACAGACCCTGATCAGAGGGGGGGGCAATCCGTAACTGTTTATTCATCCTGCGCATAGGACCTATCCTATCCTGTCAGTCCACCCAATGAAACACCCCTCGGCCGCGCAGCAAAACAGCCGCCCTGGAAAGCGGCTGGATCACGGGGGCCGCCGGTTTGATACTACATGTTTTTATTGTAGCATACAGTCAAAAATTTGTAAAGCCCAGCCTCGTTCGGCCGGTTGGCCTGCCGCATTATCATGTCGTTCAAACCAAAAAGGTGGCAACGGGATCACAAGAATCCCGTCACCACCTTCGGTAGGACCTGGGCGGCCAGCCAAGCTGGGCCGCCTCGTAGGTATCCGTTCCCCGTAAAATACGGTGCCCGGATCGGGCCACTGCCCGTCCCAGGCAAGCGGATCAGCTATCGTAATACAGATGGAACTCGTAGGGATGCGGCCGCAGGGCCAGGGGTTTGAGTTCCTTTTGCCGCTTCCAGCCGATCCAGGTCTCGATCAGATCATCGGTGAACACACCGCCGGCGGTCAGGAAGGCATTGTCGGCCTCCAGGGCATCGACGGCCTCGTCCAGGGAGCCGGGGGTGTGGCGATATTTCGCCAGTTCATCCGGCGACATCTCGTAGATGTCCCGGTCGAGCGGCTCGCCGGGATCGATCTTGTTCTGGATCCCGTCGACGGCGGCCATGAGCATGGCCGTCCAGGCCAGATAGCCGTTGCAGGCCGGATCGGGGCAGCGGAATTCCAGGCGCTTGGCCTTGGGGCTGTCCGAGTACATGGGGATGCGGATCGCGGCCGAGCGGTTCCGGGCCGAGAGCACCAGGTTCACCGGCGCCTCGAAGCCGGGCACCAGCCGCCGGTAGGAATTGGTGGTCGGGGCCGCGAACGCCAAGATGGCCGGCGCGTGCTTGAGGATGCCGCCGGCGGCATAGAGGCCGATCTCGCTGAGACCGGCGTAGCCGCTGCCGGCGAAGAGGGGTTTATCGCCCCTCCAGAGGGAAAAGTGGCTGTGCATGCCGCTGCCGTTGTCCTCGAAGACCGGCTTGGGCATGAAGGTGACCGTCTTGCCGGCCCGTTTGGCCACGTTCTTGATGATGTACTTGTACCACATGAACTGGTCGCCCATCTTCGTCAGATCGCAGAACTGCATGTCGATCTCGGCCTGGCCGGCGGTGCCGACCTCGTGGTGATGCGCCTCGACGATGATGCCGACCTTCTGCATCTCGTAGGCCATCTCGCCCCGCAGATCGTGGAAGGTGTCCGTGGGGCTGACGGGGAAATACCCGCCCTTGAAACTGGGCTTGTACCCCAGATTCGGCTCCTCGAACCGGGCCGTGTTCCAGGCCCCCTCGATCGAGTCGATCTGGTAGAATCCCTCGTGCTGGTTCTGGGTGTAGCGCACCTCGTCGAAGATGAAGAACTCCGGCTCCGGACCGATAAAGCAGCTATCGGCGATCCCGGTTTTCTTGAGAAACTCGATGCCCTTGCGGGCGACGAAGCGCGGGCAGCGGGAATAGTCCTCGTGGGTGATCGGATCGACGATGTCGGCGATCACGCTGACGGTGGGTTTGGCGAAGAAGGGATCGAGCACCACCGTGTCGGGATCCGGCACCGCCAGCATGTCCGAGACGTTGATCGCCTGCCAGCCGCGAATGCTCGAACCGTCGAAGCCCACGCCGTCCTTGAACGTGCCCTCGTCCCAGACGTCGATGGGGAACGAGCAGTGCTGCCAGGTTCCCAGCAGGTCCGTGAATTTCAGGTCCACCATCTTGGCTTCATGTTTCTTGGCGTAATCAAAAAAATCTTTCGGGGTCATAATATCTCATCTCCTGTTTCCATTGGTACCTACATTGCCTACCCATATCACTACGATACGCTCTGCCATCCTTGCCCGCCGAGACGCCTTGAGTGGCCTATCATCCCGGCGAGTCGTTTTGGTTTGACGCCTTATACTTTCTGCCAACAGGATCGTTCCCCGCAAAGGCCTGCCCGGGGCGGTCCAGGCGGCTATGGCTCGAACTGTATCCGATTCACCCGGCGGGGAATCTTCGGTCGGTTCAGATCGCCACCCCCCCTCGTTCCTCGGTACGTATCCGGATGCACTCCTCCAGGGGCGTGATGAAGATCTTGCCGTCGCCGAGAGAGCCGCCGTCCGGCATCTTGGCCGCCTTGAGAATGGCGTCACAGGTGATATCGACAAAATTGTCATTGACGCCGATCTCCAGCTTCACCTTGGCGACCAGGTTGGGGACCACCTTTTGGCCGCGATAGATCTCCTCGTCCATCTGGCGGCCGTGGCCCGAGACCCGACTGACGGTGATGCGGGTGATTTCCGCCTCGATGAGGGCCTCGCGGACCTGATCCAACCGCTCCTCTCGAATAATCGCCGTGATCATTTTCATGGTTGTCGCCTTTTTGCCCTTTGCGTCCTCTCGGACGATCGATCCGCCGGCAGCGCCGCCGGGATTGCTGTCCCTTATGCCCCCTACGCGATCTCGTACCCGGTTGCTAGCTGGCATGGACCAAACCGTAGCCATGTTCGCCGTGACAGACGGCATCGAGGCCCGCCATCTCGCCCTCCGACGAGATCCGCAGCCCCACGGTCTTGTTGACGACCACCAGCAGGATCAGGGCCATTCCCGCGGTATAGCCGATGGCGACGGCCACGGCGGCCGCCTGCACGCCCAACTGATTCCACACGCCCCAGGACCCACCGGCCGCCGCGGTCGCATCCGCCATCCAACTGCCGCGAATGAAGAACGACAGCAGGATCGCGCCGGTGACGCCGCCCATTCCGTGGATTCCGAAGACGTCCAGGCTGTCGTCATAGCCCAGCTTGTTCTTCAATTGGATCGCCAGGTAGCAGACCCCCGAGGCGATAAAGCCCAGCGCCAGCGCCCCGGAAGGCTGGACCACCCCGGCCGCCGGCGTAACGGCCACCAGGCCGGCCAGCACGCCGCTGGCGAATCCCAGGGCGGTGGCCTTGCCCTGATGGAATCCCTCGATCAGCATCCAGCCCAGGGCCCCGGCAGCGGCGGCCACCTGCGTGGCGGTCAGCGCCTGGGCGGTACTCAGGCTGCTGGAGATGCTGCTGCCGGCGTTGAAACCAAACCACCCGACCCAGAGCAGCCCCGCCCCCATGATGGTCATCACCAGGTTGCTCGGGGGCATCGTGCGCAGCGGATACCCGCGCCGCCGCCCCAGGTACAGCGCGGCGACCAAGCCCGTAACTCCGGAAGAAATATGCACCACCGTGCCGCCGGCGAAATCGATGGCACCGGCCGCTCCCATGTTGAAAAGAAATCCGTCCGCGGCCCAGACCCAGTGGCACAAGGGATTATATACCAGCAAACCCCAGAGGGCGATGAAAATACAGTATCCCCTGAACGAGACCCGTTCGGCAAAGGCACCGGCGATCAAGGCCGGCGTAATGATCGCGAACTTGCCCTGGAACATGGCAAAGACATATTCCGGCACGCCCGCTTTCAGGATGGTCTGGTCCATGCCGCGCAACAACAGGTAGCCGCTGTCCCAGCCGAACCAGCCGCCGAGCACCCCCTTGCCGAAACACATCGCGTAGCCGCATACCACCCATAATACGCTCATGACGGCCATGGCGGCGAAACTGTGCATCATGGTTCCCAGCACATTCTTGGTCCGCACCAGTCCACCGTAGAACATCGCCAGGCCCGGCACCATCAGCAGCACCAGGGCCGTGGAGGTCAGCATCCAGGCCGTCGCGCCGGTATCCACGCTATTGCCCTCGGCCGCCGGGCAGGCAGCGGGCAACGCCCCCAGGCCCAGCAAGATACCTACGATCCACGCCCAACGAATCCTACCCATCATCGCACACCCTTTATCGCTAGTAATGCAGTTAGCCAGGTTCCCCGGGGAACCAAACATGGCACTAGGGGATGTATATGGGGCAAAAGGCGTGCCAACAAAAAATAAAATTATTAGTCATTGAATAGAAACTACTTAGGGAAATAGAGCCTTATGGAACTGCCACAATAACGCAACAATATTGTAACATATTATTAATATATTACTATTTTGTACATTCACTGCGCCCTCCCCGCCTCCGCGCCGGGACCTGTCCAAACAGGTCCCGGCACCGAGCGCGGCGGGGCATTTCGCGTCCGGGCGTTTACCCTTAGGATCTCTGGCGGCAAGGCATATGTCCCGGCCGGGTGTTTCGTATCCGGGAATCCGACATCTTAGCCGATGGCGGCGTTGCCCTCGTCGCCGGTACGGATCCGGACGCAGCGCTCCAGGGGGAGCACAAAGATCTTGCCGTCGCCGATGTTGCCGGTCTTGGCCCCGGCGACGATCGCATCGATCGTGGGCTGTACGAAGTTCTCGTTGACGGCGATCTCCAGGCGCACCTTCTTGAGCAGGTTCACCTCG
>JAFGFX010000127.1 GCA_016930855.1 Sedimentisphaerales bacterium | reverse complement strand
CGGCTCGCCGCAGCGCCAGCAGTGCGGGTAGTCGTGGGCGTATTTCTGTTTCTTGTAGTAGAAGCCCCGGGCCCGCAGGTCCTCGAACACCTGCTCGGTCACGCCGCCGGCGACCTGGCCGGTAAGAAAGCCGTAGCCTTCTTGGTAGACGCCGTCTTCCCTGATGGGCATCAGGACGGGCAGCTTGTGCTCCTTGCTCAGGTCGAAGTCCTCTTTGCCGCAGCCCGGCGCGATGTGCACGATGCCGGTGCCCTCGCCGGAGGAGATATCCGGCCAGGGGATGACCCGGTGGCGGTAATTCGCCGCGCCGAACGCCTCCTGCACGGCGGGCAGTTCGTCGAAGGGACCGACATATTCCCAGCCGACCAGGTTGCTGCCGGGCAGGGTCTCTGCGACCTGGAAGTCGCCCTTCTCCTTGCACAGCGCCAGCAGCTCCTCGGCCAGGTAGTAGCTGTCGCCATCCTGGACGATGCGGGCGTAGCTCAACTCGGGATTGACCGCGGCGGCGACGTTGGCCGCCAGCGTCCAGGGCGTGGTCGTCCAGACGAGCAGGTATTGCCTCTCGCGGCCCGCCAGCGGCAGGCGCACGAACACGGCGGTGTCCTCGACGTTCTTGTACCCTTCACGACGTTCCTGCTCCGAGATGCCCGTTTCGCAGCGCGGGCACCAGGGCATGGCGTCCAGGCCCTTGTAGATCAGGCCGCGCTGGTGGCACTTCTTCAGGAACGACCAGATGGTGTAGTTGTTCTCGTCGCTCATGGTGTAGTAGCTGTCATCCCAGTCCATCCAGTAGCCCAGCCGGATGGATTGGGCGGTCTGCACCCGCGAGTATTTCTCCACCCGCTTCTTGCAGCGGTTGATGAAATCCTCCAGGCCGGCCCGCTGGATGTCGGCCTTGGTCTGGTAGCCTAGCTCCTTTTCGACCTCGACCTCCACCCAGAGCCCCTGGCAGTCGAAGCCGTTCTGATAGCGCAGCTCATGGCCGAGCATGGCGTGATACCGCTGGTAGCAGTCCTTGAGGGTCCGGCCCCAGGCGTGGTGGACGCCCATGGGATTGTTGGCGGTGATGGGTCCATCCAGAAAGGACCAGGGCTGCTTGCCGGCGTTCTTCTGCCGGAGCTTCTCGAAGGCCTGGGTTTCCTGCCACCAGCGGCCGATCCGATGCTCCAGCTCAATGTGATCACAGGTCGAATTTACCGGGTTGAACATCCAACGCACTCCCGAAATCACTATGGGCATATTCCACAAACCATTATACTACAGGAAGATACGATAATATGCCCCTGTAAAATCGCACCCGGCGATTATCTCGGGTATTTCCCCAGATTGCAAGCGCCAGTTACCGTGGGCACTCAGGTTAAGCGGCTCTATTAGCGCTGCTCATAATCTTCCACCAAAGTCAGTAACCCTTGCGGATTACTCAAGGCGATGGAGCGATAGCCGGTTTCGATCCAGTGATGGCGGCGAAAATCGGCCAGAACGCGGCTGATGGTCTCGCGGCTGACCCCCACCTGCAAGGCGAGGTCGGCATGGGTTACCGGCGAAAGGATATTTCCCCTGTCGCCGGCGGCCTTGCGTCCGGCCAGTTTCCGCAGCAGCAGCCGCGCCAGGCGGGTATGGACGGTCTCGAAGGCGGCCTGCTCCAGTTGCCTGGTCAGGTTGAAGATCGCCTTGGCCATGATCTGCATGAGGTGGTAGCAGATTTCCGCATTACTTAAAAGCTCATCCCGCAAGGTCTTATGGTCAATCATGAGCACGGCCGCCGGTTGGCCGGCGATGATGTCGGTCGAGGAATCCGATCCGGTGATCATCTCGGCCAGGCCGAAATGGTGGCCCGGCGTGAGTGTATTCAGCAGCTTTTCCTGGCCGGTCACCGAGAGGCGCACGGAGCGAAAAAATCCGTAATACACTATGATAAAATGAGTTATGCGCTGACCCTGCCGCCAGAGCACCTCATCGGCCTCCAGGCGGCGGACATGGACCAGGCCGGCCAGAAACCGCAGATGCTCTACCGAGAGCCCCTCCCAGGGTTTCAACCTGCCCAGGAAGCGGATCACGGCCGCCCGATCCACTGATTGAACGTCGTCCATACCTCCACCATAGCGAAAAAAAATCCAACGAGCAAGGGCAAAAGTGATCCACATCACAATTATAACCACCTTCCGGGCGGTATGATTTAGCAGGCGGTCCAATTCGGGCTGTAAGGTACAGGCAGTCCAATTCGTGCCGTAAGGTACAGGCCGTCCAATTCGGGCCGTTAGTGGAATGATAATTTTATATCGACCGGACGAATCGGCCGATTTCCAGAGGGTTTGGTCCCCCCTCCATTTGGCCGGGACAACCACGGAAGACGGGAGTGACAAAATCGATGAGTCAAGCCGCCTATCACAAAATGAACGATCAGGACAAGTCCTCGGCCACCGAGCGCCTGCGGCATCTGGACCCGACCCGCCTGAAGGATTGGCAGATCGCCGAGGCCGCCGAGCAGACCATGTGGCCCATTGACCGCGTGGCCGCGGAGTTGGGCCTGCTGGCCGATGAATTGATCCCCAAGGGTAAATACCTGGCGCGGGTGGACTCGGTCAAGATCCTGTCTAGGCCCCACGCCTCCCGCCAGGGCAAGTACATCGACGTGACCGCCATCACCCCCACGCCGCTGGGCGAGGGCAAGACCACCACCACCATCGGGCTGGTCCAGGGATTGGGCCGGCTCGGCAAACAGGTGGCCGGGGCCATCCGCCAGTCGAGTTCCGGTCCGACGTTCAATATCAAGGGCTCGGCCGCCGGGGGCGGGTTGTCCCAGTGCGTGCCGCTGACGCCCTTTTCCCTGGGCCTGACCGGCGATATCGACAGGATCACCAACGCCCACAACCTGGCGATGGTGGCCCTGACCAGCCGCATGCAGCACGAGCACAACTACGACGATGCAACGCTTGCCAAGCGGAACCTCCGCCGGCTCGATATCGATCCCCGGCGGATCCAGCTTAGATGGGTGATGGACTTCTGCGCCCAGGCCCTGCGGAACATCACCATCGGCCAGGGCGGCAAGATGGACGGCTACCCGCTAGAATCGGGCTTTCAGATGGCCGTCTCCAGCGAGGTGATGGCAATCCTGGCCATCGCCCGGGACCTGGCCGACCTGCGCCGGCGGATCGGCAGGATCGTGGTCGCCTATGACCGGCGGGGCCGCGAGGTGACCACCGCCGACCTGGAGGTGGACGGCGCCATGACCAGCTGGCTGGTCGAGGCCCTGAATCCCACGCTGATCCAGACCCTGGAGGGCCAGCCGATCTTCGTCCACGCCGGGCCCTTCGCCAATATCGCCATCGGCCAGAGTTCGATCATCGCCGACCGGATCGGCCTGAAGCTGTGCGACTACCTCGTCACGGAAAGCGGCTTCGGGTCCGACATCGGGTTCGAAAAATTCTGGAACCTCAAGTGCCGCCAATCCGGCCTGGCCCCGGACGCGGTCGTGATCGTGGCGACCGTCCGCGCCCTCAAGATGCACGGCGGCGGCCCGGCGGTCAAGCCCGGCCTGCCGCTGGACGAGGCGTATACCCGCCAGGACCTCGAGCTGCTGGAGCGGGGCTGCGAGAACCTGATCGCCCACATCGAGATCGTCAAGCAGAGCGGCGTGCGGCCGGTGGTCTGTCTGAACCACTTTTCCAGCGACACCCCGGCGGAAATCGAGCTGGTTAAGACGATCGCCGAGCGGCACGGGGCCTTCGCCGCCGTCTCCGACCACTGGCGCCGCGGCGGCCGGGGCGCCGAGGAGCTGGCCGAGGCGGTCATCGCCGCCTGCGAGGAGAAAAACGAGTTCCGTTTCCTCTACGAGCCGGACGCGCCCATCGCCGAGCGGATCGAGACCATCGCCCGCCGGATCTACGGCGCCGACGGCGTTCTCTACACCGACGACGCCCGGCGGCGATGCGCCGAACTCCAGGCCGACCCCGCCAGCCGCCGCCTGGGCATCTGCATGGTCAAGACCCACCTGAGCCTCTCGCACGATCCCGAGCGCAAAGGGCGTCCGCGGTACTGGAAGCTGCCGATCCGCGATCTACTCATCTACAAGGGCGCCGGCCTGATCGCCCCCGTCGCCGGCGACATCAAGCTCATGCCCGGCACCGGCTCCGACCCGGCCTTCCGCCGCATCGACGTGGACGTCGAGACCGGCCGGGTCAAGGGATTGTTCTGAGGGGCGTTTTGCCTGGCGGGCGGGAAAACCAAGGCCGCCGGAGTATGCCAGCGGCCTTGGTTATATATTGCTTATATCGAAAGCACGCCCGATGGCGCCGTCCGCATAGGAAATTCTTCCGGAATCGATAACACCCAAAGTCGCGGCCGGCATTCTCCCTTTCATCCGCGCCCCCGGCCTCTATCGCCGGCAGGTCTGGCCGCCACCGCGTCGTGCATTGTCAGGTCGCTTCAAGCCGCCACGGTCTCAATCGCCGGGGGTGCCGGAATTGGCCTATCGGATTTTCCGTCTTCGCAGCCAGGCGCATCCCGCCGCCAGAAGAACCATGCCGCCCGGCTCGGGAACAGGGATCAGCATGTTGTTAAAGAACACATCGTTATCATAGCTGCCGGTGTACAGATTATAAGTAAACTACTATCGGCTAAAGCCGATAGCTTTGAAAACTAGAGACCGGGCAGTTTCCGACTAAAGTCGTCACTGCCCTTGGTTT
>JAFGFX010000126.1 GCA_016930855.1 Sedimentisphaerales bacterium | reverse complement strand
TTGCCGGTTTCCTATTTTGATCGGGCCGACACCCTGCTCAGCGTCCTGCGTAAGCTCTTCCAGGCGCCCGCCCCCAAGAGCGCCTGAGGACGTGAAAACCAAGGCCCCCTCCGGGCGGCGACTTGGATATTGCACGGGGATAACGCTGCCGATATACTGGGTTCGAGCCCCGTGAAAGGAGTATGGTCCTTGCGTACCAGAAGTTGTATTCGGATTGGCATCATTGCCTGGGCGGTTTGTGTCCTGCCGGCCGCTCTGTTCGGCCAGTCGAGCCCGGCAACCCGGGCCGATTCGCCTGCCGGCGGGCCGGCCGGTTCGGCCCTCTTTCGGGGAACCGTCCTGCAGGTCAACGACGACGCCGTGACCTCCGCGGACGTCATTGGACCGCTCCGTGAAGCCCTCACGGAACTGGCCGCCCGCTCCGACCGGCGGGACTTTCTGCTGAAGGCCCCCTCATTAATCGCCCAATCCGCCGCCGAACGGGTCCGGGAAATCCTCCTCTATCAGCACGCCAAACGACTGCTGGAGAAGAACGAAAACTTCGACATGGCCCTCGAGAACCAAATGACCCAGAAACGGCAGGAGTTCCTCGCCCAGTTCGACGGCAGCGCCGCCCGCGCCCAGGAGGAACTGGAAATGATCGGCACCAATATTGACGATCAGCTCGAGGCGATCAAGCGTTCCCTCATCGTCGAGGTGTACCGGGAACTCCACATCATGCCCACCCTGGAAGTCACCCGCGATCAGATGTACCGCTATTACCGCCGGAACCTGAAGGAAAAATTTTACCAAAAATCCAAGGTCCAGTTTCAGCTTGTCGACATCCAGGTACACCGGTTCCTGCCGGATTCGGCCGCCTTGCGACCTACAGACGCGCAGATGAGCCAGGCCCGCGAGCAGGCCCGCCAGGCGGCCGAGCAAGCCTACCGGAAGTTGCAGGCCGGCGCCGATTTTTCCGACGTCGTCAAGGAGTACTCCCACGGCCACCGGCGCGACTACGAGGGCCTCTGGCGCCCCCTGGACCCCGAGTCGCTCCAAAGCCAGTACCAGCCGCTCGTTGCGGCCCTCCAGGACGTCTCGGTCGGCCGAGTCTGCGGCGTGGTGGAGTCCGAGGATCATTTCTTCATTGCCAAGCTCATCGACCGCCAACCGGAACGGGTCATCCCGTTCACCGAGGCCCAAACTGAAATCGATCTGACCCTCCGCCGGCAGCTGTTCAATCAGCGCAGCAAAAAACTCATCGACGACCTGTTGCAAAAGGCCACCATCGGCGACCTCGAGCTGTTTGTGGAAAACGTCACCCGCCTGGCCTGGGATCAATGCAAAGCACCAATCCCGCCCGGCCCTGCCGCGCCCTAAGTGGCAACGTATAATGATTCGTTTGGTCATTCCCGCGAAAGCGGGAATCCAGGATTCACTTATCAGATCCCGCCAAAGGATCACTCCGGTGGGCTAACAAAGTGGCGGGAAATGTGGGCTAAAGCGACATGCCGCTTTGCCGCCGGGGGAAAACCTCTTGCCGGGGCCTTTTTGCTTGCCTCGGATCGGCGGCGGGTATATCCAGGACACAGTGAAACGTTCGCCGGAAGGCGGTTTTCGGCGCCGCCGTCCGGAGCGGTCCTGACGGAGGATGGACACGATGCAGAATGACAATCTCTGGGCGCCCTGGCGGATCGGCTATCTGCAGTCGCTGGAGAAGGAGCCGCCCATCCCGGCTAAAGAAATGGAGGAAGGCTGTTTTCTTTGCCGCTACTGGAACGATCCGGCCCACGACGCGGAGAACCTGGTTCTCTGGCGCACCAGCCGCGCGCTCGTCCTGATGAACCGTTTTCCTTATACCGGCGGCCACCTGCTGATCGCCCCGGCCGATCACGTCGCCGACCTGCACGGCCTGGGGCCCGCAACCCTGCTGGAAATGATCCTCCTGGCCCGTGACGCCCAAACGGCTCTCACCGAGGCGATTGCCCCCCAGGGTTTCAATCTCGGGATCAACATCCGGCGCTGCGCTGGGGCGGGCCTGCCCGGCCATGTCCATCTTCATGTCGTACCCCGCTGGGACGGCGACACCAATTTCATGACCACCGTCAGCCATGTCCGGGTCATCAGTCAGGCCCTGGAGGAACTCTTCGGGCAGCTGGCCGAGATCTCCCGTAAACATAACCTGCCCACCGTACCGGAGTGATGGCCGCGGTTTGAGCCCGGAACGCACGCTTACGATCCCGCCGGATCGTTTTGGGGATACGAGAGAAATGTTTTGACAGGAAATTACAGATACGATTCCTGCACGCATCCAAATATGGCGCGGGAATTCTATCCAGCCAAGCAACGATGTGGACCGGATGACCATTAAAGAATTTCAACAACTGATCAGCAAACAATACGAACACCGCGACCGTCAGCGAGGCACGCCGGGCACCTTTCTCTGGTTCATCGAGGAGGTCGGCGAACTGGCCACCGCCCTGGCCGGCAGCGACCAGGCCAACAAGGAGGAGGAATTCGCCGACGTCTTCGCCTGGCTCTGCACCCTGGCCAACATCAACGATGTCGATCTGGAAACGGCCATCCAAAAATACCGGGGGGGCCACCTCGGCTATAAATGACCGCTTGCGGTCCCTAATAAGGGCGTCTAACAAAATGAAGGCAAACGGCCCCGCTCGGGCGGCTGAGTGCCTCTGTTGCTCATGATGTTAGAAGTTCTAAGTGTCCGGCACCGATGTCGTTTGGATGTTACCCCGCCCGCAGGTCCTTGCCGGCGGCGGCCGGGACGTCCGGCGCCGCCGAATCGTCCCTCTGGCCGAGGCGCTGGTGGGGCAGGATCACCGTGATGATGGTCCCCTTGCCGACCTGGCCCCCGACCCGCACGGTCCCGCCCAAGATCTCCACCAGCTCCTTGACGATGGCCAGGCCCAGGCCCGTACCCGAATGTTCCCGCGTCACCGAGGAATCGACCTGGCGGAACTTCTCGAATACCTTTTCCCGATCCTCTTCGGCGATTCCCGGGCCCGTATCCGATATCTCGATCTTAAGATAATCCTCATCCATTTTCCGCGCCGTAATGTCGACCCGGCCTCCCTCCGGGGTAAACTCGATGGCATTGCTCAGCAGGTTGAACAGGATCTGCTGCAATTTGCCGGGATCCGTCTCGATCGTGCCGATGGCCGAGGCGATGTACCGGTTCATCAGCAGCTCCTTGCGTTCCGCCAGCGGGCGCGTAAAGTTCATCAGCACCTCCAGGATTTCATCCAGGCGGCACTGCTCCCAATGCACCTGCACCTTGCCCGCCTCCATCTTGGCCAGATCCAGCAGGTCCGTAATGATCGCCAGCAGCCGCTTGCCCGACACCAGGATGTTGCCGGCATAGCGCACGGTCTTCTCGTCGGCGTTCTCGCCGGCCTTGTCCTGAATCACCTGGGCGAATCCCAGGATCGCGTTCAGCGGCGTCCGCAGTTCGTGCGAGACGTTCGCCAGAAATTCGTTCTTCAATTTATTCGACTCGAACAGCGCCAGATTCCGCGCCTGCAGTTCACCCAGCTGCATGTCCAGGGCCCGGTTCGTTTCCCGCAACCGGTCGTGGGCGATTTTCAGCCTCCCCAGCATCTCATGAAACGCCGAGGCCATCCGCTCGAATTCATCCCCGGTTTTAATCTTGTCCGTGATGGTCATGGCCTCCTGCCAGGATTCCACCGAGCCGGCGACGGCCTTGCCGGTCTGGCTGGATTCGTTTGCCTGGCCGGCCGACACCGTGACCCGATCGGCCGCTTCCCGCAGGCGGCGCACCGGTTGCAGGATGAACCGTTGGGTGATCAGATAGAACGTGACGATCGCGATGATGCTCGCCAGCAGCCCCGCCGTCACGATGAAGATGCGATTGAACAGCAGGGTCGTTCCCGTCTGGCCCGGCGGCAGGGTCACTGAAATCACCCCCACGAACTCCCCTTCGGTGAAGATCGGTCGTCCCGTCTGCGGCTTTGATGTGTCGGCGGCTTCCTGACCCGTGCTGGTATGACAGCCCCCGGCCAGACAGCTCGCGTCCGCCCGCACCGCCCGCAGAAAAAACGCCGCTTGCCCTTTGGGCAGCCAGGACGCCACCGTTTGCCAGAGTCCCTCCTTCTCCTGCACGTCCTGGCCCTCTCGAACGGCCGCCTGCTCCAGTGTCTGCAACTCGAAGATCTCCTGCTCCTGCGAATGCTGGAGGAACTTACGGATACCCCGCCGTTCGAATACGTTGCCCGGCAGCCGCAGCGGCTCGGCCGGTGGCGGCGTTTCAAGAGGTCCGGCCGTTTCCGCTGGCGGTGCGACCTGACCGGCGTCTGTCCCGGGCGCCGGGGCCGTTTCTTGACTGGTTGCCTGTTCTTTTTCTGCCAATACCAGCCGCGCTGTCTCCGGCAGGATCCGGATCCATTGGGTCAACGGTCGATCCTGGCGGAGGCGCTCCAGGGTCCATTCACTCAGATTGCTCTGGCCCGTGGGCAGTACCACATAGGGACCTTCTAGGTCCCGCCCGGATCGAGCCGGTCGGTTTACCTGCAGCCAGCGGCCGGGCATGATCGATTTATCCTCCCGGTCGCTCAAGAGCAGGGGCGGCACCTTGGCCGTCACGGTGCTATCCGCCTTGAGCGGCTGAAAGTGGTTGGCCAGCACGTGCTGGACCTCCGCCTGGGCCTGCTCCAGCTTTCCCTGCTCGACCAGTTTGTCCATCCAGCGGTACGGCACAAACAATGCCGCACCGATGATCAGAAGGACCGCCGCGGCGAAACCCAGACGGCATTTGGCCGCCAGGGATAAGGATATGCGATACCACTTTGCCATATGCTCCCTATTCTATCGGGGCGGGCCGGCCGGATTCAAGCCTCAAATTATCACCGAGACGGCAGTGCCGATTTGGCTAAGATGCGTATTAAAAAAGATTTACGGTCGATTTACCTTCATTTGTCCCCCATCCGGCCGCCGGTCTGCCTCACCGAGGGAGCCCTTCGGGCCGGCCCCCGTCGCCCTGGGCCGCTGCGTCTGTCAGCTTGTCAGGTCAGGGCAAATCACCCCGAACATTTTGACAGAAAAGAGCTTGCCATCGCCCGCCGGACTTGGGAGGAAACCGGGAATATTCCGGTTATTTTCCGCCCGGATCTTTTAATCAAAAACCACATAACATATTACATAATAGGTACTTATACAAAATTTGCCCTTGGCCCCCATCTCTCTCCGCCGAAAAGCCTTGGCAAAGCCTGTCTTTGGCACAGGCTTTGCCATGATTAATTTCGTCGGAACCAGTGTATCCGGCCCTTGAACGAGGATGCTCCATGATGCAAAGGCTTTCACAACCCGAAAGCGTCAACGTCTTGATCAGCGACGCCAACTGGGCCTGGCCCCAGGCGGTCAACGATATCTTTCGTCCGCGCGGAATCAATGCCCTGGTGGTGGACTGCGCCGAGGATCTCATGCGCATCTTCGACAGTCGCCGGATCCATCTGGCCCTGCTCGACTCGGAAAAACACGAGCTGACCGGCATTCAGGCCCTCAAGATCATCCGCCAGCGCGATCTGCTGGTCCCCTGCATCCTGCTGGCCCGCCAGGCCGGCCAGCGATTGCTGGCCGAGGCCCTGGCCCTGAAGGTCTTCAGCGTGGTGGCCAAACCGGTGGACCTGTCCCTGCTCGCCGCGCAGATTGACCGGCTCTTTCTCAAGTATTACGCCAGCAACCTGTTCTCCACGCCGGATACCGCCACCCGCTGGCGGTTGACCGTAAAGCACATTCGTCTGCAAACCCCAAATCCTGATCCCCATGAAAGGAGCAAAAATCAAAATGAAGATCAAACCTTTAGCTGACAAGGTCCTCATCAAGCGCCTGGAAGCAGAAACCACCACCAAAGGCGGTATCGTGCTGCCCGACACGGCCAAGGAAAAGCCCCGTCGGGGTAAAATCGTCAGCATCGGAGACGGCAAACTGCTCGAGGACGGCAGCCGCGGCACCTTCCAGGTCAAAAAAGGCGACCTGGTGCTGTTCTCGTCCTACGGAGGCACCGAAATCAAGATCGACAGGGAAGAATACCTTATCATGGAAGAGTCGGAGATCCTGGCGGTATTGGAAAGCTGATCCGCAAGATCCTGCCGGCTCATGTCGTTTTTATTTTATCGGGACCGCGCGCCGGGTGCCTCCTTGCCGAACCGGGGATCGCCAAAGGCGATGTTTCCCGTCAATCGCTAAGGGAGCCAAGGCATTACGACCAGAATCAAACCAATGGATAAAGGAGATTGATCGATCATGGCAGCAAAAAACATCATTTTTGATAACGAGGCCCGCCAGGCCGTGCGCCGGGGCGTACGCAAACTGGCGCAGGCGGTCAAAATCACCCTCGGCCCGGCCGGCCGCAACGTCGTCATCGAGAAATCCTTCGGGTCGCCCACGGTGACCAAGGACGGCGTCACCGTCGCCAAGGAAATCGAGTTGGAGGACGCCGCCGAGAATATCGGCGCCCAGATGGTCAAGGAGGTCGCCTCCAAGACCTCCGACAACGCCGGGGACGGCACCACCACCGCCACCATCCTCGCCGAAAGCATCTTCGAGGAGGGATTGAAAAACGTGGTGGCCGGCGCCAATCCCGCCGAGCTCAAGCGCGGCATCGACAAGGCCGTGGCCGCCATCGTCGGCCAACTGCACGAGATGTGCATCCCGGTCGAGTCGGGCAAGCAAATCGCCCAGGTCGGCACCTGCGCCGCCAACCAGGACGCCGAAATCGGCAAGCTCATCTCCCAGGCCATGAACAAGGTCGGCAAGGACGGGGTCATCACCATCGAGGAAGGCAAAACCATGGAAACGTCCGTCGAGCTCGTCGAGGGGATGCAGTTCGACAAGGGGTATCTCTCCCCCCATTTCATCAACAAGCCCGAAAACATGGCCTGCGAGCTGGACAAGCCCTTCATCCTGATCCACGAGAAGAAGATCTCCGCCGTCAAGGACCTGGTTCCCCTGCTGGAAAAGGTCGCCAAGGCCGGCCGGCCCCTGCTGATCATCGCCGAGGACATCGAAGGGGAGGCCCTGGCCACCCTGGTGGTCAACAAGCTGCGGGGCGTGCTCAACTGCTGTGCCGTGAAGGCCCCCGGCTTCGGCGACCGGCGCAAGGCCCTGCTGCAGGACATCGCCCTGCTGACCGGCGGCCAGGCCATTTTCGAGGATCTCGGCATCCAGCTGGAGAACATCGGCGTCGCCGAGCTCGGCCAGGCCAAGAAGATCACCATCGACAAGGACACCACCACCATCATCGAGGGCGCCGGGGCCACCGAGGAGATCACCGGCCGGATCGAGCAGATCAAGCGGGAAATCGATATCTCCACCAGCGATTACGACATTGAAAAGCTCCAGGAGCGCCTGGCCAAGCTCGCCGGCGGCGTCGCGCAGATCAACGTCGGGGCCGCCACCGAGGCCGAGATGAAGGAAAAGAAGGCCCGCGTGGAGGATGCCCTGCACGCCTGCCGCGCCGCCGTCGAGGAAGGCATCCTGCCGGGCGGCGGCGTCGCCATGCTCCGGGCGGTCGGGGCCCTGGACAAGCTCAAGGTGGCCGGCGACGAAAAGGTCGGCGTCGATATCGTGCGCCGGGCCGTGCTGGCTCCCATCAAGCAACTGGCCGCCAACGCCGGCCTGGACGGCTCCATCGTCGCCCAGAAGGTCCTGGAACAATCGCAGGACGTCAACTTCGGCTACGACATCATGCGGGAAAAGTACGGCAACATGATGGAGTTCGGCGTCATCGTACCGACCAAGGTGGAACGAACCGCCCTCCAGAACGGCGCCTCGATCGCTTCGTTGCTGTTGACCACCGACGCCGTCGTCAGTGAAATCCCCGAAGAGAAGAAGGAACCCGCCGGCGCCGGCATGGGCGGCGGCATGGGCGGCATGGGCGGCGGCATGTATTAAGGTGTCCGACCGAGCCGAACGCGGCCGTCTTTGAAGGCATATGTCAGCGGAGGCCTGTCGTCAGCGGCAGGCCTCCGTTTTTACGCGCTTGCCCTCCGGGGGGTATTGGCCTTCGGTGTCCCTCGTCGCCGGTGGTGCGCATCAAAAGCGGGGCAGTAATTCCCGCACCAGCTCGGCCGCTTTGCGCGCCGCGCCCGGCTGCAGAATCGGCTCGACCAGCCGCCGCAGGGCAATCCGCATCTCCTGCCGCTGCTTGTCGTCCTGCAGGAGCGCCAGGGCAATTTGGCTGACCTCCTCGAGGCGCCCGCCGAGCGGCATGAACTCGGGGACCAGCTGCCTGGCCGCCAGGATATTCACCAGCGACAGGTAGGGCGTCTTGACCAGCCATCGTCCAACCAGGTGCCATTGCAGGGCCGGCACGTGGTAGAGAATGATCATCGGGCAGTTCTGCGCCGCGACCTCCAGCGTGGCCGTCCCCGAGGCCACCAGCGCCAGGTCCGCCCGCCGCGTGGCCGCCTCGATGCTCGTCCGCCGGATGTCCACCGCCGGCGAGGCGTTCAGGCTGCGGCGCAGAAGCTCCTCGTTCGCCTCGCTCGACGTCGCCGTCAGAAATCGCGCCGCCGGATACCTCTGCTGGATCCGGCGGGCGACCAGCTGCATCGGCTTCCACAACTGCACGATTTCGTGCTTGCGCGAGCCCGGCAGCAGGGCCACGGTGGGAAACTCCTGGTTGATCTGGGACCAGGGGCTGGGGCCGGTGATCTGCTGCTCATCGTCGAACAGCGGATGGCCCACGTAGTCCGCTTCCACGCCCCGTTGGGCGAACCACTCCTTCTCAAAGGGCAGAATGCAGGCCACCTTGTCGACGCACCGGCGCAGCTTGCCGATCCGCCACGCCCCCCAGGCCCACAACTGCGGCGCGATGTAATACAACACCGGGATCCCCCTCTGCTTGGCCGCCCGCGCCACGTGAAAATTCCACGCCGGCGAATCGATCACCACCACGACATCCGGCGGATTCCGGTGGAAATGCCGCTTCACCTGCCGCAGCAGCTTCAGGTAGAAAAACACCTGTCCGAAGGCGTGCGTCAGCATCGCGCTGCGTTCGACCGGATTGGCCAGCAGATCACATCCCGCCGCGGCCATCGCCTCGCCGCCCAGCCCTTCGCACTGCACCCGTTCCAGGGTGTGCCGGAGCTGATGAATCAGCTTGGCCCCATGGGCGTCGCCGCTGGCCTCGGCGGCACTGATGAATATCCGGTGTATTGCGTCCTTGACCATACGTGTTTTCCGCCACTATCCAGATCCTCTATCAGGTCACAGCGTCTCGTGGCCGCCCACGTTGCGATGATCCTTCGGTGGATACTCTATTGGTAGAGAAGATATTTCGAGCGAATTTTCAGAAAGGATTTTTTTTGCTTTTCCCATTGCGCGGGCAGCGAATCCGGCGACTGGTGCTCCACGATCGCCTTGCGGATCGTATCCGTCCCGCACAGGCGGTCAAAATGCTCCGCGCGAAACTCGAACGACTGAGGATAGGTCTCGTACAGGGTTTGCACGATCCCCAGACCCGCCCGAAACGCATTCAGGACCTGGCGGTCGGTGATCTGAATCCGTATCCCCTGGCAGGGCTGATCCTTGTAT
>JAFGFX010000125.1 GCA_016930855.1 Sedimentisphaerales bacterium | reverse complement strand
GAAAAAACATAAGTCTCTGCCAACAGCGCACATATGACTTGCCGCCGCAATCTTACCAACAACTTTTTCCGATAAGAATCTAATGTTGAAAACGCCGTTTTGTGGGCGGCGGGATGCAGATCCTCGGATGGACGCCCGCCGATTATCAGTAGTGCTCGTCCATGCGTCGCGGTTCTTCATTATGGTCGGGCGTATTGGATCGTTCGATATTTGCCTGAACCTACCCGGCGGTTTGGGACGATAAGGATCAAAGTTATATCAGCGGCGAAGTTCTTTCGCGGTAGTTGATTTAAACAGTAAAGAGTCGGGGGAAAGTAGTGAAGCGGCAACCGTGATGAACACCAAAACATTTCCGCGAGACATTACCGTTCTGGTTATCCTGCTGCTCCTAGTTATGCCGGTACGGGCGGAGGGATCAAAAGACACAACCGACCCCAATCAGGCGATATTTTTCGACATGTCGATCGATGAGCTGATGCATGTCGAGATCGCCGGGTCCGGCACGCTGACGAAGACCACCCGCAAAAAGGTGCCGGCGGCGGTGACCACCCTGACCCGCCAGGACATCCAGCGCACGGGGGCCCGCAGCCTGGACGAGCTGCTGCTGATCCTGGTGCCGAACGTGCAAAAGCAGTTCCATCGGAACGAGTACGAGCACATGGGCGTCCGGGGCATCATGAGCGACCGGGATGACAAGTACCTGCTGCTGGTCAACGGCAGGCTCATGAACGACCGGTTCTTCTACGGCGCCATGGCCGAGCGCGACCTGCCGATGCTGGGGGATATTCACCACGTGGATATCATCCGCGGACCCGGATCCGCCTTGTACGGGCCCGGCGCCATCGGCATGGTGATCAACATCATCACCGAGAGCGGGCAGACCTTCCAGGGGGTGGAGGCGACCGCCCGACTGGGCAGCCTGGAGGAGTTTTACTCCGGCGAAATCAAGATCGGACACCGGTTCACCGACGACCGCGACGTGTTCCTCTACGCGGGGATGAGCGAGTATCCCGGGGCCGACGGGGACCTGGCCTCGCGGGTGTATTCCATCGGCAATCGAACGGCCACCGACGAGACCGGCTATGGAAACCAGTCCGTCGATAGCAGGACAAGGGCCAAGCTGTACGCCGAGTACAACCAGGGCGGGCTGGAGGCCTGGATCCGCTACACGCAGGGCGGTCATTATCGCTACAATCCGACTCCCCTGACACCGTCCGACGGGGACGCCTACCTGAAGCTTACCGGCTATGTCGGCTTTCGCCAGCCGCTCAGCGATACGTTTGCGGTGACGCCCTCCTTCAGCTACGACATGCACCAGGATTTTGATTCGTACCTGAAGGTGCGGTCCAACAGCTGGCGGCGCGATGAATACGACACGAAGCTGATGTTCGACTGGACGCCCAACGACAAGCATCAGGTGACGTTCGGCGGCGAGTGGTCGCACGCGGTGAACAACCTGTCGGGCCGCTGGTCGCCCCTGCCGGATTGGGGCTTGGCCCTGGGGGATCCGTTCTATACGGATCTGCAAAGCATCTTGGGCGAGTACCAGTGGCGCCTGGCGGATGCCGTGACGCTGTTCGTGGGCGGACGGCTGGACTGGCATAATTATCTGTCCGACGAACTGTTCTCCCCGCGGGCCGCCCTGGTGTGGAGCCCCACGGAAAAGGACATCGTCAAGTTGATGTACACCCGGTCGTCCCGGGCGAACAACGATTCGACGATGCGCCAGGGGTACCTCAACCACCGGGCCGATCCCACCCAGGAGGACCTCGCCGACATCGAGACCATCGACGCCTACGAACTGCGGTACGAACGCCAGCACAGCAATGCCCTGTGGCTGGCGGGATCGCTGTTCTACCATTTCCATGAACCGATGGCCTGGGGCGGCCGCCTGCCGCCGGCCCTGCTGGACAACGGATCGCAGAAACCCCTGGGCCCGATGCAGTCGATCGGCGCCGAGCTCGAGACCGTCTACCGCGTGGACGACCGGATGCGGGTGATCTTTTCGCACAGCTATACCAAGCTGCTCAAGTACAAGCAGGAAGACACCGTCGAATGGCAGCCCTTCACCGGCGGGCCCGGCTACAACGACGACTACGCCCACTGGGACGACAACGTCACCAAGTTGCACGCGGAATACGACCTGACGCCGTCGGTGAGCATGGACGGCTCGCTGGGGGTCTTGTGGGGCTCGCCCGGCAAGAGCGATTTCGTCAAGTGGCGTCGCACCCTGGCGCCGCCGAACACGGACAAGGACATCTATGACGGCGGCGTGTTCCTGAGCCTCGGCGTTCAGTACCAGGCGAGCGAGAACCTGCTGGTGCGGTTTGACGCGTACAATATCCTGGGATTCATCGACAAGGATATCAACGCCGTCAAGTCCCTCAGCGACCGCTGGGCGACCGAGGAGTACAACACCGTCGCGCCGGCCTTTGGCGTGTCGCTGTCCTACACATTCTGATCGTGCCGGTGAAGGGGGGATCGGTTGGTCCCAGGGCCGGCGGCACCTTTGCAGCCGTTTTCCCCTGGCCGTATCCGGCCCCAAAGGCGACCGCATCCGCAGCGGATCCATTTGGGCCATTTGCCTTCATGCCGATTGAGGTCCTGCTCTTTTTAACGGATCCGTGATCGGATGAAGGTCCCGTCCCCTAACATTCTGTACAGCCTGTTGTGCGTTTTGCCCGGACAATTGCGTCATGCGCTACTGTTACGGGAACAGGGGGATTCCATTTCGGCTTGACGGCCGTGGGGATGAAATCTCTTGAACGATCAAGAGGCGTCCGGTACGATGACGGATGGCGTACACGATAATCAGGCTGGACGTTGAAGGCGAGGAGAACCGCGACATGGTGCGATGGCGTAGTGCCCTGTCGGTCGCCGCGTGGATGCTGGCCGTTTCGGCCGCCGCCAACGGCGCGGATCGTTTGGAGCCGCCGCCGGCCGACGCCAACAGCGAGGGCCGGCATGCGCGATCGCTCAGCCTGAACGGCAGGTGGGAGTATGCCATCGGCGAGGGCCACGAGCAGGCCGAACGCCGCGCCGGCCAGGCGCCGCTCGCCTGGCAGCCGGTCCGGCT
>JAFGFX010000124.1 GCA_016930855.1 Sedimentisphaerales bacterium | reverse complement strand
CCGGACCCGCCGCCCGACGGGGGGCCAGACCCAATATCGGGAAAGCGTGTATCTGGACCCCTTCACCCAGGAGCCCATCAGCGTGACCTTCGTGCGGGACGACGAGGGCGAGGTCAAACTGGACGCCAACCGAAACCCGATCGTCGAACGCCACGACTACTGGTTCCAGGTCCGCTTCAAGATCATGATGAAAAAGGAGAAGGAATCCTCCCCGCAACCTTCCGCCACAGACACAGGACGGAGATTATGAATTTCATCAAAAAGCGATTGTTCATGATTCTATGCATCGCGGTGGTGGTGCTGGGCATCGGCATCTTCGCGGCCGGCATGATGGTCTCCGCCGGGAACGCCAAAAAGAGCGAAACCATCAAGACCCAGCTGGACCAGGTCGGCGGCCTGCGGACCAAGGCGGTCTCCAACGCCGAGCTGGAGCAGGCCCAGCGCAACGCCGAGATGGCCCAGGAGCAGATGGAAACCATCCAGCAGGTCATCCGGCAGACCAGCCGCCGGCCGCTGCTGTACGAGCCGATATTCCCCAAGCTCAACAACGAGGTGGAAAAGGACTTCCACTTCCGCGAGTTCGGCCTGCGCTACTGTGATTTCATCGACCGGCTGCTCAAGCAACTGAACGCCGGCACCTGCCCGACCGAGCAGGAAGAGGAACAGCTGGCGGACAAATTCTACCAGGACAACCTGCAGAACGCCCCGGGCCAGGGGACGGCGGACCTGCGCTACCAGGAACGGTTCCAGATCGAAAAGCTGATCAACGAGCTGCGCCGCAAGCGGGCCCAGGAGATCTCCGTCTACGCCGACGGCGACGCCTTCTGCTGCTACGGCTACTGGAAAAGCCTGCCGCGCCAGTCGATCCCGATGTACCTGGACAGCTGGTTCAGCCAAATCGCCGCCTGGGTCCAGGAGGACGTGGTCGCCTCCATCCTGGAGGTCAACCGCTCGGCCAACTCCGTGCTGGACGCCCCCATCAAACGGCTGATCGAAATCAGCTTCACCGGCACGCCGCCCCAGGGCGAACCCACCGTGGATCCGTCCAAAACCATCAGCCGGGCGACGTCGTCGCGGTTTACGCTGCGCACCAAGGGCCGCCAAACCGGCGCCACCCGCCGCCTGGGCGACAACGCCCGGATGCTGCCGGCGTACGTGAAGCCCAAGGCCGCCCCGGCCAGCTCCTCGCTCTATTCGGCGATGGCCACCGCGTCATCGGCGACGGCGGCGGTCCAATACGAAAACATCCTGGCGATCCCCTTTTCCCAGCATGCCACCAACGACGTGATCGACGTGGTCCAGTTTGAGGTGGGCGTCGTCATCGATTCGGCCTCCCTCCAGGACTTCATCCTGGCCCTGCAAAGCGAAAAAGTCACCCTGGCGACCGCCCTGGACGGCACGCCCCGCAACCAGAACCGCCGCAACCAGATCACGGTGCTGCAGGTCGATGTCGAACCGATCGACATCCAGGCGGAAAAAGACGCCGGATACTTCTACGGCGGCGGCTCGCTCCAGGTCCTCCGGGTGACCGGCGAATACATCTTTTTCCACAAGGGCTACCAGGACTGGATGCCCCAGCCCGTGGTGGATATTTTGCACCCCCCGACGGACAAAACCGCGACGACGTCGTCGTCGTCCAGCTACAGTTATGACAATCGGACCCGAAGGAACTGACGGGCAGCGCCCCCGGCGGGCGGCCCGCCGCGGCGCAGGAGGGTGTTGCACCCGACCGCGTTCTCTGAGGGACCGCAAGTTGAGTAACCGCGTATAAGGACTCGGACCCATGGCCAAAAAACAAACGTTGAGTCTGCTGGAGATGCATCTCGAGAAAATCGCCCTCGCCGCGGCGGGGATCGTGTTTCTGCTGGTGGTCGTCTGGCAGTTCTTCCTGACCACCGGCATCGAGATCCAGGCCAGCGCCGAATCCCTCTCGGTGACCGAGGCCGCCAAGCAGGCCGCCGGGCAGGCCGAGCAGATCCGCCTGGCGATGCGCTCCGGCAAGGCCCAGGTCGAGCCCCTCGAGCCGCTGGGCGATTTCATCCAGATCGCCGAACTGCAGGTCGCCGACCGCTACCGCGCGCCGCTGGGGATGATCACGCCGTCGAATCTCCTGCCCCAGAAGCAGATCCAGACCATCGATAATTTCCCCCGGCTGGCGGACCTGGGCCTGCAGGGCCCCAAGACCAAGTTATATCACACCCAGGCGTGGGTGCCGGGTGCGGACAACACCGAACAGGTGCAGGACGTGGATTTCGTCACCCTGGAGGCCCGCCTGCCGCTCGCCCAGATCCGCAAGCAGTTCCAGGCCGGCTTCGCCAACCCGCAGCTCAAGGTGCCGGTGAAAAATCCCGAACCGATCCTGGCGGCCGTGGACCTGCAGCGCAGCAGCCTGCTGCCGGACGGCGGCTGGAGCCCATGGAAATCCGTCAGCCGGCTGGACATCGGACCCCTGGCCATCAAGGACCAGCCCTCCGAGGATTTCTCGAATTACACCAAGGCGGAGTTCGAGGTGCTCATGGGGATCCGCTCCCAGCCGGAAACCCAGTATCGCATCTGTCAGCCGCAGCCCTACGCCCTGGTCGACGAGTACTGGCTGCCGCCGACCGAGCTGGAAGCCCAAAAAAAGCTGGAGCAGGAACGCAGCCGACCGGCGCCCGGCCCCCGCGGCCCGGCCCAACCGGATCAACTCCTGCCCCGCGACCGAAATCCCCGCAACGTCCCCGCCGCGCCTACCCAGCGGGGCCCCGCGCCGCCCACCCGCCGGGACAGTATCCGGCCGGCCCCCACGCAGCCCGGCCGGGGGACCTACGATCAACGCTACGGCGGCCCGACCGATTATACCTACCCCGGCCGCGTCCCCCCTACGGGTCGGGAGTACTACCCCGGTCCGACCGGAATCCGGACGGGCCGAACCGGCCTGGCCGGCGGGCCCGTCGCCACCGAGGCCCAGGACTACCTGGAAAAGGACGAGATTACCCTGTGGGCCCACGATGGATCGGTGGTGCCCGGCGTGATCTACCGCTACCGCCTGCGCGTCGGGGTCTTCAATCCCATCGCCGGCACCGACTGGTTCAAGCCGCAGGACCAACAGTACAAGAACCAGGCCGTCCTCTGGACCCCGTTTACCCCCTCCGACGATAAGGACTACCAATTCGTCAAGGTGCCCAAACGGGTCCACTTCTTCCCCAAGACCTCCGGCGCGACCGAGAAGGCGGTCGCCAGCGTGGACATCTACCGCTGGCAGAACGGGCAATGGTACCACCGGCCCTATCGCATCACGCCCGGCTCGGTCATTGGCCAGGTGGATGAGCCCTTTGAAAAAAAGAGCGGCACGACGGCCGCCAATCCCGCCACGAGCCGGCTGACGGGGACGCCGGAACCGGCGAAGATCGACTTTAGCACCGGGGCGACCGTCATCGACATCGTCCCCAAAAGCACCCACTGGTATCGCAGCGGCGCCTCGCTGAACCAGGAAACGACCACGGACATCGTGTACCGCGACACGGACGGCGCCGTCCGGCGCCTGGCGGTCGACAGCCGCTGCTGGCCCCAGGACCTCCGCCAAAAGCGGACGGAGATCATCAAGGCCATTCGGGACCAGGAGTCCGCCCCTGCCGCCACGACGCCCCTCAATCCCCGGGCGTCAATCGGTCCGACCGGGCGAAGCCGAACACCCATGGATTGACCCCCAGCGCGAGGTGGCACCCCCACCCCTTGTTCGCCGCGGTCGCTCGCCGCGACCGGCAATTCGCCGCGGGCGCGGGGGGCAAGTTGACGTCTCATCCTGAGACTGCTCGTCTGGCGAGACATGCAGCATCCATTACGGATGAATTCGGTGCCATCTCCACGCTCGCGTGG
>JAFGFX010000123.1 GCA_016930855.1 Sedimentisphaerales bacterium | reverse complement strand
TCGGCCGGCCGGGATTCATAGTTGGTCGCCTCGATGCGGCCGGGGCCGTCGGCGGCCAGAATGCCGCGGCGATTATCGTAGTACAGCCGCTGGCTGAGCATCCGGCGCTCCCGCAGCAGCCGCTGATCTTGCAGGTCATGCTCTTGCTGTTGCAGCTGCACCGGGCCGCCGTGGGCCAGAAACGTCTTCAGATCCCGGCTGGCATAGAGGTTATCTGTGCCGGCCGGCGCGGAATTCGGATCCAGCTCGATGGTCACCTTCGGGCATTGCAGAACCGTCAGTTGCCGCGTCTGGTCCGTGCTTTCGAGGCGGGCGTTGACCTTCTCGGCGATTACCGTGCCCTCCCGGAGATGGTAGGTGACCCCGTCGAGCCATTCGAGGTGCACCGGCAGGGTACTTCCCGGTTCCAGTGAGCCGCCGAGCAGATCGGCCCGCAGGCGGGCGTCCATCGTTCCGGCCCCGGCGATGCGAAACAGGTTGTTTTGCAGGTCCGCCGTGATCTGATTGCCCTCGATGCGATTGTCCTGGTCCAGGCCCACTACCCGGGCCGGCCGGCCGGATATCGTCCAGGTCTGGTTTTGGGGGTAGCCTTCGGCCCGGTCGCCGACAATCTCGACGTGCTGCTGCTTGCTAAGGAAGCGCAGGCGATTTGCCTGGCCCACCGCCGTGACATGCTGCAGGCGGTTGCCCTGCAGGATCTGGTCGAATCCCCAGCCGCCGGCGGATTCGGATTGGTTCATCGCCGGCGGGGCTTGTTGGTCGGCTTGGTCCGTATCGGTGGCGAAGTCCAGTTGGACCTTCTCGGCGGCCTCGATAATAAAGTTGGGATCCTCGGCGTAGACCGGCCCGTAGGCCGCCAGATACTGGAGAACGGAACGGTTCGGATCGAGCCGGGCGAATTGCGCCTCCAGGCGATCATCGGCGCGAAAGAGGCTGTCTGGCGTCTGGGCGCTCACCTTGCCCGCCAGTTCGATCCCCTGGACCGGTCCGGTTAGGACCTTGCCGGTTCGGACCTTATCGGCCGGTGGGACGAGGGCCGCTGGCGGCGGGGCATAGAAGAGCAATTTACCCTTCTCCTGGGCCTGTATCCGGCCGCTGGCGCTTTGGGCCTGCAGGGGGCCGGTAAAGGAGATCCATTCGATGTAGGTGGGCTTGGACTCGCCGCCGGCG
The DNA here is from genome assembly GCA_016930855.1 of Sedimentisphaerales bacterium. Lineage (GTDB taxonomy): Bacteria > Planctomycetota > Phycisphaerae > Sedimentisphaerales > SM23-30 > JAFGFX01. The sequence goes on along the minus strand of JAFGFX010000123.1, from coordinate 23,780 downwards.
GCGGCGGTGATTTGCGGGGCGAGGGAGAATTTCACCTGGATGCGGTCGCTGTAATGGATCCGGGCCGGCTGGTCGCCGTCGGGATCCTTCGCCTCGACCTGGCCCGGTCCCAGCAGGATGGCCAGCGAATTGGGCTCGTCCAGAATCACCTGGCGGCCGGCGGTGGCCCATTGCTGCTCGGCCAGCATCATCCGGACCGGCGTTTGGGGGCCGGCCAGCAGGCGGCCCTGCTGGCGGCTCTGATCGTAGTGGATCTGGTCGGCATAGACGATGGGCGAATCGTTTTCCCAGATCTGGGCGGGCTTGCCCCGGGCCCAGAAGATCAGGCGATCGGCCTGCCGGGCCGGAGGCGGGGTATCGAGCTGGCGGATGTAAAGCGGTCCGTCGCATTGCAGGATGATATCCGGTTCGGATTCGGCGGTTTTCGCCGCGACCGCCCCGGCCGCCGCGGCTGCCGATCCGGTCGTCGCCTTGGGTGATGTTTGGCCGTCGGGTTGGCTATCGTTCGTTTCAACCGTATCGGATTTACCCGTCGACAGCGACCAACGGGAGCGTCGAGGAGCCGACCGTGATCGCGGCGAATCGCCCGTCGCGGCAAGCGGCGCGGCGTCGGATTTGAACTGGGCGTAATCGACGTCCACCAGCACCTGGACGAAATCGGCTAAGAGGGTTTGCCGGCGGGTGGGCTGATCGATCCGCACCCGGTCGGAGAGGGTGAACTGGTAGGTGGCCAGTTGGGCCGTGGAGGCGGCGTCCGTTGATTCTTCCACCGTCGTCTCGTCCGCGGCCGTCTCGTCGGCGGGTTGCCCGAAGATCCGGCGATGAATCCGCAGCTGCTCGATATGGAGCAGCTGCAGTTCCCGCAGTTGCTCCCGGTTTTGATCGTATTCCAGCATGAGACCGTCGCCTTCGGCCTGGAATTGGGCCGACTGCACGGTAAAGTTCTCACTACTCTCGAGCCGGGAGAACTCCAACTGGAAATTCACCTGGCCGGCCAGGGTGACGATCATCTCCTCCGTCGCCCATGGTTGGCGCTGCGGCTGGAGGGGAATGGGGATGGTGATGATCTCGGGCGGCAGCGAATACATGCGGACGCGGACCTGCTCGAGCTGACCGCTTTGCGGGATTTGTATCTGGCCGGCGGAATCATCCAGGTCGACCGTGCCGCGGTCGGCGGTGATCTCCACGATCCGATCGTCCTTGGTGAAGATCTGCACCCAGGGGGCCCGGACCTTCAAACGGCCCGCGGCGCTTTCCAGACGTTCGGCGAAGCCGAATTTCCGGATCACCCGCCCATTTTTGTCGGTCCGCACGTAGACCAGGTCTTCCGTGTTGCCGAGTCCCACCCCCTGGGCCTCCAGGATCTGGTCCGGACCGAGCTGGTTGGGCGATTCCCGCAGGAGTGGTATGGCCGCGGTGTTGTCCGAGTCCGGGCCGGCCGGTTCGATCCGGGTGAACCGCTGATACAGCAGCAGACCGCCCAGGGCGGTCATCAGGCTCAGGCTCAATAGGATGATTTTTTTCTTCATAACGGGTTGGGATCGAGATCCCCTGATACGGGCACTGCTCTATTGGATAATTATGGCCCGGATCGCTGCTTGGTTTTCTTCGCCTGTGGCGCCGGCGGGACAAGGGCTTGGAGCCGGCCTCGCTATTGGCGGTACCGCTCCATGGCCTGGTCCCACAGGTTCATTTTCCGCAGGAGATGCTGGATGAACTCCGCCACCGCCCCGCGCCCGCCGGGCAGGCTGGTCAGGTAATCCGCCGCCTGGCGCACTTCCGGGTTGGCGTCCGCCACCGCGGCGCTGTAGCCGACCCGGCGGATGACCGGCAGGTCGAAGACATCATCGCCGATAAAGGCGATCTGGACCGGGTCGATTCCCGACTGCTCGATCAACTGGTTCAGGACCTCCTTCTTAATGAGGGCCTTGGAGTAATAATAGTCGATCGACAGATCCCGGGCCCGGCATTCCACGGCGGGGCATTCCCGGCCGGTGATGATGGCCGTCTGGCGACCCAGCCGCCGCCAGATCCGCAGCCAGGCCCCGTCGTGCACGTGAAAGTTCTTCGACTCGCTGCCGTCGGCGTGGACGGTGATCACCCCGTCGGTCAGGACCCCGTCCACATCCATCGCCAGCAACTTGATGTCGAACTTGTTCGCCGTCAATCGCTTGCCCTTTTCCCCTCGGTACGAATCAGCTTATGCACTCAAACAAAAGTCATCGTCCGGCCGTCAACACGCCCGGGTTCGGCCGGTTCGGCCGATTTTGTTGGACGCCCTTATTGGACCACCTTCAGGGCCACCACGTCCTGGACGTCGATCAATCCCACGGGCCGGCCCTGCTCATCGACCACCGGAATCTCGTCGATGCGGTTTCTGTGAAAGATGGCCAGGGCCTCGCTGGCCAGCGTATCCGGCCGGACCACCTTGGGGCCGCGGGTCATGATCTCGGCGGCCGGGGTGGTATGCACGTTGGCGCCCCTTTCCTTGATCGCCCGCCGCAGGTCCCCGTCGGTGATCAGTCCGCTCAGGCGGCCCTGCTCGTCCACCAGCAGCACGCAGCCGTGGCGCATGGTGGTCCTTGCCTCCGATTCGACGATGGCCTCGGCGACCGTCAGGCGGTCGGAGGCCTGCGGCAGGGGTTTGCCCCGCGTGAACAGGGCCGCCTGCTCCACCGTCACCAGCCGCCGGCCCAGCGAACCGCCGGGATGATAGCGGGCGTAGTCGGCGGCCTGAAAGTTCCGCCGCTTCATCACCGTAATCGCCAGGGCATCGCCCAGGGCCAGCATGCAGGTGGTACTCGCCGTGGGCGCCAGGCCCAGCGGACAGACCTCCTCGATCTGCCCGATGGAGATGGTCACGTCGCTGTACCGAGCCAGCGGGGAATCCGTCTGCCCGGTGATACCGATCATGCGGATATCCAACTGCTTGAGCAGGGCGATCAGCCGGGTGATTTCCTCGCTTTCGCCGCTGTGGCTGAGCACCAGCGCGATATCCTCCGGCCGCAGCCGGCCCAGGTCGCCGTGCACCGCCTCGGCGGCGTGCAGGAAATAGCTCGGCGTGCCCGTGGACGCCAGGGTCGCCGATATTTTTTGGGCGATGATCCCCGCCTTGCCGATCCCGGTGAGTACCACCGTGCCTGGGCATTGAAAGATCATCTCCGCCGCCCGGGAAAAATCCGCGTCCAGGCCGTCGGCCAGGCGCTCAATGGCCCCGGCCTCGCGCCGCATCAAATCCCGGGCCTGTTCCAGGTCAATCTTGCTGGTGGTGTGTTGTGCCATATTTCTTTGTCGTCATTGTAGTTACGATAACCCGCACCCGCAAGCGAGACATTATCCCCTCTCGAATCGATCCCGTCAAGTCGGACATTGACCCGTATTTCGAGAGCGGTCAGGGATCCTGTACCGCCGGCGGCCGCAAGGCCATGATGCGGTTGAATTCCTCGGCCGGCCAGAAGCGCAGCCGTTCGATGCCTGCTGGGACAGATTGGCGATATTGCACATAGGCGCGCACCCGCCCCTGGATCCCATAGCGGAAAGCATCCGTCGAGGAGCCGAAGACCCGGTAGCCCATCAGCAGGCAATCCTCCAGGTCCACGTGAAGAAATTTACCCTCCAGGTCGCTGTAGATGATCCCGGTGGAGGGTGTTCCGTGGGGCTGGGAAAAATTCATCACGACCAGCCGGCAGTCCTTGAATTTCACCCGGGTGTAGCCGACGAAGCCCGGATAGCCGATCTGAACGGCGTTGTCCGGTCCGACGATGGTGCAATCCTCGAAGATCGCATCATAGCCGGGTAACTCGCGGGGATTGTGGGCCCGGATATACACGCCGCCGGCGTCCCCCCAGGTATCCAGGCACAGCAGGTAGCAGCGGCGAAAGACCACCGGCTCAGCGGCCCGGTGGATATGGGCGATCACCGCCGCCCCGGCGAAGCGGCCGAGCCCGACACAGTCCTCTGTAATTAGGGTGAATTCCTCGCCCTGCCGGCAGGTCAGATCCACGCCCAGTCCGCCCTCCGAGCCGGTTACGTACAGGTTCCGCATGATCCAGCGGTCCCAGACGATCCCGGAAAAGTTCGGATCGCACTTCCAGGGACCCCACCAGTCCACGCTTTTGAGCCCCCATTCCGCCCGTGGATTGACATCATTGAGGATCATGAATGTCGGATTTCCGGTCGGCGCCCGCGGATTCGTCCGGACGATCACCTCGGGCGCCCCCGAATCGATGATGACCCAGCCGGTCGCCCCCGAGCCGTGGCGTCCCAGGGCGTCGCCTTCCAGCAGGTTGTAGGAGCCCGCCTGCCCGCGAAACGCCGGGTGGAGATTGGCCTCGGCGTAGGTGTCAGGCCGGATGAGCACCCGGTGTCCGCCGTGAGCGTCCGGGATCGCGTCCAGCGCCGTCTGAATCCGGTGAAACGCCGTCTCCCAGCTTTGCCCGCTGGTGTTGTCTCCCTGCTTGGAGACGTAAATCGCCGCCCCCTGTCGCCCGCCGTAGCCGGCCGCCGAGGGATCCGCCGCGTCCCGGGCGAATCCGGCCGGCCCGGCGAGCCAGAAACTCACCAGCCAACCGGCCAGCCATATCATCCGTCTGGCCTTAATCCAAATCCCGAGCGATAAGTTTCTCAAAGAGTTCAAGAGCAACCTCCTGTGTTTTTTACCGGCACCGGCTGTATAATCGGCCCGTATCAGGCCGGTAGCGATTTTGCGGCCTGCCGGTGCCGAACGGTTTACCCCCGGGGTATTACGTCTATAGTTTGTTGCTGTTATTATAGTTACGAAGATTATCCTGTACCAGCGGCAAAACCGTTCCCTTCCTGCCCATTCTCTACCGTGTTTTGCCCTGCCGGCGGCGCGCCATGGCCGCGGCGGATAAGAAAATCATTTTCTGACGAACCTTTTTGCTCCATACTCCACTTGTCATGGGCCGGCCGATGGGCCGCGACTCGAGTCATGGCAAATTGATGGCAGATACGTGATTGAACCGGATGAACTAAAGGCAGTGGAAGCCGCCCGCCGCGGGGACCTGGACCACCTGGGCCGGCTCTATCAGCGTTACTATCGCACGCTGGTCTGGCTGGCGTTTTCCATCCTGGCCGATCGGGACCTGGCCGAGGATGCCGCCCAGGAATCCTTCGCCCAGGCCTGCCGGGCCCTGGATAGTCTCCGGGATCCGTCCCGGTTCGCCTCCTGGCTGGCGGCGATCTGCCGCCACGTGGCGTGCCAGATGGCCCGCCAGCGAAAGCGGCTCCAAGGGGTAAGCCAACTGCCGCGGTATGTTGTGTCTTCGCCGGGCCAGGACAACGGTCAGGTGGAAGTGATGGTTTCCCAGGCCCTGGGGCGGATGGATCCGGCCAGCCGCGAACTGCTGATCCTTCATTATTACAACCAAATGAGCTACGAGCGGATCGCCGCGATACTGGACATCCCGCCCCAGCGGGTCAAGAGCCGCCTCTTTCGGGCCCGGCGAAAAATGGCGATATGTCTGGATAGACTCGGATTTCAATGGGACTGGCAATGAATCCGGAAAAGGAAAAAAAGGTCGATCGATTATTGACGCGCCTCTCGCCGGCAGAACAGCCGCAGCCCCATTTTGCCTCCTGGCGGGATACCCATCGCCAGGCACTACAGACGTTGGCGGATCAGGCCGCGGCAGGGGGGGCATCACCGGCGGCGCGGGCAGATACTTTCGGGAGAACAATCATGAAAAACAGATGGATCCAGGCGGCCGCCGCGGTGGCGATTATCCTGGCAATCGTCGGCGGCATCAAGCTGTGGACGACGGCCGGCGGTTCCGGCCTGGCGTTCGCCGATGTCCTGGAACAGATCCAGACCCGCCGCTACGCCTTTGAATTGACCATCGATTATGAAGGACAGAGATCGCCGCCGCTGCGGGTTTGGATCATGCAGCCGAACCGGATGCGCATCGATATGAAGGAAGGAGGGATGGCGATCTCCTCGATCGTCGATTGCGGCGCGGGAGAGGCGCTGCTGCTGTTCCACCGGGAAAAGGCCGCCCAGCGGATGAAAGCCCCGGGGATGGGCGAGGCCGCCGGCGTCGGCAGGATCGCGGCGCTCAGTCAGAGGCCGGTGGAGAACCTCTGGCTCCTGCGCGACGGGGACCAGAAGCAACTCGGCAGCAAGCAGATCGACGGACAGCCGGCCCAGGGATTCGCCGTCACCCGCCGGGACGATCGGTTCGACTACGCCATGGAGATCTGGGCCCACGCCAAGACCGCCGAGCCGCTTCTGGTAACCGTTCGGGCCACATCGAGCGAATTGCCCCAGTCGATTGAATGGACCCTGGAACGATTCGACATGCGGGCCGAACCGGATCCGTCGCTGTTTGGCCTGGAGGTCCCCGACGGCTATACCCTGATGCATCAGCGCCGGCTGGCGCCGCCCGACGAGTCGGCAGGACCGGCCGCGTCCGCCGAGGCAGTCAAGGTGGAATCGGTCCTGGCCCTCTGGCAGCAGGATCAACAGGAACAGGCCCTGGACATCCTGGTGCAGATCGACTGGTCGGGGCCCATGCGATTTTCCCCCGAATCGTACATCTTTACCATGAAGGAGACCGAGTACATCGGTCTGACGCCCGCGGATCAGCAAGTGGTGATCCAGCAGGTGATGCAGTCCGGCTCACTGGTTCGCCAGATCACCCGCCAGGCCGTGGCCCGCGGCCAGCGGGAACTCCAGGCGAGACGGTTCCCGCAGGCCGAGACCTATTTTCAGGGCTCCCTGCAACTGGGCAGAATTCTATGCCGCGATCCGGAGATCATGCTGGTTACCCGACTGGTGGGCATCGCCGTCCGCCGGTTGGCGGCCGAGGCACTCGTCGATCTGTACCGCCAAACCGGCGACGAATCGAAGGAACAGCAGGTCCGGCAGGAAATCGAGCGGGCCGAGACGGAACTACGGGAAATCAAACAGAGAATGCAGGGCTGAATAATCCCTTGGTTATGAATCCCCCGGTCGCGCCTTGGCGGGCGCCGTCCGGATGTGCCTTGATTTTACGGCGCCGGGTTCCTATCCTCATACGTCATGACGAACGAATTCCCCATCGTGGGCGCCCACATGTCCGTCGCGGCCGGCCTGGAGCAGGCGCTGATCGCCGCCTGGAGATACCGCTGCCGGTGCGTGCAGATGTTTGTCGTGAATCAGCGGCAATGGCAGCGGCCCGCCCTGACCGACGAGCAGGTTCGGCTGTTCCGCCGGACCCGCCGACAGACGCACATCGCGCCGGTCGTCGTGCATGCCAGTTACCTGATCAACCTGGCCGCCGCCGACCGGGACACCCACCGCAGGAGCCTGGCGGCGGCCGCGGACGAGTTGCAACGCTGCGAGAGATTGCGGGCCGATTATTACGTTCTCCATCCCGGCGCCCATCGGGGCCGCGGCGAGAAGAGGGGGCTCGACAAGATCGTCGCGTCCCTCGACCGCCTGTTTGGCCGAGTGGCCTTCGGTCGCTGCCGGCTGCTGTTGGAGACCACGGCCGGGGCGGGCAGTTCGCTGGGCTGGCGTTTCGAGCAGTTGGCGTATATCCTCGAACACGTCGAGCAGGCCGGGCGGCTGGGAGTCTGCCTGGATACCAGCCACGTCTTCGCCGCCGGCTACGATATCCGCAGCCCCGAGTCGTTTGACCGCACCCTGCGGCAGCTGGACCGGACGGTCAAGCTGGCCCGGCTCAAGGTGATCCACGCCAACGACTCCCGGACCGGATTGAACTCGCGCCGGGACCGCCATGAGCACATCGGCAAGGGCGCCTTGGGCCGCCAGGCCTTTCGGAATTTTTTGACGGATCGGCGCACCCGGCGGCTGCCTTTTATCCTGGAGACCCCCAAGGGGACCTCCCCGGGCGGGCGCGATCTCGACAGGCTCAACCTGAACGCCCTGCGCCGCCTGGCCAGATGAACGATCCGTGCCGCCCGGCAGGATGAAGCAACGCGTCGTCCGGCGGGAGAAATGGTTCGATGATGGACCGGCTGTCTGCTATCCGGCCGCTTGGCCGGTTGGCCGCCTCAGACCCGATCAACCAAAGTGCAATTCAACGATATCCTGATCCTGGAGGGGATAATTCCGGGGGATCGGCTGGCCGTCGTACTTGTCGCGGCCCCAGGCCCGGGCGAAGCGGAGCTTTCCGGCCAGGTCCCGGTGCACCTTGGCGGCCAGGTCCTCCACAGTCGCGCCGACCGGCAGGACGAAGGGCTCTTCCATCTGGGGCTTTTTGCCCGGCAGCTTGGAGTAGATCCGCACGATCTGGAGCCGCTGGAAGATCCGCAGGCTCAGCCGCCCGAGCGAATCGGCCTGCCGGGCCGACGCCGCCACGATCTCCAGGCGGTCGCCGTACAGGTCGCGCAGGGCGTCCGCATCGGCCTCGTTGGCCAGATCACATTTGCTGGCGACGCAGAGGCAGGGCCGCACCAGGCGCCGGATCAGCTCCTCGTCCAGATCCTGGCCCGGCGGCGGGATCAGGGTCCGCTCCCACAGAAACGCCAGGCAGGTGTCCATCTGTTCGGTGACGTCGGCGGCCGCCAGGTCCACCACCACCAGGATCAGATGGCACTGGCGATAGGTGTTCGTCTGGCCCGGCTCGACGTGGTCACGAGTGATCGGGGGCATATCCACCAGTTGGATCTGGATGTCCTCGAAGCGCATGATGCCGGGCACGGGCGCGTGGGTGCTGAAGGGAAATTGAGCCACCTGGACGGGGGCGTTGGTCAGTTGGGCGACCAGGGCGCTTTTGCCGCTGTTGGGCGTTCCCAGCAGCACGACCTGTCCGGCCGCCGTCCCCTTGGGGACGTGAAAGACATCGCCGTGGCGGCCGGTGCCCTTGCCTTCCGGCGCCGAGCGCAGCTTGGCCAGCCGGCGCTTGATATCGGCCTGCATGTGGTCCGTCCCCTTGTGTTTGGGGATCGTGGACAACATCAGCTCCAGCGCCGTGATCTTCTCCTCGGTCGTCCGAGCCTCTCGAAGCAGCTCCTCGGCCTTTTTGAATTCTGGCGTCAGGTTCGCCGGCATGATAGAATAGGATACAGGCGGAATGCGGAAAAGTAAACAGGGGCCCAGGGGTCGGCCAACGGCATGTTCCGCGCGCGGCCGACCTCTGGCTGCCCATTGTAAGGCATCGTATCGCTCCTTGAAGCCGTTTTTCTGATCGCGGCCAACGCCGACGCCGCGGGAGAGAACGCCGCAGTGGCCGTTAAAAAAACCGCTTTTCGCCAAACACGTCACCCCGGCAGGGTATCGCCCGGGTTTGACTGGCGTGGTTGCTTTATTTGGCGCCCTTGTTTATTCGCCACATGCCGGACCACCAGGTCGCCCATCCGGCCGGATTGGTTTATCCGGCGCCCTTAGTGATCCGCCACGTGTTGGGCCACCAGGTCGCCCACCTGGCTGGTGCTGTAGCCCATCCGGCCGGCGGCCATGCTTTTGAGGCTGTGGGCGGTGTGGTATTTGACCGCCTCCTCGACGGCGTCCGCCGCCTGCTGCTCGCCCAGGATCTCGAGCATCATGGCCATGGCGCAGATCGCCGCCAGCGGATTGATCACGCCCTGGCCGGTGTATTTCGGCGCCGAGCCGCCGATGGGCTCGAACATGCTGACCCCTTCCGGATTGATGTTGCCGCCGGCGGCAATCCCCATGCCGCCCTGGGTGATGGCGCCCAGGTCGGTGATGATGTCGCCGAACATGTTGCCCGTGACCAGCACGTCGAACCATTCGGGATTCTTGACCATCCACATGCAGCAGGCGTCCACGTGGTAGTAGTCCCGCCGGATCTCGGGGTAGTGGCTTTTGCCCATCTCGTGGAAGGCCCGCTCCCAGAGGTTGTACACGTAGGTCAGCACGTTGGTCTTGCCGACCAGTCCCAGCGTGTTTTCCCTGCCCTTGCCGCGGATCTTCTTGCCGTGCTGGCGGGCGTACTCGAAGGCGTATTTCAGGCAGCGGTCCACCTGGAAGCGGGTGTACACCGCCGACTGCACGGCGACCTCCTGGGGCGTGCCTTTCATGCTGAATCCGCCGGTGCCGGTATAGATATCGCCGGTGTTTTCCCGCACCACGACGTAGTCGATCTCGTCGGGCCCCTTGTCCTTGAGCGGCGTCTGGACGCCCGGATAGAGCCGCACCGGGCGCAGGTTGATGTACTGGTCCAGCTCGAAGCGGGCCTTGAGCAGGATCCCTTTTTCCAGGATGCCCGGCGCGACGTCGGGGTGCCCGATCGCGCCGAGCAGGATGGCGTCGAACCGCCGCAGGTCCGCCACGGCGCTGTCCGGCAGGGTCTCGCCGGTCCGCTTGTACCGCTCGCCGCCGAAGTCGAACTCGGTGGTCTCCACTTTAAAGTTGAACTTTTGCGCCGCGGCGGCCATTACCTTTTCCGCTTCGGTCGTACATTCCGGTCCGGTCCCGTCGCCCGGTATTACTGCAATCTTGTACACGGTTGTCTTCCCTTTCTAACAAAGCTTCGAATCCCACTGATTCCGTTGGCCGCTGCCGATGTTGCCAGGGGGTTGTTTTGGCAACTGGTAAAATCCGCGGCTTTTATTGGTTCCCTAAGGTGTTCAGTAAACCGCCGGCCTCGATGATCTTCAGGGCGAAATCCGGCAGGGGGGTGAACGCATGCGTTTCGCCCCGCGTGCGGTTGCGGAGGGTGCCGCCGGCCGCGTCCAGCTCCAGCTCGTCGCCGTCGCTGATTTTCTCGGCGGCCTTGGCCAGTTCCACCACGAGGAACCCGCAGTTGATCGCGTTGCGGTAGAAGATCCGGGCGAAGGAGTCGGCGATCACCGCCGCGACCTTCGCGCCGCGGATGGCCCAGACGGCGTGCTCGCGGCTGGAGCCGCAGCCGAAGTCCTCGCCCGCCACGATCAGGTCGCCGGGGGCGACCTTGCGGACGAAGTTCGCGTCCAGGTCCTCCAGGCAGTGGCTCGCCAGCTCTGCTTGATCGTCCGTATTGAGATACCGGGCCGGGATGATCTCGTCGGTGTTGATATGGTCCCGCGGATATACATGTGCCTTTGTCATTATTGTTCTCGCTTCGGTTAAATTCTAAACTCTAATATCTAAATCCTAAACAAGTACTAATTTTCAAATTTCAAATGAATGAAACGTTGTCCGGGTAAACTGCCCAAAAGCATGTAAAAGGGCACAAAGGCTCTAGCCGCTTTTGGTTGCAATCGTACCGAATATGTACGTAAGTTCACGGGCTTCATTTTCCAAGGTCTGCCTTTCCTGTTCAAGTTCAAGGTGGTTATTTGTGTCAATCAGGCAAAGCCAATATCGACTTTCCTTTGCTTCCTTGCGGCATATTTTAATACGCATAACGAAATCTTTTTTGCCCAGAGCTTCATTTGCCTCGATGTAATTTGCGCCAATTGAACCCGATGACCGAATAAGCTGCTTGCGGTCTTCAATATTGGCCGGCGTGTTCTTCAGCTTGGCCACAAAAGCCCTGATGTTCCTTGCGAACGCAAGCGTCCTGTCCTCCAGGTCATACCGTTTTGAATTTCGTTTTTCGGTCATTTGAATTTGTTTAGGATTTAGATATTAGTATTTCCAGTCACAGGTATTTCCGTGGGTCCGCCAGTTTCCCTTCCACCGATGATGCCGCGGCGGTGGCGGGGCTGGCCAGGTAGACCTCGCTGGCGGGATGGCCCATGCGGCCCACGAAATTCCGGTTCGTGGTGCTCACGCATTTCTCGTCCTCGGCGAGGATCCCCATGAAACCGCCCAGGCAGGCCCCGCAGGTCGGCGCCGAGATCACGCAACCGGCGTCATAAAACACATCGAACAGCTTCTCGTCGGCCGCCTGCTTCCAGATCGCCGGCGTCGCCGGCACGATGATGGTTCGAATCGTCACTTTACGGCCATGCAGAATCTTGGCCGCAATCCGCAAGTCCTCGATCCGGCCGTTGGTGCAACTGCCGATATACGCCTGGTCCATCGCCAGGCCGGCCACCTGGTCAATGGGCCTGCCGTTGCTGGGCAGATGCGGCATGGCCACCATCGGGGCAAGGGCCAAGCAATCCACTTCGTCCACCTGGATATATTCCGCGTCCGCGTCGGATTCGTACTCCGTGTAACCGCTTTTATTTTTCAGTCTTGCGTCGAGGTAATCGCGCGTTATATCATCCACCGGCATGATGCCGTTCTTGCCGCCGGCCTCGATGGCCATGTTGGTGATCGTCATCCGCGCCTCCATGGACATATCCGCCAGGGTGTCGCCGACGAACTCCATCGCCCGATAGCGGGCCCCGTCCGTGCCGATCCGGCGGATGATCTCCAGGATGACGTCCTTACTGTAGACGCCGTGCGGCAGCTTGCCTTTGAGCACGAATTTCATGGATTCCGGGACCTTGAACCAGAGCCGGCCGATGGCGATGCCGGCGGCCAGGTCGGTCGAGCCCACCCCGGTGCTGAACGCCCCGAAGGCGCCGTAGGTGCAGGTGTGGCTGTCGCCGCCGATGATCAGCTCGCCGGGGCGGATATGGCCCTGTTCAGGCAGCAGGGCGTGGCAGACGCCGGAGCGGCCCAGGGGGTAGTAATGCTTGATGCGATGCTTCTTGCACCAGCGGTCGAGCCGCTTGTGCAGTTCGGCGCTGGCGATATCCTTGGCCGGCTGGAAGTGGTCCGGCGTGACCACGATTTTCTCGGCGTCGAACACCCGATCGAGCCCCTTGGCGGCCAGCATGGAGATCGCCGGCGGGGTGGTCACGTCGTGACACATGATCACGTCCAGCCGGGCATCGATCAACTCGCCCGGCCGGACGGCGTCCCGCCCGCTGTGCGCCGCCAGTATCTTTTCCGTTATGGTCATACCCATCGTGATGGTTCCTTATATCGTTGGATGGTCCTGTTTTCTCCGAACCCCGTCAGTCGGCCTGCGGGTTGATCCCGTTCGACCGGGCCAGCATGTGGTTCAGGGCGCTGATGTAGGCCTTGGCCGAGGCCTCTATAATATCCGTACTGACCGCGCGGCCGACGTACACCTTCTCCCCGGAGCGGATGTGCAGGATCGCCTCGCCCAGCGCCTCGCTGCTTTCGGTGACCGCCCGGATGTTGTACCGTTCCAGCTTGACGTCGATCCCCGTGGCCTTGCGGATGGCGTTGTAGGTCGCATCGACGGGGCCGTCGCCCCAGGCGGCTTCCTGCAGCATCTCGCCCTCCCGGCTGATCCGCACCGTGGCGCTGGGGATGGTGCCCGTGCCGGAGGCGCACTGGAGAAACTCCAGGCGAAACATCTGCGGGATCGTTTCGAACTCGTCCTCCAGCAGGGCCACGATGTCCTCGTCGAACACCTCTTTTTTCTTGTCCGCCAGTTCCAGGAACTTCTCGTACGCCTGCTGGATCTGGGTATCGTTCAGCTCGATGCCCAGTTCGCTACAGCGGGCCTTGAAGCCGTGCCGGCCGCTGTGGCGGCCCAGCACCATGCGGCTGCCCGGCACGCCCACCGACTCCGGCGTCATGATCTCGTAGGTGCTGCGGTCCTTCAGCAGGCCGTCCACGTGGATCCCCGATTCGTGGGCGAAGGCGTTGGCGCCCACGATCGCCTTGTTGGGCTGGACCGGGATCCCCATCAGCCGCGATACCAGCCGGCTGGTCGGGTAGAGCTCCCGGGTGACGATGGCCGTATCGACCTTCGCCAGGTCCTTTCTAACCTTCATCGCCATGACCACCTCCTCCAGCGAGGCGTTGCCCGCCCGCTCGCCCAGGCCGTTGATGGTGCACTCGATCTGGCGGGCGCCGTTCAGCACGCCGGCCAGGGAGTTCGCCGTCGCCAGGCCCAGGTCGTTGTGGCAGTGGGTGCTGATGATCCCCTTGTCGATGCCCGGCACGTTGGCCTTCAGGTCGGCGATAAGTTCTCCGTATTCCGTCGGGATCGCGTAGCCGACCGTGTCGGGGATGTTCAGCGTGGTCGCCCCCGCCTCGATCACGGCGGCCAGCAACTCCCGCACGAAGCTCATGTCGCTGCGGGGCACGTCCTGGGCGCTGAACTCCACGTCCGGCGTGAAACTGCGCGCCAGCCGGACCGCCTCGGTCGCCTTGGCCAGGACCTCCGCCGGCGTCATCCGCAACATGTGCTTCATGTGTTCCGGGCTGCTGCTGGTGAAGGTGTGGATGCGGCTGCGCGCGGCGGGCTTTAGCGCCCGGGCGGCCGACTCGATGTCCTTGGCCATCGTGCGGGCCAGGGCGGCGATCACCGGGCCGGCCACCTCGGTCGAGATCCGCTCGACGGCGTCGAACTGCACCTTGGAGCTGACCGGAAAGCCCGCCTCGATGATATCCACCCCCAGCCGCGCCAGCTGGTGGGCCACCTCCAGTTTCTCGTTCAGGTTCAGGCTGGCCCCCGGGCTCTGCTCGGCATCCCGCAGGGTCGTATCGAAGATATATACGCGGTTCGGATCGGTTTGACCTGACATTGCCTCTTGCCTCCGAATATCCTTATCTCCAGTTGAAAAAGGAACTTACACAAAAAGAATTCATGATTATACTCTGAGCAATACCGCTTCCCAAGGAATTTTTCCCGGTTTGAGCCCTGCTTTCGGCCGGCCGGATCCGAATCGGAAATGGACACAAACACGCCTCGGCAAGGGCAACTACGGAAATTTGGTGATGGTGTGGATGGATTTGTTAGCCCCGAAGGGCTAGCAAGAGCAGGTTGCCGGATACCAGCAGGATGCCCGCGCAAAAGGTCCCCCGACCGGCCGGACCGCCGGTAAAATCAGCCGGACTGGCATGGGGCCCATAGGACATAATCTGGCATTCAGTGCGCTCCATAGGAAGTAGTATCGGCCAAGGCGGGCCGGAATGCAAGGAAAATTTTGGAAAATATTTCCGCCAAGGGAGACGAGATCCGCAACGTCCGGATCCAGATGGCCAGGCCGACCGACGCCGCCAAAACTGCCCTCGGCAGCGATGGGGCCGTGAGTCTGGTCATTTTCGCAGAATAATGTCGGCGATGACCAGATCGAGTGTTTCGCCGAGGGGCGCCAGGCGGAAATCGGCGCCGTTGGCGCGGTTGGCGAAGCGGCAGCGGGCCAGCGGCAGCGTGACGGTCCGCCACTGCCCGGAGCCGGTCAGCCGGACGGTTTCGCCCCCGCGAAAGGCCCCCTGGACGGCTCCGGCGGCCGGATCGGCGTTGTCGTACTGGACCTGAAAGGCGCTGCAGCCGGCATCGAGATAAGTGATTGTGATCTCAATAGACATATCACCGTCGAAGATAAAGGAGTCGTTGACCAGGAAATAGATATAGCGTTGCGGCGAGACCGCGTTCGCCTGGGCGGCCACCGCCTCTCGCCCCTCGACCCGGCGGATCTGCCAGATGCCGTCGCCGGCAGGTTCACGCAGGGTGATCCCCTTTGCCCCGCCGGGCTGCCAGCGGACCTCTTGGGCGTTCTGGTAGGGCCCCGGTATCGTCAAATGCGCCCCTTGCCGCCAGAGGTCGCCGTAGCGACGGGTCAGGTCGATGTAGGCGCGGCCGTATTCCCGCGAATGGGCGATGTCGGTCCCCTCGTGCCATTCGTTCCAGGTCTCGACGTGCACCATCCAGGGCCGCCGCTGTGGATGGGCGGATAGCAGTCGCTGCCAGTGGCGGCTATAGGTCTGGCCGTCTTTACGCTCCACGACCAGGGGCGAGCGGCCGGGCACGGCGCTGTGGTCGTAGCCGGGCCCCAGGGCCGCCACCTGCTCGTCGAGCCGCAGCTCGATCGCGCCGCCCCACTGGTAGGTCGCCTCGGTTGTCCCCAGCCAATCTAGGTGTTTGACCAGAAACGGCGTCACGGCGAAGTCCCGGCGAAAGTGCTTGTACACGGTATCCATCTGGTTGGGATCCTGGGCCTTGGCGAAGCTGGCACTGTAGAGAAACACGATGGGCCGGCCGTCGATGCGGGCCCACTTCGCCGGCGGCACCATACTGAAGAAATCGCGGATGGCCGTATAGAACCACTGCCGGCCGAACGCCGTGGTCAGATCCACGTGGTAGGGGGACCCGTCGGGGCGAAAGTGATTGTAGCGCAGGATGCTCGTATCGTAGAACAGGCCGATCTGGGGTGGGTGCTTGCCGGCGCGGAGCAGTTGATCGTGGGCCTGGACCAGCGGCGGGATCCCCGCGAACGACCAGGACGCGTAATCGCCGGGAACGCCCCAATACACCGGCATCATAAAGTCGATGCCCGCGTCGATCATGTCCTGGAGCTGGCGGGCGTGCCAGGAGACGTTTCGGTAGCTGATCGTCTGCGTGTCGGCCGGATGGGTGGTCAGGGCGTCGCTGCCGTCGTGATCGATGATATGCGCGCGGGTCTGGTTGTCGTACCAGTAGAAGTAGGAGGTTCCGACGACGGGTTTGCCCCGCTCAAACGTCGCCGCCGAGGCGTGATCGCCCGGCGTGAGCGGGTAGTACGGCCCCGGCGGCCGCGCCGGCAGTGTGCCCGGCGATTCGGCCGCCGCCATCGGCGCTGACACTACTGCCGCCGCCGGTACACCGACCAGCAGTGCCAGCAGCAACAGCGCCGGGCCGCAGCGTGTTTTTCGCCGGCGCCCGTCTTCTGGCACCTTACGGTGGGGCCGGACGTCTCGGGCAAGACCTCTTGTCTTCATTCTTAGGGTAACTCCACCGGTCCGAAGGCCAGCCAGTTGGCCGTCAGCATGTCGAGGTCGAGCAGGTCGATCTCACCGTCGCGATTGAAGTCGGCGTCGTGGTCGAAATCGGGATTCTCGCGGGTATCCAGCCAGCTCGCCGACAGCCGGCCGTAGTCGAACAGGTCAATGCCGTCGTTGTTGTCGGCGTTGCCTTCGATGAGGGTACCCAGATCGGCCGAGGCGGCCGGCGGCAGGCAGGATACGGACCGCCTGACATTGGTCAGCGTGTGATTGCCGCGGGCGGTGATGTCATAGGTGCTGGAAGGAATCGGGGGAATCTGGACGCCGACCCGGTCGCCGCCGAGCCGGCGGGTCAGGCAGAGGAACGTCCAGAGCGGTTCATCCGCCCGGACGTCGGCGCCGGGGGAATGGAAGGCGACGGATAGCGGCAGTTCCCAGCCGTCCGGAACCGGTCTGCCGCCGCCCGTCAGCGCCGCGGTGACCTCCACGCCGGTCCGGTAGGCGCCCGATCCGGCGATCAGCGGGTACGGATCGGTCTCGCTGCCGTAGACGGTGTGGATGCTGTCGCCGATGCCGTCGCCGTCGCCGTCGGAGCCGCCGTAATTGTTCCAGTGGTTTCCGAGACGGCTCGTGAAGGCCGAGCCGTTGTAGCGGTAGTTCAGCGGGTTGGGGCTGCTCCAGGTGTTCGGGCCCGCCGACGTGTAAAGCACGTGGCTGTAGGCGCAGGAGTTGAAATCGTTCAGGTAGAGCACGTTGTTCCGGGAAACGCTGTAGAAGTAGGTGCTGTAGTTGTTTTGGGCGAAGCTGTTGGCGAGGATCTGGTTGTTCTCGGCTCGGCTCCTCAGGTAGATGCCGTAGGTGTTCTCGTGCAGCGTGTTGGCGTACAGGATGTTCTCGTACGTGCTTTGCTCCACCAGCACGCCCGCGTTGGTGTTCTGGCTGAAATTGTTGCCGTAGATGCTGTTGCGGCTGCTGACCCAGTACACGTAGAGGCCGTTGGTGTTGCCCGTGCCGGTGCAGCAGGCGATGGTGTTGTCCACGGAGTTTTGCAGGTGGATGCCGTTGACGTTGTCCGTGACCGTGACGTTGCAGACCAGGCAGTTCGTCGCGTAGGATAGCAGGACCGACTGGATGTTGTGCGAGAGCGTTAGGTCCTTGACTACGATGTCAGAGCAGTTGACCAGGCCGACGAACCCGGCGTCGGCGGGAATCGTCCGGTGGTGCTTGTTGACCAGGTAATAGACCGGCTTGCCGTCCACGGTGTTGCTGGTGTCGATGGTGTGAACAAAGCCGTTGATGTACGATCCGCTGACGAAGCCGAGGTTGTAGTCGTTCTGGGTGAACGTGTTGCCGGTTAGCGTGTTGGTGTACGACTGGTAGGAATAGAAGCCTGTCGAGTTGCGCGAAAACGTGTTGTTCGAAAACTGGTTTTCCGTGCAGTCGCGGTCCAGGTAGATGCCGGCCTGTTCGGAATGGCTGCCGTTCTCGTTGAGGGCGTTGCCGGAGATGGTGCTGGTGTTGAGATATTTCATGTAGATGCCGTTCTGGTTGCGTTCGAACGTGTTGCCGGAGACGGTGTTGCCACTGCCGCTTTCCAGGTGCAGGCCGGCCTGGTCGTTGTCGGTGGCGGTGTTGCCGGAAAGGGTGCTGCCGGTGAGGTATCTGACGTAGATGCCGTCGGAGATGCGGTTGTTGTTGGCCGTGTTGTCGCGGATCTGGGCGTTGGTGTTGGGCGAGCTGACGAATCCGGACAGGCACATCCCGCCGCCCGTATTGTTGTTGGCGATGTTGTTGGTCAGGACGGTTTGATCGGTATTCATCACGGAGACGCCGGCGCCGCTGTTGTCCAGGAAGCGGTTGCGATCGATGGTGCAGCCGGCGGCGCCGCTCAGGTACATGCCGCAGTTGCCGCTGCCCGAGGCGGTGTTGCCGCACACCGTGATCCGGTCGGAGTATTGGACCCGGATCCCCTGAAATCCGTTTTGGTCGCAGGTGTTGCCCGACAGTTCATTGTCGTCGGAATGGGCCAGCTGGATGCCGCAGCTGACGTTGCCGTTGCAGGTGTTGTGCGTCAACCGGGCATGCGTGGATTCTTCCAGCTGGATGCCGCAGGTGTTGGCGGCGTCGTCGAGGCCGCAATGGTTGTTTTCCAGGACGCCGCCGTCGGCGCCGTATACGTACAATCCCGCGGCGCCGTCGGTAGCGCCGCGGAAGCTGAGGTTGCGCACCGTGACGTTGTCGGCGGTGATCTCGAAGACGTGGTCGGCGGTGTTCGCCGCCTCGATGATCGTGTCGTTCGGCTCGCCGAGGGCGGATTCCAGCGTGAGCTGCTTGGTGATGTTGGCGTTTTCGGTGTAGGTGCCGGGCAGGATGACGATCCGGTGGCCGTCGAGTGTGTTCGCCGAGTCGACGGCGGCCTGGACGGTGGCGAAATCCTGGCCGGTGTCCAGGTTGATCACCGGCAGGAGCCGTTCGTACTGGTCCGCGGCGGCCATGAGCGGAAATTCGTCGTCGTTGTCGTTGGCGATGGGGTAAGAATTGTCCCCCACGCCGTCGGGATTGCCGCTCCAGAAGACCCCGCCGGTATGACGGTCCACCGCCTGGATGCCCTTGGGCCAGTGGTAGGTGCCGACGAGAATGTCGGCCCCGTCCGGGCCCGCCCCGTCGTAAAAGGACAGCGACGTGCTTCCGATCGGGCCGGGCAGGGGCGTCTGCCAGAGAACCACGTCGAAAAACGAATCGTTCAACCTGGAGTCCGGAACCGTGTAATCGGCCCGGCCCGTATTATGCATGTCCCGCTGCTTCATCTGCCAGGTTGCCGCGCCGGCGGCGCCGCCGAGGGCCCCCAGATAGAGGCACGCAGCGCAAACATGCAGTCCAACCCCACGATACCATATCGATGGCCCAAAACGCTTTGTGGTTTCCATTTTACTCCTCGATGATTAAAAAGACAAATCAGCCTAGCCGGCCTGAAAGGTCATGAAACGAACGATCCTCTCCTCATTTCCATAAACAGCATCCAGTATATAGGATAGTGCTTGAGAAAGAAAGAAAAATATCGCCGGGGCGTCAGCTAGAACCGAGCCAACAGTCCCCGCTTAGGTGTTTTTGATTCCCGGATAATGAGATATCAAAATGGATTTGCCGCTCAGGGGGCAACCGGCCGGGCAATTCTGTAAGTTCTTGCCGATCAAAGAAATACATTACGTGTCGACGGAGGTCTGGCCGGAAAGGATTTCGGCCGGACCGGTTCCTGGCCGGATTTGGACAGATCCCTCCGGCGCGCGACAGGCCGCCGGGGAACGTAACCTCTTGAAATCAGACAGCTTACAAACTGGGCCCGGCTGGATTCGAACCAGCGACCAATGGATTATGAGTCCACTGCTCTACCGCTGAGCTACAGGCCCTCGCCCGATTCGTTCCTTGCTGCGTCGGCGTCCGGAATTCCTGACTGACCGTCCGTTTCGCCCCTGAAAACCGTCCCGGCCGATACCCACCGAGCCGTGCCCGGCGGGCCTAACCGTAAAAATCGCCCGCCATAACAACGCCGATCATAAACCGCCCCATCGAGTGTGGCAATCCTATTTTCCCGCCTCGCTTGCCCATCCCAGAGGCCGATTCCTCTGCTTGACATTCTGGAACCTTCTAGGGTATACTATAACATAGGCAAAGGAAGGAACAATCCACGCGGAGTCCTTCCGGGTAGACCGGAAAAAGGAGCAAGAAAATGAAGCGGTTGCTGGGGATCTCGATGGTTCTGGTTGCTTTTCTGGCCGCCCCTCTGTCGGCCGCCTCCCTGGTACTCAACGAGTTCAACGCCGTGGCCAGCGATGAGTTTCTCGACGGCGCCGGCAGTACCGACAAGGTGGACACCTTCTTCGGCCGGATCATGGGCAACGGCGGCAACTGGCTGGAACTGGTGGTGGTGCAGGACCACACGGACCTGCGCAACTGGCAGCTCCGCTGGGCGGAAACGGGCGCCGATTCCACCAACGGCAGCGATATCTGGTACGGCGACAGCAACGTCGAGCAGGGGATCCTGACCTTCGCCGACGATCCGTTCTGGGCCGATGTGCGGTCCGGCATCATCATCACCATCTCCGAGAAGGAATTGCTCGAAACGGAGGACGAGCCGGGCAATCCGGTCCAGTTCGATCTGAGCACGGACACCGGTTTCGATCCGTTCCAAAACGATTGGCTCATCCATATCAGCACCAACGACGAGGCGGATGAGATCCTGCCCCTGATTTCCACGGTGACCAACGTCGACGGCGACGTGGCCGGGGATTTCTCCATCGGCAAGGATGACTGGGAGCTGACCATTCTACGGGCCGGCGGCCTGGTCGATTACGGTCCCATCGGCGAGGACGTCGCCGGCTGGGGCGGCGGGGGTCTTAGCGACAAGGAAGCCGGCCGCCTGGAGGCCGATCCCTCGGCGTCGGTGGGGCCCGCGGATTACGACGACGCCACCTCGACGACCTTCGGCAGCGCCAACGAATACGGCGGCGTGTACCAGGATTTTTCCGCTTTGCGGGCCTGGGTGCCGGAACCGGCCACGCTCTCCCTGCTGCTGGGCGGCGGCCTCTGGCTGATCAAACGCCGCCGCCACCCGGCCAACCGGGGCCGATTTTGAAGGGCCGCAAAGGCTTTGAATTTGTCCGGGGCTGATTTTTGAGGTTGGCGACTGCCGTGGGTGATGTGAACAGCGGCGGTTATCCGCCCATCCCCACTGCCCGGATTCAAGAAGCTACGGGCGTCTAACAAAATGAAGGCAAATGGCCCCGCCCGGGCGGTTGAATATCTCTGTCGCTCATTGTGTTAGGGATTATAACTCTGTTTGCGCGAGGGGGATGTCTTTTTTACCGGTCTACCGACGACTCGGCAGCCAGGGTAGTGGATATCGTGCCGTCCGGGCGGATACCCAAAACGCCCAGGTCGCGATACAGACCCAGAAGGGCCAAAACGGCGTCGGTCTTGGCGTCGGAAAAATCTCGGTCCGCCTGCCAGAGGTCCTTCTGGGCGGCGACCAGATCGTTGATGCGGGCCCGGCCGTTTTGCAGCAATTGTTGGATGGTTTCCACGCGGTTGTGGGCCAGCCGGCGACCGTCGTTTTGGATCTCGATCCGCTGGCGGGCGCTTTCGAGCCAGCGCCACTGCCGCCGCACCTCCAGGCGGATGGTCTCCCGTACCTGTTCGTATTCCTGCAGGCGCTGGTCCAAAGCAAACAGCTCCCGGCGAAAATCGTTCCGTTCCATCAACAGGTCAAACGGCATGTCCCGGTCGAATTGGCGCGCGAAATGGACCTGCAGGTATTGCCAGGCCGTCCGGCAGGTCTCCAGCTCCCTGCCGTCGGGCCTGCGGGTGTAACGCAGTTTGGCGTTCGGTTTGTAGATCGTCCGGATCACCTGGCGGGCGGCATCCTCGACGGCGTCCGCGGCGTTGGCCAGGTCCAACCGGTGGGCGTAGGCGGTTTCGAGCAGGGCCTCGGCGCTCCAATCGGTCGCGGGGCCGTCAACCATATCGGCGGAAAGCAGCATGGAAACGTCTTGATCGTCCAGGCTTAGTTCATAGTCCATCGGTATCCCGCTTAGACATCTCAACTCGACCAGTGTGCCCTCAAGCTCCTCCTCGATCTGCATCTTCTGATTCCGAATCTGAAGGATTTCCTGCTGCAGGCGGTCCAGCTCGTAGCCCTGGGCGCGTCCCACGGCGGCCGCCTGCTGCATCTGGCGCCAAACCCGCTCCAGTTGCTGCCAATGACGCTCCGTGATTTGCTGTTCGTTACGGAGTTCCAGGGCGCGATAATACAGGTCAAGAACCTCAAAGATACAGAGCCGCCGCAGCCGATACCACAGGCGGATCTGGTAGAGCAGGTCCCGCTCGGCCTGAATCCGCTCCTCCATCATTAGTTCCGGCTGGATGTTGGCGGGCAACGGATCGGCCAGGGCGTCGCGCAGCACTGCCGCCGGTTCACCCCGCAGCGGTCCGGTGAGCAACCGGGCCCATACGGCGGCCAGTTGTGTCGTAGTCTGGCCGTCGGATGGACCCGCCGGAGACAGCCGCCGCAGGCCGTTGGGATCGGCCGGGATCCGCGCGGGCGCATGGCCCGGGGCCGATGGGATGATCTGATACCGCAGCCCCGTCAGCGCCAGGGCCTGCTGATAGACGATCTGCTGTTGCTCTTGTAGTGTGGGATTGAAACGCAGGGCGAAATCCACCAATGCCGTCAGGGATAATCCGGCCGGATGATCGGTCAGATAATCCCGCAACCGCTCGGCCGGCGGCGCGAGGGGCTGCTCGCCCGGATGCAGGCATACCGGCCACGGCTCCTGGCGGGGCTGTTTCTCGTCCAGAAGGGAATTGATTTGCTCGTCGACCGACAGGCTCGCCCGCCGGGTTTGACATCCGGCCGCCCCCAGCAGCACGCCCAGGACCCCGATGATTACGCTGAACCTTCCGATGGCCCGATTGCGTCTTTCCATGGCTCTCCTTGCTTATGGGAACCTCTAAAATTCATTTTGGCTGCGAACGGCTGAGATCTCCGCCGCCGCCGTTGTCGGCCTAAAATTCGTCCTCGACGGTGCTAAAGCTACGCCTGCGACGATTTTAGACCTGGCGCCTTGGCGGCGACCATCTCGCTCGTTCTCGCTCTAAAAGCAATTTTTAGAGGCCCCCTTATGACGGCGGCGGTCCGCGGGGCTAGTGCTCCCTGACACTAGTGTTTGCACTACGGGCGATGATGATTAACGGTAAAAAGGCATCGGCCATAAGGCACCCGTGTGCTGGCCGTGATCCGCCGATGCGGGGCGGTGACGGGAATCAAATCAGAGACCCCGAATCCCCACCTTCTCCCCCGGGACCAGCTTCATGCCGGGATGCACGGCGATCATGCAGGGCCGGCCCCGCTCCGGCAGGTTCTGGCTGCGCCAGAGGATCTCCGGCTTGAGCTGGACGTTCGGGCCGATGCGGATGATCTCCGATTCGGCGATCTGGGGCGGATCGCTCTTTTTGACGATCTGGACCTTCATGCCCACCTGGATCTGGCTGACCTGGTTTTCGCCGGCGAAGGCGATGATCTCGGTGGGATAGGTCTCGGCGATGGTCATGATCGGCACCCCGGCCATGACCGCCTCACCGGGCCGGCAGAGGATCTGGCTGACCACGCCGGCCCGCGGCGAGGTGAGCACCAGGG
>JAFGFX010000122.1 GCA_016930855.1 Sedimentisphaerales bacterium | reverse complement strand
TCCGCCGAGAGGACGGCCTGAGCGGCCAGTTCCGGCTTGGCCACCCGGCACAGCGATTGCAGCGGTATCCGGCGGGCCTGCACCCGGACATCGCCGCTGGCGTTATCGAGGCCGTAATGGCCGGCGACCTTCCAGCGGCCGTCGAGACCGGAAAACGGCTCCGTCTCGAACGCCAGCCGCCGCTCATTCGGATCGTATCGGCCTTGCCAGGGTATCTCCAGATCGTCGAGCGGGCGTTTCTGCCAGGCCAGATGCGTTCCGGTCAGCTTGCCCTGCAACTGCAGCGCCGCCGGTCGCAGGCCGCCGGCGATTAGGCCATCCAGCCGCCAGGATCCCTGCAGGCTCTCAAGCGCGGATGCGGCCGCCAGAGATTCCTGCGGCAGCGTGCCGGTCGCCCGGGCTCGGATGTTCTCGAGTTGCAGTGTCGGCAGGAGGATCGAGCCGGTGATATCGGCCCGGGCCAGCGGATGGCGCAGTTCCAACCGGGCGATGTGGATGCGATTGGGATCGCCCCGGCTGTGAATCTGGACATCCACCCGGTTCGGATCCAATCCCTCGACGGCCACTCCGGCGGCGGTCAATTCCAGCGACCAGCGGCCGTCCGCGAAGGTATAATCCCCCCGGGCCTCCAGGCGTATGGGCGCCGGGGCCTTCAGTTCCAGCAGATCGACGCGGTCCCGGTCCACCTGCAGTTGCCCCTGCACCTGATCCAAACGGAAGCGGTGTCCCCGATCGGCCCATTGCAGCCGGGGCGCCTCGATGAGCCATTGCGACTGGCGCCATTGCGGTCCGAACCCGCGGGCCGTGATCTCGGCCTGCCAGCGGCCGCCGGCCGCCTGTCCGCTGGCGTTCAGGTGCACCTGCACGTCCTTGCGGCCCCGCGGCGGGTTGTGCACGCGGATGTCGTACTCGCCCTGGTGGCGCGTCGGCGCCTCGGGCGCGGCGGCGAGCCAGGTCCCCTCAAAGCGGCCCTGGGCACTCGCCAGGTCCCATCGGCCGGTGATCCGCCCGAGTACGCCGGCGTGCTCCGCGACCACCTCCTGGACCAGCAGGCGAGTACCCTCCAGGCGGCAGATTCCCTGCCCGATCATTAGCGGTCCGGTGAATCGTTCGGCGTCGGTCAGTATCAGGTTGTCCGGCGCGATCTGGATGTGATCGTCCCGGACGTCCAGCTGCAGGCGCCCCTGGATCCGGGTCGGGCCCAATTGCAGATTCTTTATATCCAGTTTGCCCCGCAGCGCGCCTGCGCCGATCTGCCCGACCCATCGGGCCTCCAGCGCGGCCGGGACCAGCTCGCCCGGCAGCCAGCCGGACAGCTCCCGCGACAGCGCCGGTTCGACGGCGACCGCCAGCCGGTGATGGCGCACGCCCGCCGGGGCGATCTGGCCGTTCAGGGTCAGTTGGCCGGGCAACTCGCCGGAGAATTCCCAGGCGCGGCTCTCGTTCATCCGGCCGTGAAGGCCGATCGGTTCGATAAGGGTGTCCGGTTTATTGGGATCCTTGAGCACTAGTCGGGCCCGCTCGATCTCCAGGCGCGGCCAGGGATCACCGCCGGAGGTGGAATCCCGCCAGAGAGGCGACGCCTGCACGTCCGCCCAGACCCTCTGAAGGTTCCAGGAGCCGTGCTCGTCCCGTTCCAGGCGGATCTGCAGCTCGGAAATGTGTATCGTGCGGATCGTCGGGCCGCCCAGTAGCATTCGCGGCAGACTGCTGTGGGCGACCTCCAGCCGGGCCACGGTCAGAAACGGTTCCGCCTGCATCGGCAGCTGCAAGGTAACATCTTCGAGGGTGGTCTGTCCCGACCAGCCGGTCTCGAGCCGTCCGATCGAGGCCCGAAATCCCAGTTGCCGCTCCAGCGTCTCCCGGAGATAGCTTCGAGGCAGGTCGCTCCAGAGCACAAGCTGGATACCCACCACCACTACCAGCAGCGGCAGCACGAGCAGCAACAGAATTCGTTTTATCCATCGACGCATAATCCAGGCGTTTGTTTGGTGTACATCGTGTGCCGTCGCAGCCCCTGTCCTAACCTGGGCGTCAGGAGCTTATCGAGCTGATTGATCCGGCACTGTCGGTTGGCAAGCGGCGTTGACTGTAAGATCCGCTGCCGATCAATCGAAATCGTACTCCACGGGCGGGATATCGCCCAGCGAGCGGGGTCCGAATCCCAAAAACCACCAGTCCTCCCGGTACGTCCGGCCGATCGAGGGGGCGGAGCTGGCGACGATCTCGCCCGTATCGGACCAGTAGGCCACGTAGGAAACACTGGCATAGCCCACCTGGCGGATCTTCTTGCTGATGGCCAGTTCCGGCGTGATGAGCGTGGCCATGGGTGTGCCGGTGGCGACGCTGGAGGCCCCGGCCGGCGCGAAAAGGGACGGCAGTCCCAGCAGGCTCTCGTAGCGGTCGATCCCCAGGCCGCCGCTGCGGACCTCCAGGATGATTTCCGCCTGCTCCCGGCTGGCCATCAGGGACACACCCGATTCGAGCAGACGGGCCCGGACCTTGCCCAGGACGAATTCCTTTTCGGCCACGGAAAGGAAACTCGTATCCACGAACACCTTGCGGCCGTGCAGGATCTCGAACGAGAGGGGATCGATGGCCTTGGTGGCGGCCCGCGAGAGCAGGAACTGCTCGGTGGCGGTCCGCGGCGGGTCGGTCACCCGCAGATTGGAGCAGCCGGCCAGGATGGCCAGGACCATCTGGCACATCAATAAAATCATCCCCTCGCGCCGCCATCTCTCACGTCGGCCGGGCCCGCTGCGCGTCCGATCGATTCTCAGGTCTAGATCATTTTGACAATGGATATTCATATTCGTTGACCCGCTTGCCGGCACGCCGATCCGTTCCCGGCGCCGTGTCAGGTTAGGCAAAAATCCCTCAAACGCTTCGTCGCCTGCCGGCACCTGTCAGTCATGCGGCCGGCAGGGCGGCGGATAAAACACGCTAACCCCCTTGCATGGTGAAATCGAAAAGACTCTCTCTCTAAGGCGTCGAATAACAGGAAGGCACAGGGCCCCATCCGGGCGTTTGCCTATCTCTATCATTCATTTTGTCTGCGGAAATCAGCCCCTGCCCTTGGCGTACCAGTCCGGGTCCTGGGCCAGCTTGTCTTGTGCCTCCCGGGTCATCATGGCGAAGGCCGGATGGTTGCTGTTCCACGCCCGGCTGGCGAAATTTTGGTCCTTCATCTTTTCCAGCTCTCCGGCGGCCTCCCGGAAATAGCTGCCGTAGATGTGCAGGGAGTCGGTGATATCCACGTAGCGGCCCGGCCGCACCGGCCGCTGGATCCGCTGCTGGATCTGCTCGGCGACCAGGCGCTGCAGATCGGTCAGGGCGTAGGCATTCATGAACCAGGCCTTGTACAGGTCGCGGCTGCGCCAGTGGGAGTTCATGTTCAGCACCGCGTTTCCCGTTTCATCCTCCAGGATGCGGAACCACAGCCGCTGGAGGCAGGGCGGATCGTCCGTGGCCGGATCGGCGGTCGGCTGCCAGGTGATTGCCTGGGCCCGCCGGGTATGGAAGGTCTCGCTGAGCTTGTCCACCACGTAGGCGATCTGGTTGACCGGCCGGAATGGCCGTTCCTGCCGGCTGCGGCGCAGGTCCTCACCGGGACAGTAGCCGAAGAGCCGCTCGTGGTAGGTGTATGTCCACTTGCCCGCGGCCGGATCGATCCAGTGGTCATGGATCCCCAGGCAAACCTCCTGGCGATAGGCCTCCAGCTCCTCTGGGCCGCCCGGAAAATTCTTATGGATCCGCGGCTCG
>JAFGFX010000121.1 GCA_016930855.1 Sedimentisphaerales bacterium | reverse complement strand
GCGGTGGGCGATGAGCCGGAGCCGCATGGGGACAGAATCAACATGGGGGCATACGGCGGGACGGCGTACGCGAGCAAGACGCCGGATGGGACGGGACACGAGATTACCTTTCCGAATGCGGTGTCAAACCTGACGCTTTCAGGCGGTCCACAACAGTTAATCGTGAAGTGGGATGATCCGAACTACGACGGGGGTCTGCCGATCGAGGGGTATGTGATCTACCGGGGCCCCAGCGTAGCAGAGCTAAGCCTTCGTGAACAGGTGGCGGGGAACGTGCATGAATATGTTGATACGGAGGTGCTGAACGGCCAGACCTATTTTTATGCGGTCTCCGCGGTGAACGGCTTCGGGGAAGGTGAACTTTGCCCGGCGGTCCAGGCCAAGGCCCAATGGCATGCATTGGATATCAACGGCGACGGTGTGATCGATATGGTGGACTTCACGCTGTTCTGCAAGGAGTGGCTGTGGGAGGCCTGGTGGCACGACTAATGGGAGGAATCGAAACCGGCCATCCGCCGGGGATCGCTGTTTGGGGCCGCCGGGTCGTCGATCTGCGTGTCCTTGGGCCGCCTGGTCCTAG
This sequence comes from Sedimentisphaerales bacterium, assembly GCA_016930855.1. Taxonomy (GTDB): domain Bacteria; phylum Planctomycetota; class Phycisphaerae; order Sedimentisphaerales; family SM23-30; genus JAFGFX01. The sequence continues at coordinate 19,099 of JAFGFX010000121.1, read as the reverse complement.
GAGCGCAAAGGCACCGCCCAAAAGCGCAAGACGAATTGCTGCAATACTTTATGTTATTCACTAAACTTTGGCCGCCGATTGTCACATATTTAACAGCATAATCATTGACAATCGCACTCAATTCTGCTATCTTGGAATTGCATTATCTCAATACTGCAAAGGAACACGCGAGGAAAAGTTGGATTGTTCATCAGCGAAAGTCCTATTCTCATCCGACTTTGGGCAAAAAGCACCCCAAGAATCACACCTTGTTAGTGTGTGCATACGCGGTGATACATGGCTTCGATTTCTCTAAACGGCTTTGGGGCAAGGGCATAAGTGGATTTTTCAACTTTAGGAGGACAAAACATGAAGCGCAAAGCGAGCATCCTGATCATGTGCCTGGTTCTGGCACTGCTGGCCGGCACGGTCCAGGCGGCCTTCCTGATCGAGGCGCATTCCTCGGGCCTGGCCAATGCCAATTTTTCGACCAATAGTGGAATAATCTACACCAGCGACCCGAGCAATGCGTACGGGAGGAGGGCGACAAGCAGCATTTTCGGCGGCTCCGTCAATCCGGATACCTATACCTATACCTACACGCCGGGAATGGATCTGGACAACGTTCCCATCCCCGCGGGTATCAACCTGGGCAACGGGGATCTGGCCAGCGGCCTGGACGGCAACGGGATCTGGCCCTACAACGTGTATATCACCTGGCCTGCCTCCACGAATGTGAATGCCGCCGGCTGCAAGCTTATCATCACCAACGACGGAACCGACGTCGAACTCGATCCGGTGAACATGAACACGAACGGCACGGGCACGCCCGGCGGCAACAATGCCTGGTACCGGATCGCCGAGAATATCCGCCTGACGCCGGGATTATCCTACACGGTCACCCAGATCGCCAACAGCACCGCCTATTGCTCGCAGCGGAGCCACGGGGTGTTGTGGGAGATGCGCACGCCGGAGACGTTCGCCCCGGTGATCATCACCGAGCTGGACGGCTTCACCGAGGTGCAGGAAGGCGGCAACAACGACACCTATACCGTGGCGCTGGGCGAGGAGCCGGATCCCTGCTCCACCGTGGTCACCGTGACCGTCATGGTTTCCCCCGATCCCAATCAACTGATCGTCAACGGCGGCTTCGGCGCCACCCCGGTGGTCCTGATGTTCGATCATGACAACTGGATGGATCCCCAAACCGTCACCGTCAAGGCGATCGACGATGACGACATGGAAGGCGATCAAACGGTCTGGCTCTATCACGTGGTGGATTCCGACTGGCCCGACGATGCGGCGTACGCCAAGGCCTATGCCCCCCGGGTGGGCGTAAAAATTCTGGATAACGAAATCCAGGACATCCGCATCACCCACGACGACACCAGCACGGCGGTCAGCGAGCAGGGTCCCACCTCGGACACGTACTTCGTCCGGCTGCTTTTTGAGCCGGCCGCTTCGGTGACGATCAACATCGAGACGGACGGTCAGACCGTCGTGGACACCGGTTCCGGTGCGGCAACGACGGGGCAACTGCTCTTCACCACCACCAACTGGGGCACGGAACAGCCCGTCACGGTCACGGCCGTGGACGACGCCGTGTTCGAAGGCACCCACCTGTCCACCATCAACCACCACTCCACCAGTGCGGATCCCGACTCCAACAACCTGGACCGCAATTGGGACGTCACCGTCGAAGACAATGACTGCGGCCTGTGGGGCTTCCACCCGATGGACTTCACCGGCCCGGCGGGCCGTCCGGACTGCGTGGTGAATCTGTATGATTACGCGGAATTCGCCCTGGCCTGGCTGTTCTGCACGCAGCCCTATGAACCGGGTTGCGAGAATTTGCTTGAATAGCAATATCCTGAAGTAAGGAATTGACTCTTACCAAAAGCAACGTCCCTACGGAAACAAGAAAGGAGGTGTAACAGTTCCCCGAGCCTTCGGGGAACCATCGAAGGATTCAGGAGAATGGTGCACGGAGGCTGTCTCCTGCTGCGGGCAGAAAGCGTTTTGCACTGCCGTTAGCCGATCCCGGCCGACGGCGACTGCCGCAGGGATACCGCCGGCGCGGCCGGTGTCATACGGCGCTACGCGGGCAGAACACCGGAAAGCGGCCCGGCTGGAGACAAGCCGCAAGGAAACATGTTTTTTACAGGAGGACGTACATGCATACAAAAAGAACGAGGAAAATGTTGATGCTGCTGGCGGTGCTGGCCGTGGCAGCGCCCGTCCAGGCGGCGTTCATGGTCGAGGCCCATCCCTCGGGCCTGGCCAACGGCAACTTCGCCTACAATGGGACGTCCGCTCCCGCCGGGAGCATCTCCAGTACCGCCTATGGCGTTACGGCGACGAACAGCGTGTTCGGCGGCAATGTCGATCCGGATACGTATACCTATTCCTACACGCCGGGGACCAACGCGGACAACCTTCCGATCCCGGCGGGCACCGATCTGGGCAACGACAATCTGGCCAGCGGCGCTGTCGGGGGTGCCAGCACCTACTACAACGTCTATATCACCTGGCCGGCCACGACGAATGTGAATGCCGCCGGCTGCAAGATCACGGTGACCAGCGACGGAACCGATATCGTTCTGGATCCGGTGAATATGAATACCGGAGGCACCGGCACTCCCGGCGGCAACAACGCCTGGTTGCTCATCGGTGATGATATCAAGCTGACGCAGGGCGTCACCTACACCGTCACGCAGAAGGCCAACTCCACCGCCTATGTCTCCCAGCGCAGCCACGGGGTCCTGTGGGAAGCCGTTCCGGAGCCGATGAGCCTGTCGCTGCTGGGCGTGGGCGCCCTGTTGCTCCGCCGTCGTCGCCGATAGGCGAACCGGTTATAGTGCAGAAGAGCCTTACTATTGCCGATTAGTGTTTTATCCGCATGACAAATCGGGGCAGGGAATGTACTGCCTCGATTTGTCATGTAGTCAGACGATAGCGGACAGCGGAAAACAGGCAATGACATCATTCATGAAGAGCACCCTTGGCCAAGCGACGCGGCCCCCGAAGCAGGCGGGGATTTTCATCTTGTCCTTTCTTTTGTCCCTCCTTTGCGGATTTCCCATCGCCTTGGCGACGGTGTGCCCCCCGGGGGACCTCAACGGCAACTGCCAGGTGGACATGGTGGATTTGCAGCTCTTTCTGGAGCAATGGTTGTCCACGGTGGGGGACGTTTCCGATGGACTGGCCGCCCATTGGCCCCTGGACGAGGCCGGCGGCCTGCTCGCCCATGACGCCGCCGGCTACGGTTATCACGGCGACCTGCATAACGGGCCCGTCTGGCAGGAAACCGGCGGACAGTCTGACGGCGCCCTGTGGTTCGACGGCGTCGATGATTACGTCAGCGCCCCCTTTGTGATCAACCCCGCTAACGGTCCCTTCAGCGTCACGGCCTGGATCAAGGGCGGTCAGGCCAAGGAAGTGATCATCGCCCAGAGGGACTACCCCGGCTTCGGCAGGGAATGGCTGCAAATCGACCCGTCCTCCGGCAAACTCATCACCCGCGTGACGGACGGCGCCACCGCCCTGGCGTCCAACACCGTCGTCACGGGCGGCGACTGGCACCATGTCGGATTGGTCTGGGACGGGTCCCGCCGGCACCTCTATGCCGACGGCCAGGAAGTGGCCGCCGATCCCAATCCCCTCTCCGGGAACCTGCTGACCTGTCAGGGCGGCCTGCACCTGGGGGCCGGAAAGACCCTGGAGGGGTACAATTTCTGGACGGGCCTGATCGACGACGTGCGGATCTATCAACGGGCGCTGGATCCGCTGGAGATATACCACATGGTCGAACCGGGCCAGCCGGGGCACGGCAACGCCGATCTCGACGGCCAGAACGGCGTCGACCTGCGCGATTTCAATCTCCTGGCCCGCTATTGGCTGCAAGGGCCCACGGAATACCGCGTCATCTGGATCGATTCCTGGCACGCCGACAGCTTCCTCAACGCCGCCGAGGTGGACAACCTGATTCAAACCTGCCGGGACAACAACATCAACACCATCATGCCCGAGATCCGCAAGGTGGGCGACGCCTACTACCACTCCAACCTGGAGCCCCGCGCCACCAACATCACCGGGGGGGCCTCCTTCGATCCGCTGGGGTACATGCTCAGCGTTGCCCATGACACCTCGGGGGGCAAGAAGTACGTCCACGTCCACGCCTGGTTCGTCGCGCAGCGGATCAGTTCCAGCCTGAACCTGCATCCCCAGCACGTACTGTCGCAGCACCCCGAATACATCATGAGCGACGTCAATGGCAATGTCTCCTACAGCGGCAATTATTACCTGGACCCGGGCCACCCGGGCGCGGTGGACCACAACGTCGCGGTCATCCTGGATTGCCTGAGCCAATACGACATCGACGGGATCAACCTGGATTACATCCGCTACCCCGCCTCGAGCTGGGGCTACAACCCCGAGAGCGTCCGGCGCTTCAACGCCTTCTACAACAAGACGGGCACGCCCTCGCTGACCGACCCGGACTGGAGCGACTGGCGCCGCGAGTGCGTGACGCTGGAGGTCAAAAAGATCTACGTCAAGTCCCTGATGGCCAATCCCCGGGTCGTCCTGACGCCGGATACGATCAACTGGGGCACGGGATACGACGATTTCGAGACCTCCGACGCCTATGCCTCGGTGTTTCAGGACTGGGTGGGCTGGCTGCGGGCGGGGATCATCGATTACAACGCCCAGATGGGCTACGAACGCGGAGGGGTCACCGCCCGCTATCAGGGATGGTGCAATCTATCCCTGGCCAACGACGACAAGCGGGGCAGCATCCTCAGCACCGGGGCCCATCTGCAAACCGACATCCAATACGCGATGGACCAGCTGCTCTACGCCCGCAGCCAGGGCGCCGAGGGCCTGAACATCTACGACTGGGGCAGCGAGGTGAACGCCACCAATCCGCCGCAATCCCGGGCAGAATTCTATCAGGCGCTGAAGGCCCAGGTGTTTACCGAGTGGCTCGATCCGCCGACGCCCCCCTGGAAGGCCTTTCCGACAACCGGCATCTTCCAGGGGAATCTAACGGCCGCCGGCGTGCCCGTGGATCACGGCACCGTCACGCTGGATGACGAACCGTCCACCCGGGTCTATACCGACGGCAGCGGCTGGTACGCGATCCTGGAGGCGGCGCCCGGGCCCCATGTGCTGCGCTTTTCCTATCCCGGCAGCCCGGAAACCTTGATCCGCGCCACCCTCGGCCAGGCCGGCGCGATCGTCACGGTGGATGCGGATCTGGCCTATTGAATCGCGGGCAGTCTGCCGGATCCTTCACGGCTTCAGTGTTTGACAGCGGTGCGTTTGCGCGCTACACCCTGCCCGCTGACCAATCGCCCGCGGCGCGGCTGGGCTTTGCCGGGGGTCATCCGGTTCGGCGTCGCTGCCAAAGAATCGGCTGGAAATGCCTTTATTTCAGCCAGGTAAGGTCGATGCGGCCCCGACGCTCAAAGGTCATGTGCCAGCGAAGGTTCCATAGATCCTCCGCCGGCACGTACCCGGCGGACCCGTCCAGAAAGCAGATATTGATCCCCTCGTTATGGCGGCGCATCACCACCGCCGCAATCTCCTCCCAGTTCCAGGTGCCGTAATTGAGGACGCAGGTGGGATCATCCCAGGGATCGTCGTTTTCGGCCCAGAAATTGTTCCAGCGGGCGTCCATGAGCACCGGGATCTCGTCGGTCCGGGGCTCGCCCTTGGCATCGACCTTGCCCCAGCATTTCTCATCGCTGGTCTTGCGGATCCAGGAATTTTCCCCGTAGCTGCCGATGCCCCAATCGTCATCCGCCACAAACAACGCCGTCGGATCGACCTGCCAGGCATGATACGTATCGCCGAAGAAACTCAACGGCTGGTAGCCGGTCGGATTGTCCGTGGATACGATCTTGGCCTCCGGGCAGGTCCGCATGCTGTTGATGTCGGCATAGTAGTCCCTGAGGTTCTCCATGAAGTTCGTCGAATGCACGGTGCTGGGGACAAATTCCGGCAGTTTGCCCTTATAGTCCTCCGCGTACATTTGATAAATCATAGACCAGTGCTTCAAGGTGGCCAAACACACCGCGGAGCGGGCCTGATGGCGGGCCTGCGTCAGGGCCGGCACCAGCAGGGTCAATAGAACGGAGATGATGGCAATAACGATCAACAGTTCGATTAAGGTAAACGCCCTTCTCTTCGCCATGATCAAACACTTTCCGTAGGGGTGGATGATTCTGAATCGATGAAATTCGTACTCGATGTAGCGATCGGCATCTTCAGGCTCGCAGGATCCGGTATTCCGAACTCGCCTCAGAATACCCTATAGTCCGCCTTCCTACAGTTTCCACTGTATACTCATGTCGTCCACAGGTCAATGACATTTTATGCGCGGAATTATAAGTGTTTTTCCGGCAGCTACTTATGGAATCCGGATCCTCGCGGCCGGTATGAATTTTACGGGGAATACTCAACATGTCGAGTCCGATAGAACCGTACCGGCCGCAGGCCCGCAGGTGCCAAACCATCCGGCCGGCCGGGACGGCTAACGCCGCCGGATTCATCGGGCGGCGGGAATCGAGCAGATTCCGCCGCGCAAATAGGCGTTGAATCCGTTATCCGATTCGAATACAGTGTCCTTTTCCGCCAGGGGCGGGGTGTGCGTTTTTACCCAAAGGGATGTGGTTCAAGGACATCGGTTGCCGGAATGCGAAAAGCAAGGGAGCTTCCTATGCGTTCGAGGTATGGATTTATCTGGAGATTGACAATCGGAGTGGCCGCCGTGACTGGGCTGCTCGCGGCGGCCGGCTCTCTGCAGGCCGGAAACGCGCAGGAGATGGAATCCCTGTTTGCCCGGCCGAGCCGGGACTATTCCACCAGTCCGCTTTGGGTCTGGAACGACATGCTCACCGCCGAGCAGATCGTTTCGACGATGCGGGATCTGGCCGGACAACAGGTCAAGCAGGTCTTTGTGCATCCCCGGCCCGGCCTGATGACGCCCTACTTGTCCGACGACTGGTTCCGCCTGTGGAAGGTGGCGCTGCAGACCGCCGAAACGCTGGACATGAACGTGTGGATTTATGACGAGAATTCCTATCCCTCGGGATTCGCCGGCGGCCTGGTTCCGGAGGCCATGCCCGAGTCGCGCGGCCGCGGGCTCGTCCTGCGGGAGGGCAAGCAGCCCGGCAGTTTATCCGACGAGATCGTGGCCGTCTTTCGCCTGCGGGACGACGGCTACGAGAACGTGACCGAGCAGATCCGCTCCGGCCAGACGCCCCCGGACGGCGACTACCTGGCGGGGCACATCCAATACGCCCCCAGCGGCGGCTGGTTCGGCGGGAAATATTACGTGGACCTGCTGCATCCGGGCGTGACCGAGAAGTTCCTGGAGATCACGCTGGGCGCCTACCAGCGGGAGGTGGGCGACCAGTTCGGCCGGCGCCTGCCCGGCGTGTTCACCGACGAGCCGCATCTCGCTCCGGCCGGCGGACTGCATTGGACGGTGGACCTGGAATCGCAGTTCCAAAAACGCTGGGGCTACAGCCTGGTCGATCACCTGCCCAGCCTGGTTCGTCCCCTGGGCGACTGGAAGCGCGTCCGGCACAACTACCACATGCTCCTGCTGGAGATGTTCATCGATCGCTGGGCCCGGCCGTGCTATGAATACTGCGAGAAGCACGACCTGGAATTCACCGGGCACTACTGGGAGCACGGCTGGCCGGGGGCCTCGCACGGCGGGGACAACATGGCCATGTACGCCTGGCACCAGCGGCCGGCCATCGACTGCCTGATGAACCAGTACAGCCAGGACGTCCATGCCCAGTTCGGCAACCTCCGCGCCGTCAAGGAGCTGTCCAGCGTGGCCAACCAACTCGGCCGGCAACGCACCCTGTGCGAGGCGTACGGGGCCGGCGGCTGGGACCTCCGCTTCGAGGACATGAAACGGATCGGCGACTGGCTCTACGTCCTCGGCGTCAATACCCTGGACGAGCATCTGTCCTATGTCACCATCCGGGGCGCCCGCAAACGCGACCATCCCCAGTCCTTTTCCTATCACGAACCCTGGTGGCAGTCCTACCACGTGATGGCGGAATATTTCTCCCGCCTGTCGGTCGCCCTGGCGCACGGCCGCGAAGTCAACGGGATCCTGGTGATCGAGCCGACCTCCACCGCCTGGATGTACCAGGGGACGGGGGCCCCCTTGGAGGATATCGGCAACCGGTTCCAGCGGCTGATTACGGGGCTGAGCCAGGCCCAGATCGAGTATGACCTCGGCTGCGAGGACATCATCGCCCGCCACGGCCGCGTGGAAGGCGGCCAGCTCGTCATCGGCCAGCGCCGCTATCGGACCGTGGTCATCACCCCCCTGACCGAAAATCTCAACCAAAAAACGGCCCGGCTCCTGGAGGAGTTTCTCCAAGGGGCCAGAACGGTCCTGTGCTGCGGCGATCCGCCCGAGCGGATCGACGGCCAACTCTCGCCGCGCCCGGTGCAGTGGGCCCGGCAAACGAATTGGCGAAAGATCGAACCCGGTGAACTGGTCAACCGCCTGGCGGCGTTACCGTCGGAGGGTCTGAAAATCCGGCGCGCCGAGGGGGATCGCGGCATCCTCTACCACCAGCGCCGCCGTTTCGACGACGGGGAACTGCTCTTTTTGGTCAATACCAGTATCACCGAGCCGACCGGCGGGGCCATCGAATCGGCCGGCCGCGGCATCCGCCAGTGGGACCCGACCACGGGCGGTATCAGCCCGTATCCCCATGTCGAAACCGCTTCCGGATCGACGGCGTCCTTCCGGCTGGCGCCCTGCGGCAGCCTGCTACTGTTTGTTTCCCGCCCGGGCGACCAGAGCAGCCCCAGCAACGCGCCTGCACCGACTCCTTTGGAAACACCCGCCGCTGAGATCATCCCACCGGCAACTCCGCTAGAGGTGCGGCGGTTGGGATTGAATGTCCTGACACTGGATTACGTGGACATCACCGCCGGCGGCCAGACCAAGCAAAACCTCTACTTCTACGCGGCCAACCGGTTCGCCTTCCAGCAAAACGGCATGGACCGCAATCCCTGGGACAGCGCCGTCCAGCTCCACGACGAGATGATCACCCATTCCTTCCCCGCCGACAGCGGCTTTGAGGCCCGCTACCGCTTCACCGTCAGCGGCGCGGTGCCCGGGGCGCTCTACGCGGTGATCGAGCGGCCCGACCTGTACCTGATCCGCTGCAACGGCAAACCCGTCGCGGCCCTCGAAGGCCAGTGGTGGCTCGACAGGGCCTTCGGGAAAATCGACATCAGCGAGACCGCCCAGACCGGCGAGAACGTGATTTCCCTGACGGCCGCGCCCATGACGATCTATCACGAGCTGGAATCCGCCTATATCCTGGGTGACTTTTCCCTGCGGCCGACGGACGCCGGATTCGCGATCGAGCCGGCCCGGCCGCTGCGGCTGGGTGCGTGGAACAAGCAGGGCCATCCCTTCTACGCCGCCGGCGTCGCCTACGGCCATACCTACGACCTGGGCCAGACCCCCGGCCGCTACCGGCTCCGCCTGCCGCACTGGTACGGCAGCGTGGCCCGGGTGGTGGTCAACGGCAAATCCGCCGGCCACATCGCCTGGCAACCCTGGCAGTGCGATCTTGGCGACCAACTCCAATCGGGCAAAAACACCATCGAGGTCGAGGTGATCGGCACGCTGCGGAACACGTTGGGCCCCCACCACAACGGTGAGTCCCTGGGCTCGGCCTGGCCGGCCATGTTCCAGAAGGGCCCTGCCGCCGGTCCGCCGGCGGGCAGCCGCTACAGCACCGTCGGCTACGGCCTGCTGGGCGACTTCGAACTGTGCCGCCTGGAGTGATGGGGTACCGTGATCCGGGTCGTGAATGACCGCTCGACCGGACGTTAGGCGGCCAAGCTGTCCGCCGCCGTCCGGGTTGTGACTGGGCTGCGGATTAGCGCCGATCAGGAACTGCCCTTGAGGGTAAACCGGCCCACGGGATCGGAGTCATACGAGGACGTATTGAGCACCACCCAGAAGGCGCAGTTCCAGTTGAGCGCCAGTGAATTGTCCTTGTTGATGGTCGCGGTCAATTTCTCCCGGTAATCGAGCAGATAAAACTCATAAATCGATTCCGTGATCGCCTCTTCGCCCAGGGAGATGACCAGAAGCTCCATCTGGCCAAAGTCGAGCAGGAACTCCAGTTTGGCTGCGTTGCGGATGTAATCGCCCTCGGCCAGCACCTCGGTCGTCTGGCCTGCCAGCTCGACCAACCGGAACTGGCCGTTCGAGAGGCCCTCCTCGGGCAGGGGGCCGAGATAAAGCTGCAACGTCTTGGGGGAGGCTGCCTTGTTCTTCTTGAGGGTATAACGATAATCCGCCTCCACCTGCCAGACGCCCCCTTCCTGCTGGCAGCAGCTTCCCGCCGCGGCGATGCTGTAACTTAACTTGATGTTGTGGACCTTGCCCTCGGTATCGTGCACGACCATCAGGACCTGGAAGCGCAGGGAAAACTTCAAGTCCATGCATTCGTTCTTCTGCTTGAGCCGGGCGGCGGTGCTGCAACCCAGGACGGAGATCTCGTCCAAATACTGCTCCAATCCGCTGGGCATCATGTCCAGGAGGTTGTCATAGAAGAAATCCTCGATGTCCTGGGCCTCGATATTCATCTGCAATTTGTCTTGGCCGTCAAAGACGTATGTTCCGCCCAATCCCAGGTCTTCCTCGTCCATCAAATACCAGGTGCCGTCGGCGTCGAACGACAGATAGCCGATGCCCTCGATTTTCTGGTTGCCGATGATCTTGGCCCGGGCGCTGGCCTTGACCTGCAGGATCCAATCCGTATCGGCCAGGGGATCGGCCCCCTCGGCGGGCAGGCCGCCCGCCCCCAGCAGCACAACCAGGGCACACACCCATCCGGCCAGAATTCGCCCCCGTCCGTAAACCTGCCTTTCCATTTTGCATCCCCTTTCGAATCAAGAAGCGGCGGAGAACCGATCGTCTTTTTCGCTTGACGCGGCGAACGATGGACCGGCGATCCGATTGTCCTGGCGAAGCAGAAAGGTCGCTGAATGATCCCCGGTGAAATATCACTGCTGCGGACAACGATTCCGCTTGGCAGCCAGGGCACGGGCCGGCCGGGCCGCCGCAGCGACCGCCCAAGCCAAGACGCCCAGGGAACACCCCTGACCTGTATATATCTTAGCACATCCTGGCCCCCTGGCAAGACCAAAAGAATCCCCCCGCGCGTGACACGTCTGATAATCCCCTTTCGGCCCCTTTTCGAAGGTCCGCTAAGGCCGTTTTATCCGCCGGCCCTTTCAGGATGCGCCGGTGCGAACACCCATCCGGCCAAGGAGGGCGGCCGGGAAGGATTCCTGGCGTTCCAAAATGATAACATTTTACGATGTAAGCATTTAGATTGGATTTCCTCAGGGTGCCCCCTCCGTAGATATAATCCCGCGATGACGGCGTTGGCCCCCGATAAAATCGGATTATCAATATTCGTATTCGAGTTTGATGGATCGAGAGGATCGACTGACCGATAGAAAAATACAACCGTGTATCCCCAGCGCATATTGTCGCCAAAAGGACGGGGAGCCAAAGACATCGCACTGTAGGGCATACGTTTACAAAGGAGGTGGCCATTGAGTGCTGTACGACGCATCCAAACAATCCAAACGTTGTTTTTCCTGGGAGCGGTCTTGTTTTGGGCGTTTCCGGCGCCGCTGGACGCCGAGCCGCTGACCATGGCGCACGGCTGGAGTGTGAATCCCCAGGGGGGCACCACGGCCGCCGAGGAAGCCATCGCCATGATGCAGCGGACCGTCCCGAATCCCCGGTTCATCGTCCTCTTCACGACGGCGGACTACGGCGAGCAGGAGATCGTCCAGACGCTGCGCGGACGTTTCCCCCAGGCCAAGTTGTTCGGGATGAACGTGTACAAGGGCGTTTTTTCCTCCGACGGCCTGCACGTCGGAGAGAAGGGCTCGCTGGCGATCATGGGATACGCCGGCGGCAATCTGGTCTTCGGGATCAGCGCCAAATCGGTGGACGACGACGCGGATGTCACGGCCCTGACCAAGCAGGCCATCCGGGACGCCATCCAGGACGCGGGCATGACCGAAAAGGACAAGCCCTCCCTGATCCTGCTGGGGGCCACCAAGGGCAAGGAAGACGCCATCGTCCGGGGAATCGACGAGGCGATCCCCGACGACATCCCCCTGGTGGGCGGCACCCACTGCAACGACGTGTTCGGGCAGGGATACGTGATCGAAAATGACAAGCTGTTCAAGCCCGGCCTGATCGTCGGCCTGATCTACTCGCAGTCGAAGATCGGCGCCTCCTTCTATTCCGGATTCATCGGGAAAAAGAAATCCGGAAAAATCACCGCCGGCGACGGACGCATCCTCAAGGAGATCGAAGGTCGCCCGGCCCTGGACGTGTACCGGGAATGGTCCGGCGGATACTTCGATGACATCGATTGCTCCAAGGAAAGCGTCATCGTCATGTCGAGCGCCGTCTGCCCGCTGGCCAAGGCCATCCAACTGCCCAACGGCACCCTGCGCTACATCCCAGTGCGCCCCTGGAAGTTCAATCCGGACGGTTCGTTGAACATGGGGGGAGACATCCGCAACGGCGACGACATCTACTACGTGGAGGGCAACAAGAAGGCGCTGCGGATCCGGGCGGGTGTTGTCACCCGGGACGCGATGGTCAACGGCAAGATCAAGGTGAAAAACATCATCGGCGGGCTCCACATCTACTGCGGCGGGGCCGCCAAGACCCTCGGTTTCGGCCAAGGCGAGCAGACGAGCAAAATGGTCGGCGAGATCCAAAACGTCATGGATGGAAAACCCTTTATCGGGGGATTCACCGCCGGCGAACAGGGGTATATTCCCGGCTACGGCTACTTTCACGGCAATCTGATGAGTTCCATGGTCGTCTTTTCGCAGGAGGAGGACCCGGCGGTTCAAATCGCCACCACGACGGCCCCCTAAACCACGAATACCGGCGATCAAGAGCGCATCCATGAGAATCACCCTAAAAACCCGCGTATTCACCCTGGTATCGATCCTGGTGGTGACCTCGATGCTGGCGCTGTCCTACTTCATGCTGAGCAACATGAACGACAGGCTCCTCGAGAGCTTCCAGACGAGGGGGTCGATCATCGTCGGTTACTTTGCGCGGAACTCGGTGGAGGGCATCATCATCGAGGACGAGGGCAGCCTGGCCGAAACGGTCGAGAAGCTCTTCGAGATCGACGACATCGTGTACGCGAACATCTACGACGCCGAGGGCACGCGGATCGTCAGCAAAGCTATCGTGGACGTGGGCCGGGAGGTCGTCCACGGGATTCAGAACAACACCTCGGACATCGAAATCAACCGGATCCTGGCCGGCAAGTACCGGGAACTTTCGGTGCTGGACCTCAAGGCGCCCGCCGTCGACGATCACGGCAACGCGATCGGATCCGTGCAGGTGGGGATCAGCCTCGAGAGCATCGACGTCGCCATGCGGAAGCTGGCCACCCGGGCGCTGCTGCTGCTGGCCATCTTCGTCGCGGTCGGCTCGGTCGCCTCCTTTCTGGTCGCCAACAGCATTGCCAGCCCCATCAAGGCCCTGACCCGGGTGTTTACCATCATCGCGGACGGGAACCTGGACCAGCATATCGACACCCGGCGCCGCGACGAGCTGGGAAGCCTGGCGTCGAACTTCGCGGCCATGCGCGATTCCATCCGCCAGAAAATCCAACTCCTGCAGGACGAGGTGGCCGTGCGCAAGCGGACCGAGCGGGAGCTGGAGCAGCATCGGGACAATCTCGAGGAGCTGATCAAGGAACGCACGGCGGAATTGTCGGCGGCCAACGATCAATTGACCCAGGAAGTGGCCGAACGCAAGCGATCCGAGAAGCTGATCAACGGCCTGAACGAGTTGAAGGAGGGCCTGCTGTGTTCGGGCACGCTGGATGAGAAGCTCAAGTACATCACCGACAGCATACATCGCGTCTTCGAGGCGGACTTCGTCCGCATCTGGCTGATCCAGCCCGGGGACCTGTGCGACGAGGGCTGCATTCATGCCCAAAGCAAGGAAGGCCCTCATGTCTGCCGCCATCGGGAGTTCTGCCTGCATTTGCGGACCAGTTCGGGCCGGTACACGCACATCGACGGAACGGTCCACCGGCGGGTTCCCTTCGGCTGCTACAAGATCGGGCGGGTGGCTTCCGGCGAGATCCCCAAGTTCATCACGAACGACGTGGTGCACGACGAACGAGTTCATAATCACGCATGGGCGAGCGAACTCGGCCTGGTGTCCTTCGCCGGATTTCGACTGCTGTCCGACGACGGCATGCCGATCGGGGTGTTCGCGCTGTTCAGCAAGCATCCGATTTCCCCCAAGGAGCACGCCCTGCTGGAAAACGTCGCCAGCACCACCACGCAGGTCATCCAGATGGCCAGGGCGGAGGAGGCGCTGCGGCAGGCAAAGGAACAGGCCGAAACCGCCAATCGCACCAAGAGCGAATTCCTGGCAAACATGAGCCACGAAATCCGCACCCCCATGAACGGGGTGATGGGAATGACCGACATCCTGCTCGACACCCCGCTGACCGACGAACAGCGGGACTGCGCCAAAACGATCGGCAAATCCGCCGACGCCCTGCTCAACATCATCAACGACATCCTGGATTTCTCCAAGCTGGAAGCGGGCAAGATGTCCATCGAATCCCTCCCCTTTGACCTGCGGCAGTCCGTCACCGAGGTCGCCGACCTGCTGGCCAAGAAGACGGAGGAAAAAGGACTGGAATTCGTCATGCGCTATGCTCCGGGCACGCCGGAACGCTTCATCGGCGATGCGGGACGGATCCGCCAGGTGTTGACCAACCTGGTAACTAACGCCGTCAAGTTCACCGAAAAAGGGCACGTTCTGGTCGATGTCGAATGCCGGGAGGTCAACGGCACCCAGGCCCACCTGTACTTCGCCGTTGAGGATACCGGCATCGGCATCCGCGCCGACAAGATGGATCACGTCTTTGACAAGTTCACCCAGGCGGACACCTCCACCACGCGCAAATACGGAGGCACCGGGCTGGGACTGGCCATCTCCAAGCAACTCGTGGAAATCATGGGCGGTCAAATCGGGGTGGAAAGCCGCCAGCCGGGCGGCTCCACGTTTTGGTTCCGGCTGCCCCTGGAACTCAGCGCGAGCCTGCCGGAAGAACCGTCGGCGCAGGCGGACCTGCAGGACGCGCGGATTCTGATCGTCGATGATTACGAGGTCAGCCGCAAGGTGCTCCAGGAACAGTTGACCGGTTGGAGGATTCACTGCCACGCCTGCGCCTCGGGTCCGGAGGCGCTGGACGCCCTGCGGGCCGCGCAGCACGCGGGCGATCCCTTCCAGATCGCCGTGATCGACCACCAGATGCCGGACATGGACGGCCAGGAGCTGGCCCGGGCCATCAAGTCGGACCCGGATATTCACCATACCATGCTGGTGCTGCTTTCGCCGGTGGGACATATGGGAAAAGCCCGGCAAATCTCGGAGGCCGGTTTTGCCGAATACCTGTTCAAGCCCATACACGCAGCGCAGCTGAAGGAGGTTCTGGCCGACATCTGGGAGCGCCGGAACCCGGCCGCCCCGTCGACAACGTTCTCGCAAAATACCGCGGCCGAATCCCGCCCGGAACCTGCCCGTTTGACCGATCGTTCGAAGGAGAACATCGCCGCCACGATACTCCTGGCCGAGGACAACATCATCAACCAAAAAGTGGCGGTGAGCCTGCTGGAAAAAATCGGCTGTACCGTCGATGTGGCCAACAACGGCGCCGAGGTCCTGGCCCTGCTTGAGAAAAGGTCGTACGATGTCGTGCTCATGGACTGCCAGATGCCCACGATGGACGGCTACGAAGCGACCACCGAAATCCGACGGCGGGAAGGGGCCAACCGGCATACGGTCATCATTGCCATGACGGCCCACACCATGCAGGGCGATCGGGAAAAATGCCTCCGGGCGGGGATGGACGATTACATCCCCAAACCGGTCAAACGGGACCATGTCAAGACCATCCTGCGGCGCTGGGTTCTGAACCGCCAGCCGGACGGCGCCGAGCTGTGTTCGTCGAGCAAACCGGCCTGATCGATCGTCTCCCGCCGAATCCACCATCCGATCTGCCGCCTGCGCCCGCCGCCTGCCGGCGCCAGGCCGTCCGCCCCGGTTCGACAAAAAGATTTGACATGTCTTGTCGAAAGTTTTTAGAATGCGGCAATCGAAGCGCAAACGCCCGTAGCTCAGTTGGATAGAGCAACGGATTTCTAATCCGTAGGTCGCAGGTTCGAGTCCTGCCGGGCGTGGTTGTAAAGTTCTTTATAATAAGAACTTAGCGAGTGGTAGGCATTACTGCCTCTCCAAAAAAATCCCTACTGATCTGAATTGATCTGAAAAACTCAGATCAGTGAGAATGATTTCTGAGTGTTTTGTTCCTGCTGGCAAGGCGTGGTATATATCCTAATTGTTAGGTCAAGTTCCATGAGAGCCGGTAGAAGGCATGCTGATCTACTTCACGCCTGCCACCTATGCCTTCTGGAATCTTGAGAGGAAGAAGGACAACCTTATGAAGACATCTGACAAAGCCAAGGCGGAAGTCCAGATAATCGAGATGACACCGAAGGACGCTGGAAAGGTGCCGTTGTGCGGGCACAAAGATCCGAGCAATGAGGGCTACCAACACAAGTTCCAATGGATAAAAAAACGCATAACTGAAGGTTTAAAGGTGAAGATGCTTAACACACCGGATGATGGTGTAGTGGGGTATATCGAGTACGTACCGGGTGAACGTGCATGGAGGGCTGTGAACGCTGAGAATTACATGTTCATACACTGCATATACATGCAAGCAAGGTGCAAGGGCAGAGGTTATGGCACACTCCTTATTGAAGATTGTGTCAAGGATGCCAAGAAGGCAAATATGAATGGTGTGGCGGTTGTAACACGCGAGGGCACTTGGATGATTGGAAAGGAATTGTTCCTCAAGAACGGATTCGAGGAGGTCGAGAAGGCACTTCCAGATTTTTCACTGCTTGTGAAGAAATTTAAGAAATCTGCTCCAACACCGAGCTTTAAGGGACAGTGGGATAAGAAGCGAAAGACATTCGGCAGAGGTCTTACGATTATAA
The DNA here is from genome assembly GCA_016930855.1 of Sedimentisphaerales bacterium. Lineage (GTDB taxonomy): Bacteria > Planctomycetota > Phycisphaerae > Sedimentisphaerales > SM23-30 > JAFGFX01. Next base: position 1,969 of record JAFGFX010000121.1, on the reverse strand, counting down.
CCTCTGGCCAATGCCCTCAAAACGTAAAAATGGTAAACGATATTACCGAAATAGCAAGAGAGAGATACGGAATAGAACCGAGGATAGTTGTGTATAAAAGCTACAGGCAAGCCCAGAACGCACCGTGGCCCTTTGCCGTTTCTGGCGTGCTGTACGATGGTAAGCTGGTCGCCGACCATCCCATAAGCGGCACGAGATTTCGGCTCATCATGGAGAAAGAGCTAGGAATAGATGCCCTAAAGAGATGCTGATCTGAAGGAATCAAATCAACCGTAGTGAGAATGATTGTTCTCCACCACCCCCAACTTCAACCCCAGCCGGGTGTGTTTGTAAGACCCTAAATAATATAGGCTTACAATTTCATTGCTTTCTGTCTGTTTTTCAAAAACAGGGGCGCCTACCGTGCGTCACAGAAATCAGGGGGGAATGCACTTTAGCAGGTAAGAACGCTTGCCAAGATGCCGGATTTGAAGATTTAGTTTTGAGCCTTCCGTTCAGGAATCGGCAGGTAATCACTGGGGTGATTCATAGGCTCCGATATCGGTAGCGGAGCCTTAGGGGATTGCCGTCCCCTCTATGTCTGTTTCCAAACCGATATTCTCACCCGCGTCAATGCAGGGTGACTGGTGGCTGATGCGGAAATCATGTTTGGCGATGTCTGCCAGCAGGGGATCCTGCGCTAGGGAATGAATTTCTTTCTTTTGGGTGGTTTGATACGAAGCAAACTGATCCATGGTAAACTTCAGAGAGTGCACGAGGATCATGACACCGGAACCCTGATACCAGCAGTTGTGATCCATAGTGAGCCTGTTGACCGCCTCGGCCGGCCAGCCGGGGGCGTAAAAACCGTTTCCCCGGGCCTCGAAAAATATATTGTTGCGGAGGTAGATATCATGGGCCACCGCCGGGCTGGAATAAAAACACAAGTGACGACCGCTCGGGTCCGGTCGCTGGTGATGACCCCAGCCGTAACCGGCGTTCACGCAGGTGTTATTGTCGAAACGGATGTTATCGGTGAGTGAATTTTCGGGACGGTTCCAGTATTCGAAGGAATACTCACAATTCCAAATCAGATTCTGACGATAGGTGATGTTGTACTGCTTGACGTTCGGCGCATTGTTCTGGTTGGTCAAGGCCGCATCGTAGATTTCCCAGAGGCGGCACTTCTCAACCAGATGATCGTGGGCATTGCTCCAAAATTCGATTCCATTGCCGTAGCGGACGGGGTGGCCCTCCGCCGTGGTGAATTGATGCCCGCCGCCAATATAGGAAAGGTCACAACGACGAATAATCATATGGTGCGTATTGCTGGTGCCGAAGCCATGGGCGGCTCCGTAGCGAAGCGCCAGATCTTCGAACGTGATGTAGCCTTTGACGCCGACGAAGATGATATGTTGTTTTAACGCCAATTCAATGCTTGGGTAAAGCGAGGCGGGATTTTTGGGGCAATGCAGCTTGACCTGCTTCGCATGCCGGTCATACCAGTAGTCCCCTTGCTGTTTCAGATCCTCTAGCGACCATTTTTTGACGCCGACGGATTTTCCCTCATTGAATATGATGTTGCCGACATCGGTGGCATATGCGGAAGCGGTGGACCAGATATTTTCCGGTTCCTGGCGCCAGTCATCCGGTTTGTTCGCACTGACGGAACCAAGCAGCAAAGGCTTTTCGCCGACTCCATAGGCACCATAGGTGACATGACCTGTTTCGTCGCCGCCGTGGGGAATCAACTGCCCGCGCCAGGTGTCGCCCCGATGGAACCGGATCACATCCTTGGGCTCAAACGGCCCGGCATTGACGCGTTCCAGACTCCGCCATGCCGTTTCCGGAGACTGTCCATCCTGTGCATCGGAACCCTGGTTGGAAACATAATAGACCTTCGCCTGGGCAACCGTGGGGGAAAGGAAAAGCAGGAGAAAGAAAAGCCGGCCGAGTCGGCTTAAATACATTCTATCGCGGAACTGGTTTT
>JAFGFX010000120.1 GCA_016930855.1 Sedimentisphaerales bacterium | reverse complement strand
TCGAGGATTTCGCCGCCGTCTGCCGGATCGTCAAGGGATTGAAGCACGCCCGCTTCGGCGCCATCGGCACCCGGCCGGGCGCGTTCAACACCGTCCGCTACAGCGAAAAGCTCCTGGAACTCAACGGCATCTCCGTGGAGACCGTCGATCTGTCGGAGATCCTCGGCAAGGCGCAGAAGCTGGCGGACAACGACCAGGCCGTCCAGGCCAAGCTGGCGGCGATCCGGGACTACACCGACACCAAGGCGGTGCCCGCCGAGGCCCTGGGGCGCCTGGCCAAGTTCGGCGTCGTGGTGGACCGGTGGGTCGAGGAGTGGGGACTCGACGGCACGGCGATCCAATGCTGGACCAGCATCCAGGAGAATTTCGGGATCTGCTCCTGCACCCAGATGAGCATGATGGGCGAGCTGTCCGGCAAGCCCAGCGCCTGCGAGGTCGACATCACCGGCCTGCTGGGCATGTATGTCCTGCAGCTGGCCGGCCAGGCTCCCAGCGCCCTGCTCGATTGGAACAACAACTACCAGGACGATCCGGACAAGTGCGTCTGCTTCCACTGCAGCAACCTGCCGCGGTCCTTCTTCCAAAAGATGAAAATGGATTACCAGGAGATCATCGCCGGCTCGGTGGGCAAAAAGAACACCTACGGCACCGTGGTCGGGCGGATCAAGCCGTCGCCGGTGACCTACTGCCGGCTGTCCACCGACGATACCGAGGGCGTTATCCAGGGCTACGTCGGCGAGGGCCGGTTCACCGACGACAAGCTGGACACCTTCGGCGGCTACGGGGTGATGCAGATCCCCAACTTGCAGACCCTCCTGCAGTTCATCTGCCGCATGGGCTTCGAGCACCATGTCGCCATGAATCTCAGCGAGAAGGCCGACGCCGTCTTCGAGGCCCTCGATACCTATATGGGATGGGACATCTACCGGCATCAGTAAGACGTCGCCAATGGCGCGACCGGTCCGGGATTTTGCCGGATTGCGCCGGCCGGTGGATCGTATGCCGCGGCCTCCGGGAGATGACTATGAGGTGGAATCCGTATGAACCGTAAAACACCGATCCCGCGACGCCGGTTTCTGCAGGGCGCCGCCGCCGCGGTGGCCGCCCCCTATGTGATCACCACGGCCGCCCTGGGAGCGAACGGCCGGGCCCCGGCCAGCGAACGGCTGGTCATGGGCGCCGTCGGCTGCGGCGGCCAGGGCACCCGCCACATCGCCGGCGGCATCTGGGTCCAGGGCGGCGGCTACCTGAGCAAGGCCGACGTCCAGGTCGTCGCCCTCAGCGACGTGAACCGCAACAACCTGAACCGCGCCGTCGAACTGGTCAACCAGCGCTACGGCAACCAGGATTGCGCGCGGTATCCGGACTTCCAGGAATTGCTGGCCCGCGACGACATCGACATCATCCTCTGCGCCACCGGGGATCGCTGGCATACGCCGGTATCCATCGCCGCCGCCCGGCGGGGCAAGGACGTCTATTGCGAAAAACCGATCTCGCTGACCGTGCTCGAGGCGGGCGAACTGGCCGCCGCCTTTCGGCGCTACGGCCGCATCTTCCAGACCGGCACCCAGCAGCGCAGCTGGCACGAGTTCCGCTTCGCCTGCGAACTGGTCCGCAACGGCTACATCGGCGAGGTCAAAGCCGTCAAGGTCAACGTCGGCGGTCCGCCCGAGGAGTGCTACCTGCCGGCCGGGGGCGAGCCGCCCGACTGGCTGGACTACGACCGCTGGCTGGGCCAGGCGCCCTGGCGGCCGTTCCATCCGGAACTGCTGGGCTGGATGCGCTGGCGGGACTACTCCGGCGGCGAGATGACCAACTGGGGGGCGCACATGTTCGACATCGCCCAGTGGGGCCTGGGCCGGGACGAATCCGGGCCGGTCGAGATCTTTCCGCCGGACGACAAAGAGTATAAGCACCTGACCTATCGGTACGCCAACGGGACGGTGATGACGCGGGAGGCCATCAGCCGGGAGACGCCGGGCGTGCGATTCGAGGGGACCGACGGCTTCGTGGAGGTCAGCCGCGATCATCTGATCAGTCGGCCGGAGAACCTGATCCGCCAGACGATCGGGCCGAACGAGATCCACCTCTACGAGAGCAAGAACCACCCGGATAATTTCCTGGAGTGCGTCCGGACGCGCAAGCGGCCCGCCAGCGACGCCGATGTCGGGTACCGTTCCATCACGGTCTGCCATCTGGGCAATATCGCCTACTGGCTCAAGCGCCCCCTGCGCTGGGATCCCCAAAAGGAGCGGTTTGTCAATGATCCGGAGGCGGACCGTATGTTGTGGCGCGAGATGCGCAGTCCCTGGCAGATATGACCAGGGCGTCTGACAAGACGGCCGGGCCGGCTGGACCGGTTGGTTGTGATGCCCGAGTAGTGGGTTTGGCTCAAGGTGCCCGCAAGCGACTGAGGGCCGGGAGATGGGAACGTAGAATGAAGCGTATTGTCTTGTCGATCCTATGTATACTCATTTTTTCTGAAGGGGTAGATTCCTTTGCCCAAACGTCGTCGCTCGATGAGGCCCTGGCGGGATTGACAAGCTGCCACCTGGGCGAGAATCCCGCGGCCCTGCAGATCATCGAGGAGGCGGTGGTCCGCTCCGTCGGCGACATCGAGCTGCGGGCCAGACTGCGGCAGGCCTTTCGGCAGGTTCTGCAGGCCGATTCCCCCTTCGGCGCCAAGCGGTTCGCCTGCCGCCAGTTGGCGCTTATCGGCGGCGACGACGAGGTGGCGGCCCTGGCCGGTTTGCTGCCGGATCCGCCGCTATCCAGCCTGGCCCGCTACGCCCTGGCCCGGATTCCCGGCGAAAACGTGGATCAGGCATTGATCGCGGCCCTGGTCAAAACCAGCGGACCAGAGAAACGGGGGATCATCAATACGCTGGGCCATCGCCGCAGTCAGGCGGCAGCGGAATCCTTAACCGGTTTGGTGCTCGGCGAGGATCGTGACCTGGCGGCGGAGGCGGCGCTGGCCTTGGGGCGTATTGGAACCGCGCAAGCGCAAAACATTCTTCAAAAATCATTGCTACAGTCCAAGGTCCTGGATCGTCAGGCCTGGGGGCAAGCCTATTTGATCTGTGCGGATCAATTGGCATCTCAGGGTGATGCCCAGGCTGCCCTGCAAGGGTACGTTGAGTTGTTCAGATCGGACCTGCCGGGGCATATTCGCGCGGGTGCGTTTCGGGGAATCGTCCAGCAGGATTCCCGGCGTATGGTGCCCCTGCTGACCTCGGGGTTGTCCGACAGCCATCCGGAAATCTCCCAGATGGCGGCGACGCTGGCGCGGCAGATTTCCGGAGGGGACCTCACGGTTGCCTTGGCGAAGATATTGCCCGAATGTGCGCCATCGGTACAGGTCCAACTGATCCATGCGTTGGCGGATCGGGGGGATAAGCAGGCGTTATCCGCAATCACCGATATCACCAGGAGCAAGGTGCCCGCCGTGCGGGCAGCAGCGCTGGAGGCATTGGGGACACTGGGCGATGCGTCCAGTATCGAGCCGCTGGCCGGCGCCGCCGTGGGGGCAGAGGAAACGGAAAGAGAGATAGCGTTACAGAGTTTGCGCCGGCTGCGGGGCGCGGATGTCGATCCGGCCCTGATAGCGCGGCTGGAAACGGCGGATCCGGCGCGGCAGGAAGTATTGATCCAGGTACTGGAGCAGAGGAACGCCGTGCAGGCGGCATCCGTCCTGCTGCGGACGTCAGCAAGTCAGGATCGAGCCGTGGGCGCCGCCTCCGTCAAGGCGCTGCGGAGCCTGGCCGGTCAAAACGAGATTGCCCCGCTGATCGATCTGTTGATGGCGGCCGACGGCGAGGCCGCCCGGCCAATCCGCCAGACGCTGGTTTCCGTGGCCCGCCGCTGCGGCGCGGAACAGCAGGCGGCGCGGCTGCTGCGGGAACGGTCCGCCGCCAGCCCCAGCGCCGCCGGGCGGTCCGAGGCGATACAGGCCCTGGGCGATCTGGCCGTTGAAGAGGCCCTGCCCGCCCTGCGGGCCTGGCTGGGCGATGCGGATCGGGAAGTTCGCTTCGCGGCCGTCCAGGCGCTGTGTCGCTGGCCGGATGCGGAACCGATGCCGGATCTGCTGAAAGTGGCCCGCTCCGACGAGCAGCCGCGGCATCGCATCCTGGCGCTGCGGGGGTACGTGGACCTGCTGGACAGGGGGCCGGATCTCTCGGATCAAGAAAAACTTTCCTGCCTGCGGCAGGCCCTGGCCCTGGCTGAGAACGATGGGGAAAAGAAATACATCCTGGCGGCCCTGGCGAATCGCAAAACGGCCGAGGCCCTGCAGTACGCCCGGGGATTTCTCGACGATGCGAATCTGAAACAGGAGGCGGCCCAGGCGTGCGTCTCGATCGCCTCGGCCATCTACCAGCGCGATCGGGCGGCGAGCCGCGCGGGCCTAGAGATGGTCTTAGCGGCCGGCGTGATGGAATCCTTCCAGCAGCAGGCCCGAAAGGTCATTGAGCAGATTGACGCGCTGCGGGACTATCTGGCTGACTGGGAGGTTGCCGGGCCCTATCTCCAGCCGGGGAAAAACTATGCCCAGTTGTTCGATGTCCCCTTCGCCCCGGAACAGCCCGGTGCCCCGGCGGACTGGCGGCCGATGCCGGTGAGTCAACTGGACGACCATCCGGCGTATCTCGACCTGCTGGCCGCCCTCGACGGCGGCGAGCAGCGGGTGGCGTATCTGCGCACGACGGTGGAATCAGAGGAGCAGCGGACCGCGCGGCTGGAGATGTTCACCGATGACGGGGTGAAGGCCTGGATCGACGGCCAGCTCGTGCACGCCAACAACACCGCCCGGCCCATCCCGGCCCAGCCGGACATCGTCGAGGTGACCCTCAAGAAAGGGGCCAATCGGATCCTGCTCAAGGTCACCCAGAACAACATGCCCTGGGGGGCGATCGTGCGACTGCGGCCGGTAAAGCGGGCCGAGCCGAGGGTGGGGCCGGGATTTCGGCTGCACGTCATCAACGCCGAGTCGAAATTCGAGGCGGCCGGGGTGCTGGACGTCAACCGCGACGGCCGGCTCGATATCTTCTGCGGGGGATTCTGGTACGAAGCACCCGGCTGGCGGCGGCATTTCGTCCGCGAGCTGACCGAGGAGCACGAGTATTACAACGACTTCGCCAACCTGCCGATGGACGTCGACGGCGACGGCTGGATGGATGTCGTCAGCGTGGGGTATTTCAACCGGGCCGCCTGCTGGATCCGCAACCCGGGCAAACCGGATGACGCCTTCGTGGTGACCGAGATCGATACCCCGGGCAGCATGGAGACGGCAATCACGGTCGATATCGACGGTGACGGCCGGATGGATCTGTTGCCGAACATCGGCGGGTCGGTGGCCTGGTACGCGTATCGGTCTGAGCCGTCCGCCGCCTTCGGGGTCAAGTGGATCAGGCACGACCTGCCGAAGGAGGCGACCGGCCACGGGATCGGCGCCGGCGACGTCGACGGCGACGGCCGCTGCGACGTGGTCGGGCCGAACGGCTACCTGGAACAACCGGCCGACGCCGGGGGCGCCTGGATCTGGCATGCGGACTTTCAGCTCGGCGCCGCCAGCATTCCCATCCTGGTCCATGACGTCGACGGCGACGGGGACGCCGATATCGTCTGGGGCATGGGACACGACTACGGGATCTATTGGCTGGAACAGACCCAAATCCCGGACGGCGGGCGCCGCTGGCAGCGCCATACGATCGACAAGGACTGGTCGCAGCCGCATTTCATGCTGTTTGTGAACCTGGACGGCGACTCCCAGGCCGAGCTGCTCGCCGGCAAGCGGTACCGTGCCCACAACGGCAACGATCCGGGCGGCCGCGATCCGCTGTGCATCTATTACTATAAGTACGCGCGGCAGACCGGCGCCTGGACGCGCCATCCGGTCCATGAGGGCGGCGCGGTGGGTCTGGGGATCAACACCGCCTGTGCCGATATGGATAGCGATGGCGACCTGGATATCGTCGCGCCGGGCAAGAGCGGATTGTATCTGATCGAAAACCTTTTACACTGATCGTGACCGTGCCGGGCGAACCGGCGTTCCGCCCCCGGCGCAAGGGAGATGTCTCATGCCGAAAATTGCCATGATCGGAGCGGGAAGCCAGATCTTCTGCAAGACCTTGACCTCGGACATCCTGGCGACCGAGGCCCTTCAGGATAGCGACATCTGCCTGATGAGCCGCACCCGGCCGAAGCTGGACAAGATGCACGCCTTCGTGCAGCGGATGATCAGGGAAAACCGCCTGCCGGCGCGGGTCACTTCGACGCTGGATCGCGCCGAGGCCCTCGACGGCGCCCAATACGTCATCAACATGATCCAGGTCGGCGGGGTGGACGCCTTCGCGCTGGATTACGAGATCCCTCTAAAATACGGGGTGGACCAGTGCGTGGCCGACTCCATCGGACCCGGCGGGGTGTTTCGGGCGCTGCGCACCATCCCGGTGCTGCGGGAGATCGTCCGGGACATGGAACGCCTTTGCCCGGACGCCATTCTCCTGAATTACGCCAATCCCATGGGGGCGAACTGCGCGGCGCTGGGGCGGGTCGGCCGCGTTGCCTTCATCGGGCTGTGCCACGGCGTGCAGACGACGCTGGACTTGATCAGCCGCTACGTGAACGTGCCCAAGGA
>JAFGFX010000119.1 GCA_016930855.1 Sedimentisphaerales bacterium | reverse complement strand
GGTCAGTTCCCCGTCGTCCTCGCCCTTGCCGTTCACGCCCTTGGTGGACATGACGGTCGAATCGTTGGCCACGTTGCCGGAACCTTCATTGAAGTCCCAGTGGGCGACCATGACATTATCCACCGCCGGATCCCAGACCCGTATGGTCACCACATCGTTGGAATCGTTGTCATCGGCATCGGTCACCGACAGCTCCAGGACATACTCGCCTCCCACCTGGGAGAACGTGACTTGGGCGTCGGTCTGGGTGTCGGTGCCGTTGAAATTCACCGAACCGCCCGCCGGAGCGGACCGCAGGGCCCACTGGTAGGTAAGCTGCTCTTCCGGGGTGTCCACATCGATCACCGTGGGGGCCATGGTCGCGGTGTCGGCGGGCATGATGATCAGTTGCGGGGCTCCCGCATCCACGGACGGGGGCCAGCCGCCGGCCGGGGCCGTCATCAGCTCGATCTCGGCGATCTGCATGCTGTTGGCGTTTGCCGAATCCTTCACCGTCGGGAACATCAGCCGATAATGCGTATAGGCGGTGAAATTGGGAAAGACCACCGGCGCGGCCATCGTGGTCAAGCGATCCGAGGGCAGCGAGAGGGGGCCTTCGGAAATCAAGGTCCAGTTGATATTCGCCAGATCGGCCGGCACACCGACCGGATCGTTCGAGCCGGACAGTTGATAACTGGCAGGGTCGCGCGGTTCGGCGTCATTGGCCGTGGTCAGCCGGAGGGCCGTTACGATCCCCGAACCCGAGGGCGTCACGGCAATACCGGTCGGCTGGGTTTCGCCTTTGAAGTGCAAATATTTTGTGGTTACAACGTTGTCGATCGACAACGGCGGCGTTTCGGCGCCCGGCCAGTCATTGTCGTTGGGAATACCGATAATGGCATTTCCCGGATTGGTGATATCGGTCTGCGCCATGGCCGGCACCACCGCGACCATGATGACGGCACACGCCATCATTACCATTGTTTTACTCATAACCGTCCTCCTGTACAAAAAAGGTACCTTGCCTCTTTTTCCGCCAGCGAACCCACGCAGCCCGCCGGTTTCAACATACTCCTCTCGAGACAAAAACACAAAACACCTTACGAACTGCCTGCTCAATCACCCTCCTTTCCTCCAGCCGGCTGGGCGGCATAATCACGGAGATTACCCCCATCCAGAATATACGTGATTTAGCGGAAATACATAACCAGACGGCGGCCTTGAAATCCTCCTTTTCAATGCCGATTATACGTGATGTCCACAGACCGATCAAGCCTATGCTGCTCGATTGATTGGTCGTAAACGGCATTGGCGCTCTCTCGCGTTGAATCGACGTAAGAAACACCTCATGCTCACCCTTATTATCATAATCCTTTGACCGGTTCATTTCAACTGAAAAACCGCAGGGTGGACACGGAAACTAAATAACTGAAAAATAAATACTTACATCATCCCGCCCGAAAACTCCCTCCCCGATGCCGCCTCCGGCAGAGGCCCGATAACCACCGCCAATCCGTACTGGGCCGACCGAAATCGACGAGGGACTCCCAGCGGGCGCCTGCGACCTGCTGTGGATTTCCCGGGGATGAAAATTGGGGCGACTGGGACAAAAAAATACAACTCCATTTACGGCAAGCATTTATAAAAGCCAGCGGAGGGACTTGAACCCACAACCGCCCGCTTACAAAGCGGGAGCTCTACCATTGAGCTACGCTGGCCGGTTGCACCTACTCTATCGGCCCAAACTTGGCCCGTCAACAGTCGAAAAGCCCCCTGGAAACGCTAATAACGCCGTTCAGGGCAGCGACTTGATATACAGATTTCGGCCGCAATTAGGGGGATCACCTCCCGCCGGATCTCCACCGGCAAGGCCGGATTGGCGCGATATCCCGCAATCGCACCCGAACCGACCGGCCGGCAACCGATATGCACCAGGCAGTCGGTCGAGCCCCGCAGATAGATGCCGCTATCACCAGCGTCGGGCACCATTACGGTTATCGGCCGGCCCGTTTGGTCGACCGCCTCGCTCCCGTCGGGCAGCACCACCGCAACCGGACGGTCCCGCGGTTCACCGACGAGGCGCCAATCCACCTGCACGATGAAATTGTCGAACGCCTCCTGCGTCCAGAGGTCCTTGGCAAGATGATCCTGGCCTGTGCCGTCATTGGCCAGCGTCCCGGCATGGGATCGCCAGCGGCCCCAGATGTCCGGGGCCGCCCGCCAGCCGGCCAGGTCCAGACCGTTGGTCAGGCGGCGAAATCCCTCGTCCGGCCGTCCGGCCGCCTCCGGCACGGGCGGATTACCGGCAAGCTCCCGAATGCGGATATGGCGAAAATGCACCTCGCTGCCGGCAACGATCGTATCTGATCCTGTGGATGGGGCCTGTCCGGCGTCAGGCGCGCCTGGTTGATAGCGGCCAGGATCCCGGGCCGGCCCCTTGTCCTGCCGGGCGGTGGTATGCTCATCCAGATGGGCATCGATGATGGGGGTGTCGTTCAACGCCACGCGGATCCGGTCGGCCTGGGCGGTGATCTCATCGTAGATCGCGCCGGTGCGCTGTTCGGGCCGGGACGATTGGCCGTAGTACCAGCCGACCACACCCGAAATCTGCAGCGTTTTCATGATCGCCCTTCCGGTGTTTGCCATCCGCGGATCCTGGTTCCGGATATATGGTAACGACCGGAATCGACCGGGCAAAGTGCATTTATCGGACCTAAACCCGACAAGACAAGTTGACAAATCGCAACCTATCACGATCCACGGATCGCAGAAAAACGCCGGGGAATCCGCCGGCGAATAAACTTCTAAGCCCTTGCCGGCAATGCCCTTAACAAATCCGACGGCCCTGTCGGGGTCGAAAACTCGTTGTGTTTTCGCCACATCGAGGCATGTTTGCTATGGCTTATCGCCGGCGAGGCGCTGTTGCTGAGCGCTCTAAGTAAGGCTTTATGAATGAATTAGAGGGGTTTTCTCTTTTGTCCGCCGCCGGGGGCGACCGCGGCATGCCGTTTGAGGCCGGTTTATACACGCGTACGTGTAAATCCTGACCGGGAAGTTAAGGAAGAAAGAGAGCAAAGCCATGAGTACCGTCGCGAATGTCAATACGGCCATGATGTCATATTCACCCGCCTCGCCCGCGGCCGGCGCAACCGGATCGAATACCGCCCTGGCGGCCGGCTCAACCGGCCCGAATACCGCGCTGGCCGCCAGCAGCAATTCCACCGGCTCCAGCCTGGCGATGTCCTCGACCAACCTGAGCGCCTACGAGGCCAATTTCTCCAGCCAGACCACGTCGTTCCAGATGAGCGAATTCAATCAGGATACGGTCAAGCTGATCGCGGCCCTGATCGAATTGCTGCTGGGCACGGACAACGAAGAAGACAAAAAGACGCTGGGCCTGATCGCCCTGCTGGCCCTGCTGGGCGGCTCCATGGGGCAATCCTCCCGGGAGATCTCCTTTAGTCAAACCAGCACACAGATGAGCGTTTCCAGCATGGAGATGTCCCAGTCGAGCCTGATGTACTCCAATTCCGGCGGCCTGGTCAGCCAGAGCTCGCAGGCCAGCCTGGGCTCCGGCATCGACGTCGGCGGTTGAACCCGCCGGCAGGCGGCCAGTGAACGGCAGGCCGCCTCCCTGCGCAAATCGCTGGGCATCCAGCGGCGTTCCCCATCACGCCGCCGGCAAGCCCATCTGGATGGCGTTACCTATTCCTCATCTCTATTTTTCCCTGACCGGTTGACAAAGGAGACCCCATCGAATATAGTGTAGCGGCGTCATGATACGACAAGTGGCTTAAGTCGTTGAATGTTAATGACTTGAAAAAATACGCCCCCATCGTCTAGCGGCCTAGGATACCTGGTTCTCAGCCAGGTGACAGGGGTTCGAGTCCCCTTGGGGGTATT
>JAFGFX010000118.1 GCA_016930855.1 Sedimentisphaerales bacterium | reverse complement strand
CTTGCTGATCTCATAGTCGCCGGCTTCCGTCGCCGGATTCTTGTCCCGGCTGCAGGAGGGGACCACACAGACCAGCACCGCCAGCGACCAAACGAGCATTAAGGAGTGTTTACGGTGTTGCCGATGCATCCGTATTCCCTTGCAGTGGAATAAATTTTGACTGATGGATCACCACGTTGTATTCCTGCTTGAGTTCGGCCAGCAGGGCCTCCTGGATTTCCCGTTCCTTTTGCTGGCGCAGGGCCCGGTAGACCTCCGGCCGGACCTGGTCGAATCCCTTTTGGCGCTGCGGCTGGCGGCGGCGGACCTTGAGGAGGTGGTATCCCTGCTCGCCGGCGACCGGCTCGGGGACGATGCCGTTCGGGTCCGTCGCGAAGATCAGGGCCGTGGCCCGCGGCGATCGGCCGATCCCGGGGATGGGATCACCTTTAGCCACCCAGCCGGGGATCTCACCGCCCTGCTGGCCGGTGGCGGTATCGAGCGAGACCGTCCGGGCGGCCGTGGCGAAATCCCGTCCGGCCTTCAGCTGGGCCAGCAGCTCCCGGGCCGCCGGCTCGTCGGCCAGCGGGATATGGCTGATCTGGGCCCGTTCCGGCTGAAGGTAGTCCTGTTTATGCGCCTGGTAATAGGTCTCCAGGTCCGCCGGCGTGATGTGGATCTTGTCGGCCAGTTCGGATTGGATCAGGCTCTGGGCGAGCAGCTTGCGCTCCTGATCTGCCAGCAGGTCCCGGACGGCGGGCTTCTCGGCCAATTGCAACTGCCGGGCCCGGCGGTAGAGGACCTCCTCCAGTACGATCTGGTTCAGCATCCGCAGCCGCTCGGCGGGCCCGGACATGCGCTTGAGAAACTCTTTCTTTTGTTTATTGAGTTCCTCCGGCGGCGCCATCCCCGCCAGGGCCTCCAATTGCCGGTCGATTTCCCTCTCGATCCGCCGGTCCAGTTGGGCCTGGGTAATCGTTTCGGCGCCGATCTGGGCCACGACCTCCTGACCGGCCGATCCCTCGGGCCGATTCCGGTCGACGCGATTCGCCAGTTCGTGGCGCAGCGCCGCGAACCTGCCCGCTCCTTCCAGGCATTCCCGGCTGCGACGGCCGATTTCGTCGGCCAGCTCCGTGAGGCGGTCAAAACTCTCGGAGCGATAATAGCATTCCAGGGCCTCTTCGAAGTGCTCGTCCTGCTGGTACATCCGGCCGATGCGATACCAGATCTTTGCCTGTTCTTCGGAGTCGATGCCGGGCCGGGCCAGGTAGTCCTTCCAGGCGCGGACGGCCGGCTCGTTGAGTCCCTGCGTCTCCAGCTTCAAGGCCAGATTTTTCTGGTTCTCACTAGATAAGCCACTGGCCGTTGTGGCTGGGACCGGCTTGCGGATCAGTTGCAGGGCGATGTTGGCCAGGCCTGCCGCCAGGATCAGGATGAGCAAAATACCCATCGCGCGGGGACGCCGGCCGGCCGGCTCGCTGGACCGCCGCGGCAAGGATAGATTCAGTTCCTCGGTCATGGATTTACTCTCCGATATCCGTCAGATGTTATTTCCCGCCATCCGTACCGTCGATGTCCCCGGCGATAACGACCGGGCGGCCGATGGGTCGGCGTCTCTAGCGCCGGCGCTCCCGGGCCAGGAAAAAGCGCACCAGGTCGGGCACGTAGTCCCGGCCCGTCGAGATGGAGATCTGATCGACCCCCATCGAGCGGAACAACTCCTGGAGCTGCCGGCTGCGCTGGCCGCCGAGTTGTTCGTAGCGCCGGCGGACCTTGGCGCTGGCGGTGTCCACCAGGATGATCTGGCCCGTTTCGGCGTCTTCCAACTCCAGCAGTCCCACGTTCGGCAGCCGGACCTCGCGGGGATCGGTGATCGTCACGGCGATCAGGTCGTGCCGCCGGGCCAGGGGCCGCATGGGTTTCTCGAATCCCTCCCCCTGAAAATCCGACAGCAGGAAGATCACGCTGCGCTTGGTGGTCACCCGGGCGAGGTACTCCAGTCCCAGGCCGATGTCGGTCTGCACCTGCTGGGGCTGGAACACCAGCAGTTCCCGAATCACCCGCAGCACATGACGGGTTCCCTTTTTCGGCGGGATGAACATCTCCACCGTATCGGTAAAGACGATCAGGCCCACCTTGTCGTTGTTCTTGATGGCGGCGAACGCCAGCAGGGCGCACAACTCGGCCGCCATTTCGTTCTTGGTCTGCTTGACGCTGCCGAAGGCCCCGGACGCCGACAGGTCCACCAGGAAGATCACCGTCAGCTCCCGCTCCTCGACGTAGCGCTTGACGTAGGGGTGGCCGACCCGCGCCGTCACGTTCCAGTCGATGGTGCGGATGTCGTCGCCCGGTTGATATTCGCGCACCTCGTCGAACTCCATCCCGCGGCCCTTGAACACGCTTTCGTACTGGCCGGCCAGGACGTGGTTGACGGTTTTGCGGGTGCGAATCTGCAGGTAGCGTATTTTTTTCGCCAGCTCTTTGGGGATCATGGCACTTCCACGGCGTTGAATATCTGCTGGACGATGTCTTCGGACGTTTTTTCCTCGGCTTCCGCCTCGTAGCTGACGATCACCCGGTGGCGCAGGACGTCCATCCCGATCGTTTTGACGTCCTGGGGCGTCACGTAGCCGCGGCCCTCCAGCAGGGCGTTGGCCTTGGCGGCCATGGTCAGATAGATCGTCGCCCGCGGCGAGGCGCCGTAGAGAATCAGGTCCTCGATCTCGAGGTTATACTGCTTGGGCGTACGGGTCGCCTGGACGATATGTACGATGTAGTCCTCGATTTTCTCGTCCATGTAGATCTCGTCGGCCAGCTCCCGCAGGCGGACGATGTCCGGCGGCTGGAGCACCGGCTCGACCTGTAGTTTCGGCCGGGAGGTGGCCATCGCCCGCAGGATCTGCTTTTCCTGGTCCCGGCTGGGGTAGGTGATCTTCAGCTTGAGCATGAAGCGGTCCACCTGCGCCTCCGGCAGCGGGTAGGTCCCCTCCTGCTCGATGGGATTCTGCGTGGCCAGGACCATGAAGGGCTCCTCCAGCACGTGGGTCTGTTGCCCGATGGTCACCTGGCGTTCCTGCATGGCCTCCAGCAGGGCGCTTTGCACCTTGGCCGGCGCCCGGTTGATCTCGTCGGCCAGAATAATGTTGGCGAAGATGGGCCCCTTCTTGGTGGTGAACTCTCCGCTCTTGGGATTATAGATCAGGGTGCCGATCAGGTCGGCCGGCAGCAGGTCCGGGGTGAACTGGATCCGCTGAAAGGAGGCCGAGATGGTCTTGGCGAGAGTGGTCACCGAGAGGGTTTTCGCCAGGCCCGGCACGCCCTCGATCAGGATATGGTTGTTGCACAGCAGTCCGACCAGCAGCCGCTCGATCAGGGCGTCCTGGCCCACGATGACCTTGCGGATCTCGGCGCGGATCCGATCCAAAAGCGCGCTGTGCCGGGCCACCTTCTCGCCAATCTGCTTGACGTCTACCGCCATACCTGTCGCTCCCTTCTATCTGGTGTATCTGCCCCCCGAGTCCGACCAAGGAATCTCCCCGCTCCTTGGTAACATATCTATAGACAATGGACCGGCCGTGCCAAAACACATTTTTGGGACTTTTTGGAACGATATTTTATAATCACTTGTCTATAAAGCACTTATGTCACAAGCCCCCGGTCGGCACTGTCCGACGGCTATCCCCTTGGCCGCAGGGGTATTCCCGGGATTTTTCCCGGGTAGTCGATCCCGTTGCCGTCTGGGCCGTCATGAGGGGATCGCGGGTGATCACGATTGGAAATTTTCCGTAAGTAATTAATTGACAATAGGATAGAACAAATACCCGTCTGAGCGCCCCCAAATGAAACTGAACCTATGGGGATTATGTATAAAAATTTCGTTATACGCCCGCCAGTTGTTACATAGTGATAGTGAGCGCAAGAGATCTTCCATCGATGGGATTGTTTAGGCGACAACGTGTGGACGGAAATGTATTTGGCAAACATCATGATTGAGTAAGGAGAACAGCACATGAAACGCATCGCAACCGTGATCGCTCTCGGACTGATGGTCTTTATCGGCAGTCATATGATCCTGGCGAACAACGCCAGCCAGGGAGAAGGAATCTGCATTACGATCTCGCCCGCGACGCTGGTATTGAGCCACGATTCCATCTGTGTCACCGTGCACAGCAATCTGCCCATCGGAATGGTGGACTGTGGTTCGCTACTGCTCGAGGACATCAGTCCCTATCTGACCAAGGCCGATTCCCTGGGCCATCTGGTGGCCAAGTTCGATGCCGATGCCGTCAAGGAAATCGTATCGCCGGGCGTGGTCACCCTGACGCTGACCGGTACGCTGGCGGACGGTACGGACTTCGCCGCGTCGGATACCATCAGGGTCAAGGAGTAATGTGAACTGACGGGTAACCACCCGGCGGCGGTCGCCGGGATGCCGGCGGCACCCGCGCTTGCCGGGTTTCGCTTGGAATCATAACTACAGGCATCCAGCAAAACCGACCGTGTTGGCGTCACGAAGCAAGAAAGTATCCCTTGCGGCGTGACGCCAACGCCTTTTGGGGGGACGTGCCGCCGGATCGGCGGTGTTACCGTTGCGGCTTGCTGATACAGTAGAGATTCTTTGCCGTGCGGATGAACAAGCGGCCGTCGGCCACGGCGATCGAGGACTGGATGGGGCCTTCGCCCATCCGGGTCTCGAACAGGATCCGGAATTGATCGCCGCCGGCGGCGAGCACCACGATGTCGCCGTCCTCGTTGATGCCGTAGAGTTTGCCGTCGGCGCCGGTCAGCGACGCCCGCCAGGGCGCTCGGCCGCCGATTGTCCCCTGCCAGAATACCCGGCCGGTCGCCGGGTCCAGGCAGGTGACCACCTTGCCGTGGGTGATGCCGTCCAGGACGTACAGGCGGTCCTGGTAGTACAGCGGGCTGCTGCAATCCGGCGAGGGACCGTTGAATTCCCAGACGATGCGGTTGCCGGCGGACTGGTTGATTCCATCCGTCGCCAGGGCGAACACCCCCTTGTGCTTGTGGCGGGTGGCGAAGATCAGGCCCGCGCCGGTGACCAACGAAGGGATGATCCGCGTATCCCGGACCTTGTTCGTGTGGTATTCGAAGCGCCACCGTTCGTTCCCGGTCTCGGGATCGTGGGCGGTGATGAAGTCCGCCCCGGTGTTGAGGATCTCCGTGCGGCCGTCGCGCCGGAAGGGGACCGGCGTGCTGTAGGTCTCCATGCTCTCGTCGAAGGTGTTGGTCGGTCGGGTTTGCTTCCAGAGCGTTTGTCCCGTCCGCGGCTCCAGCGCCAGCAGGTAGGATTCCAGCGGTGCATCCGCCGCCGGCGCCCGATAGGGCTGCTGGCGGCGGATCACGACGACGTAAAGTTTGTCCTGGTACAGCAGGGGGCTGTTGCTGTAGCCGAACAGCAGGGCCAGGTTGCCGTACTCCTTCTCGATGTTCCGCGCCCAGAGTTGGTTGCCCTGGTAATCGAAGCCGACCAGCGCGCCGCTGCCGTACAGGAAGATCACCCGCTCGCCGTCGGTGACCGGCGAGGGCGAGGCCGGATTGTTGCGGGGGAACCGGCGCGGTTCCGTTTCGATCCGCCGTTGCCAGAGGGGTTTGCCGTCGGCGGCGTCCAGGCACAGGGCGGCCAGCTCGTCGCTGTCGTCCACCGTGGAACTGACAAACACCCGGCCGTTGCAGATGATCGGCGTAGCGCCGCTGGCACCCGGCAGCGGGACTTTCCAGACGACGTTTTCCGTCGGGCCCCAGGAGGCCGGCAGGTTCTCCTCGTCGCTGGCCCCGTTGAAGAAGGGCCCGCGCCACTGGCGCCAGTCGCCGGCCGAGGCCGGCAGGGCCATCGCCCAGACGATCAGAAGGGACCAAACCGGGTTCTTCCTTTTCGCCATCCTTGCCTCGCCATTCCTTCTGCTGGAGTTATCAACCCGATGAGGTGGGGCATCCCTGCGGATTAGAAGACAATTGCCTGGCCGCGTCACGGAGCTACTGGCCCGGCGAGGGCGGGGCGGCTACCCAGTTGGCCACGTCGTTGCCGTAGTGGGTCGCGATCAGGCGGCGCAGGACGTAGTCGTCGCTGCCGTCGGGGGCCGTCGGCCAGGGCGATTCATCGTCGTAGCTGACGCGGTCCACCCGAATCCATTGGCGCACCGTGTCGTCCAGGTCGCCCGGCATCTGGATCTCCGGCTTCTCGCCG
>JAFGFX010000117.1 GCA_016930855.1 Sedimentisphaerales bacterium | reverse complement strand
GAGGCGTGGACGGCGATCTCGGCGGTCTCCCGGTCGCGGATCTCGCCGATCATGATCACGTCCGGGTCCTGCCGCAGGATGTGGCGCAGGCAGTTGGCGAAGGTCAGGTCGATCTTGGGATTGACCTGGGTCTGCCCGATGCCGGGCAGTTGGTACTCGATGGGGTCCTCGACCGTCAGGATATTTCGCTCGTGATTGTGCAGGAGATTGACCGCGCAGTACAGCGTCGTGGTCTTGCCGCTGCCGGTCGGGCCGGTCAGCAGAAAGATGCCGTGCGGGGCGCGGATCGTCCGTTCGAAGTGCCGGCGGACCCGCGGCTCGAATCCCAGGCGGTCCACCGTCCAGATCGAGCCGTCCCGGTCCAGCAGCCGCAGGACCATCCGCTCGCCGCCGGAGGTGGGGATGATGGACACCCGCACGTCGAATTCCTTGGGGCCGATCTTCACCCGGCACTGGCCGTCCTGGGGCAGACGGCGTTCGGCGATGTTCAGGTTGGACATGATCTTGAGCCGTGAGATCAGGGCCGCCAGTTGCCGCTTGGGCGGGCCGGGCACGTCGCAGAGCACCCCGTCGATCCGATAGCGGATCTTGACCTCGTCGTCGTAGGGCTCGATGTGGATGTCGCTGGCCCGGCGGCTGACCGCCTGGAACAGGATCGTGTTGACCAGCTTGACGATCGGCGCCTGGTTGGCGATGTTTAAAAGGTCCTCCTGTCGCGCGGCCGGCAGGATGGCGTCGTCCGCCGGATCGCTTAGTGCTTCGGCCCTGACGTCGTCGGCCGAGACGGGCCCGTCCGCGTCGAGGCCCTGGTAATAGCAGCGGCTGATGGCCTTCTCGATCTCGCCGGCCGGACAGAGGACCCGGGGGCACCGCCGGCCCAGGATCGTGGCGATCGCGTCGTAGCTTTCCACCTGCAGCGGGTCCGACAGGGCGATCTGCGGGCGGCCCTGCTCGTCGGCGATGGGCAGCATGCCCTGGGCCTTGAGGTAGTCCAGCGGGATCCGCGCGATCCATTCGTTTCGGAGCCGCTCGGGCGTCAGTGTCGGTGCGTAACGGATGTTCCACTGGCTGGCCAGGGCCCGGCAGACCTCGGTCTCACGGCAGAGTCCCTGCTCGATGAGCAGGCGGCCCAGGCTGACGCGGGGCCGGCGGGTCTGCTGGCAGCGCAGGGCCTGATCCAACTGCTCGGCCGTCAGTTGCGTCTGTCGTTGGAGGATTTGTCCGAGGGATTCCATGCCCGTCACGCCCCTATCCTACTGCCAGAAAGAGGACCCGTCCTGTTGCCCGCCGGACGGATCCTTGATCCGGTCGGCCAGCTCGGCGGCCGTTTCCGCCTGTTTCTTCTCGCTCATCAGGGCCAGCTCGTCCTGGCTGGTCAGCACGTACGGCGTGATAAACAGCAGCAGATTGGTCTTCTGCAGGCGGTCGCGGTTGAAGCGGAACAGTTGGCCCAGCAGCGGCAGATCGCCCAGCAGGGGCACCTTTTCCTCGACGGTGATCTTGTCGTCGCGGATCAGTCCGCCGATCACGATGGTGCGGCCCTCCATCATGGCAATCTCGGTCTTGAGCTTTCGCGTCGCGGTGGTGGGCGTATCGTCCGACAGGCCCGTGGCGCTTTCCACCAGCTGGCTGAACTCGCTTTCGATCTCCAGGCGGACCATGCCGCCCTGGTTGACATGAGGCGTGATGTTCATGTTCACACCGACGTCCTTGTATTCGATGGTCTTGATCACCGTGGGCGTGCTCGGGTCCGTCTCGGTGATGCGGGACTGGGTGACGTAGGGGATGTTGTCCCCGACGAGGATCTCCGCCGTCTGGTGGTTGCTCGTCAGGACGTGCGGGGTGGACAGGATGTTCGCGCCGGTCTCTTTCTGCAGGGCGCCGACGATGGAGGCGATCCTCACGTCGCCGCCCACATTCTTGTAGGCCCCCACCCCCAGGCCGCGCAGATCCCCGTTGAGGTAATCGACCCGCACGCCGAAGTTGGTCCCCCCGAAATAGCGCACGCTGTCGGAGACCGCCTGGTCCAGCGTGGCCCAGTCCACGCCGATTTCCGTCAGGGCGTCCTGGCTGACCTCCATGATCAGCAGCTCCACCAGCACCTGCTCGCGGACGATGTCCAGCTTCTCGATCAACTGGGCGATCACCTTGAAGTCGGGCGGCGAGGCCTGGATGATCAGCGAATTGGTCCCCACGTCCGGGTTGACGTGGATCGTGACCGGGCCGGCCTGGTTCGAGGCGTTCTGCAGTTGGCTCAGGGAGCTGGTCAGCGACTCGGCCACCTCCTTGGCCTTGGCGTTCTTGAGATAGACCACCTGGACGTTGTTGACCCCCACGGGCTGCTCCACGTCCAGCTGCCTAACCAACTGGGCGATGGTCTGGGTGTCCTGGCGGTTCGCCGTGACGACCAGGGCGTTGATCCGGGCATCGGCCTGGATCTGCAGTCGGGTCTGCCCGGCCGCCAGCGCCGGCGGGCGGCGCGGGGCGCCGGCGGCGCTGGCGTCCCGTTCCATGATCTCAGTAATTTGCTTGGCGAGCACCGAGGCCGAGGCGAATTGCAGCGGAATGACCGTGACCTCCTCCTTGGCCCCCGGCACGTCCAGCTGCCGCAGGATCAGCGCCGCCTGGTGGATCATGGCGGAGCTGTCCGTGACGATCAGGGTGTTGGTGCGGCTGTAGGTGTCCAGCTGGCCCGTCGCCGAGAGGTGCGGCTTGAGGATGCCGCCGACCTCGGCGGCGTCGGCGTACTTAAGCGGCATGATCTGGGTGTAGATCGCGTCGGTCTGGGCGATCCGGTCCGGGTCGCAGCCGACCCGGATGGGCAGCCGGTGCTGGTGGGCCTGGCTGGACGGCACGATCTTGACATGGTCGTCCGCGGCGATGGCGGCCAGTCCCTTGACGTACAGGATGGACTGGAGGAACCCATACACCTCCTTCAGTTTCATCTGGGAGGGCGAAAGGACCGTGATCGTCCCGCTGATCTCGTCGGCGAGGATGAACTGGATGCCGGTCAGCTCGCTGATCGTCTTGAGGACGGAACGGATGTCGGCCTGCTCGAAATTAAGACTGATGGGCTTGTCGGCCAGGTCGGAATCGGCCAAGGCCTGCAGGCAGGCCGGCAGGGACGATTCCGACGGCAGCGGATCGATCGTCGGTTCGGCGTCCGCCAGATCGGCACCGGCGGCGGCCGTCGACTCATCGCCGGTCGCCGGGCCATCAGCACCGCTCGTTGTTACGTCGCCAGTCTCGATGGCAACGGGCGCGGTTAGGGCGGTTTCGGTTGCCGCCGGCTCGTTGAGATTCGCCGGCGGCGCGTACGATGGATTGTTTTGGGCGAATGCCGGATGCATCGACGGATCATTGGGTTCCGGCCGGTGCCTATCCGCTGTCGGCGCCGGCGACGGGTCCGGCCGGCCGGGATGTCCCTCGGCCAGGGCTTCTGCCGGGCCGGCTTGCGGCGACGTCGAACCGAACCGCCGCAGGACGGAATGACGCTTGAGCATGGCGGCGGTTTCGGCGTCAATCGTCCTGACCTGCCCTTCGGCAGAGACCTTCACCTGGTAGGAGCTTGCCGGTGTCCGCGGCACCGCCTCTGGCTGACAGCCGCCGGCGAGCCATGCCAGCAGGCCGACGGCGCCACAGACGGCGAGCCGGACGATATGCCGGACAAGATGCCGGATACAGCCAATCGTTGGGAGGGCAACTCGCGGATGTCGTGTACGATTCATGTATCTATCCCAGGTATCTTGGATATTCATCTCAGGGGGATGGCCAGGGTCTCCAGCCGATCATTGCGCAACAGTTCGATCAGCACCTGCGGCTGGGTGCGGACCTTGCGGAAGACCTGGAACGCCTTCTGCTTGCTGGTGAGCACCTGCCCGTTGACCCGGTGGATCACGTCGCCTTCCTGCAGGCCCAGCCATTGGATGGCGGGCACGTTTTCCAGGTGGCGAATCTCCAGGCCCACCACCTCATTATTCTGTTGATGCGGGCTGATCTCGACCTGCGTCAGGAAGTCTTCCAAGATCTCGGCCCGCCCGCCGGCCGCCGTTCGATCGCCTGCCGGCGGTTTCGATACCGCGGCCGCCGCGGCCGACCCGCCCGATCCGGCCGCTCCGGCCGCTCCGCCGGCGGGGACCGCCGCCGTCGAGTTTCTATCGATGGCGATGACAAATTCCCGCCCCTGGTGGAGCAGGACCACCTCGTCGCGCCGGATTGCGGTGATCCGCGCCGAGCGGACCTGGTCACCCAGCCGGAACAGATCGGTCTTGCGGGCCTGGGTGTCGTAGAGGATGGCCCGGGCGAACTCGGGCGCTCCGGTGATGGTCCCCTGCAGGACCAGCGGCAGGCTTAACACCTCCCGATCACCGGCCGTCACGACCGGCGCCGGCGCGGCAGCCGTCGGAGCGGCCGGCTCGGTCGAAGCCAAGCCAAAAAGATTCCGCCGGACGATCTCCTGGTACTGATTGGCGTTCAGCCTCGTCTCGGGCGCTTCGGCCTGACGCGCCACCGGCGTACGCGGTTCGGCCGTCGCCGCCGTCGGCGTCAGCGCGCGGGGCGCCCAGACGGTCTTGACGACGATGCCGCCCAGAACCGCCAGCAGCGCCAAATTGATACAAACCAATGTTTTACGAATCTTCAGTTTCGTCGCCTCCGGCCGGTATCCAGACACACTCCACCATTGAAGTTATCGCCTGGCTGGATCACCTACTTGAGAGAGATGAAATGGGAATTTGCCCGGTCTAATCAGCCCCCTGTGGCCGTATTACCGGGTTCGGGCGGGGATATTATCGGTCCCGCCGTTTGGGGTCGATTAACGGCTTGTCAGCGGATCACCCAGCCGGCCGACCAGAGCAGATAGGCGGTATTGGCCAGCCCGTGAAACAGGATGGGAGCGAACAGCGACCGGGTCCGCCAAAACAGCCAGCCGAAAATCAATCCGGGAAAAAACGTGACGACCGATAACGGATCCCGCAGCACCAGCACGTGTGCCAGGGCAAAGACGGCGGCCGACCCCGCGATCGCCGCGGCCGGAACCAGCCGGCCGTGCCGCCCGAACCAGCGCTGCAGCAGGATCCCCAGCGTCCCCAGCACGTATCCCCGAAAAAACAGCTCCTCGGCAACCGCCACATACAGGAATTGATAGAGTATCCAGGCCGGCCAGCTCTCGACCGGCACGACCGGCGAGACGGCAACCCGGCCGCCTGCCTGTCCCCAGAGCCACCCGGCCAATCCCGCCAACGGAAACGCCCACAGACAGGTTTTAACCGCCGCCAGGACCGCCGGCGCGATCAAACGCGCCTGCAGGCCCCAATCGGGCCGCGAGCCCGAACGCCAAAGGTACGGCAGCCACGCCGCCGCCGCCAGGCCGGCCGGGGGCATCAACCAGCGAACCGGCCCCTGCGCGCCGGAGGCTGTCCAGAACGACAGCCAGGCCACCGCGAATCCCACGGCCGCCAGGGGTTCCAGGATGAGCCGGCCGCTTGCCGTCACGGCAGACGCCTCCGGCGAACCGGCCGGAGGATCGACCCATTCGACGGGTGAACGTGAATGTACTGCCACCTGATTCATATCGTTTGGATCACCGCCGTCGCTGTCCGGCGAATCCGGCGCATTCCTTTTACCGCTGTTTGGCGTTCTTTCTTTCAGGCCGTCCGGCGGCGGTCGCGGCGGCGGATCAGACCGAAGACCAGCAGCACCATGCCGTAGGGCAGGAAATATTCGACGATGCCGCCCGTATCGCCGCGA
This sequence comes from Sedimentisphaerales bacterium, assembly GCA_016930855.1. Classification (GTDB taxonomy): domain Bacteria; phylum Planctomycetota; class Phycisphaerae; order Sedimentisphaerales; family SM23-30; genus JAFGFX01. The sequence continues at coordinate 5,297 of JAFGFX010000117.1, read as the reverse complement.
CTGCGGCTCATATCGCAGCCGCCGCCGGCACCTTCGGGTTCCTGCCGATCGGAACTGCTCCTGGCCGCGACGGCATACTGGGTGAAGTGGGTGGTCGTGAAGCGCAGCGCGTGCACCGTATCGGACAGGATCAGATGCTCGACGTCAGCAATCCCCGACTGGCTCAATTCCCCCGTTTCGGGATTGTACCAGTAGGCATCCTCCTCCTCGAATTCGCCGGCCGCATAGGCGATGGTGATCGTCACCGGTATGGCAAACTCCGTGCCCGTGCTGGGACCGAACTCATAGCGGCAGATCAGGTCCCACAGCGTCGGCGGACTGGAGGCGGGGGCATTCTCGATCGGGGTGATTGTCACCTTGAAATTGGCCCAGAAGGCGCCGGCGGGGATCACCACGCAGACGTCGCCCGCCTGGGCGATCTGGTCCGGCGGCGTGCCGACGTATCCGCCCTGGTCCGGCTCGATGACCGATTCGGCCAGCGGCTGGTCGCCAATGCGGGTGGAGCCGCCGTAGCGAATCCGGCGGATGCTGTCCTCGAGGTCCACCCAGATCAGGTACGGCTGGTCGTAGGCGTCCAATCCCATGACCGGCCGATACTGCCCGGTGGTGGCGGCTTGGCCCTCGACCAGGATATTGGCGCCGAAGGAGTCGGCCCCCTCGGCGAAATAGACATCCATGTCTGCGCCGTCGATGCCGGCGTTACGCGCATCCTGCCAGGCAATAAAGGCCCTGACCTGCCCGGAGCCGGACGGGGCCACCTGGATGCAGCAGGCGCTCTGATCTGAGCCCGTGCTGTCGTCGGTGACGCGGGTCCCGGTCAGCGGGGCCGCCGGCAGGCCGCCGACGCTGCGGGCGTAGAAGATGTCCTGGTTGCCGGCACTTCTATCCACCCAGGCCAGGTGCAGGATGGTGGACTCGCTCTCGATCGCCAGGACCGCGGCCCCCTGGTCGGCCGGTTTGACCACCAGCGGCCTGACCTGCCAGCCGGAGCCGTTAAAACTGGCTCCATAGATATCCCGGGTGCCGTCGCGTTCGTCCGTCCAAAGGACATAGACGGCGTTTTGGGAATCGACCGCGATCGCCGGGGCGCTCTGGACAGCGGCATGCTGGCAGACGGCCGAGACGGTATGGGAGGTGAACCGATTCGACGATTGGGCCAGATAGATATCGGGATTGCCGTTGCGTTCGTCCTGCCAGACGACGGACACCAGCCCGGTTCCATCGACGGCCAGGCGCGGTTGGGTCTGATCGGCGCTATCCTGGGGATCGTCCCGCAGGCTGATCTCGCTGGACCAGATCTTGCCGCCCTCCAGGTAGCGCAGATAGATGTCCCAGTTGCCCCGGCGGTTGTCCTGCCAGGCCACGTAGACCCGATCCTCGGGGTCGATCGCCAGGGCCGGACGGCTCTGGTCCGAGGTCAGCTGCGTCAGGGCCACCGACGTATCGAACGAGCTGGAGGAGGCCGTCTTTTTGGCCACGTAGATATCGTGATTGCCGGTGAAGCCCGCCTGCCAGGCCACCCAGATCGTCCCGTGGCTGTCCCGGGCCGTCGCCGGATAGTCCTGGGGAACGGCCGGCCCCTTGTTGTTCAGCGAGCAGATGCCGCCGAAGGTCCGCATCTCGGTCCGGAAGGAATACGTCTGGCCCTCGGAGACCGGATTGCCCCAGCGATCCCGGGCCGCCACGGCGATGGTGACCGGCTCGTCGAAATCGAACAGGCCGGCCGCCTGAATCGTATAGGCGTAATCGACGGCCGTCCCCACCCGCCGGCATTGGCCGAAGGGCCCGCTGTAGGTGTCCACGCCGCCGGCATAGACGACCTGGTCCTGCAGGCGGATGACCACCGAGTTGGGGTCCACCCCGCTTTCGGTGTCAACCAGGTGCAGGATCATCAGGCTGTTGCGCGGCACCTGCACCTCGCCCGCCTTCGGCTGGCGATTGATGACGCGGGGGCCGGTCTGATCCAGGACCTCGCCATCATCCGGGGCGAAGAGGACCTCCAGGCTGTGGGCGGCATCGACGAACAGGAAGGTGTAGGAATCGGTGATGCCGTAGGTCTGGCCGTCCACGATCACCCGGGCGACGTGATGACCGGCATCCGGAGTGAAGACGAATTTCTGGGACTGGCCCGCGACGACGGAGACCGCCCCGTTGGGGGCCACCTGCCCGCCGGGCCCGGCCGTGGCCGTTATCGTATGGGACGCCAGGGTGAAGCGGGCGAGGAGGGTATGGTTCTGCTGGACGTTCTCAAAGGTGTAGGAGCTGATCGAGCCCTGCGAGACGCCATCGACCAGGACCTCCAGGATCTTGTAGTTGGCATTGGGAGTGATACTGACGGTCTGGCTCTGCCCGGCGGCCAGCAAAATCGTCCCGGCCGGCGAGACGGTTCCGCCGGCTTGGGCCGAGGCGGTGATCTGGAACTGCTGGGCGGCGAAGGCCGCGTGGACGGTGTGATCCGCCTGGACATCGTCAAAGGTGTAGGAATCGACCGGGCCCTGCGAGGCGCCGTCGATCAGCACGTCGGAGAGCACCTTGCCGGCCTCGGCGCTGAAGGTGAAGGTCTGGCTGCCGCCGGCGGCGACCTCTATGGCCCCGGCCGGGCTGACGCTGCCGCCCACCTCGGCGCTGGCGGTGATGGTGAAGACCTGGCTGGCGAACTCGGCGTGTAGTGTGTGGTTGCCGGTGACATTCTCGAATGTATAACTGCCGACCGGCCCGACGGAGACGCCGTCCACCTTCACATCCTGAATCTGATAGCCGGCGTCGGCGGTGATGGTGAACTGGCGGTTTTCCCCCGGACCGACATACGTCGTGCCCGCCGGGGAGATCTGCCCGCCGGGCGTGGCGGTGGCGGTCAGCGTGTAGGTCACCGTGGCAAACCGCGCCCGGATGGTGTGATCGGCCGCGACGTTGGCGAAGGCATAGGAGCCGACCGGGCCCTGGCTGACGCCGTCGACGAGGACCTCGACGATTTTGTGGTCCGCTCCGGGCGTAATGGTAAAGCCCTGGCTGCCTCCGGCCGCCACCAAAACCGCCCCGGCCGGCTCGATCGTGCCGGTTCCCTCGACCGAGGCGGTAATGGTGTAGACGATGGGGGCAAAGCTGACATAGAGGGTATGGGATGCGACGACGTCGGCGAAGGTGTAGCTCGCCGGCGCGCCGACGGACGCCCCGTCGACCAGCACCTGCTCTATCTGGTAACCCGTCTCGGGTGTAAAGACAAAGGTCTTGTCCTGTCCGGCGGCCACCAGGACGGCCCCGCTGGGGGCGATCTGACCGCCGGGCCCGCAGGAGGCCTCGATGGTATGGATCTCGTTGGCGAAGACGGCGTAGATGGTGTGGTTCGCGGTCACATTGGAAAAGGTGTAGGACTCGAGACCGGTGAGATACTGTTCATCCACGATGAGGGCATACACATTATAGCCCGCGCTCGGCATGAGGGCGAAGGCCTGGCTGTCGCCGTGGAGGACGCTGATCTGGCCGCTGGGGCTGATCTGGCCGCCCGGCGTGGCACTGGCGGTAATGGTGTACTGCAGGCGGGCGAACCGCGCCCGTATGGCATGATCGGCCTGGACGTCCGTAAAGGTGTAGGACGTGATCGGGCCCTGCGGCTGATCGTCCACCCAGACCTCGTCGATCCGGTATCCCGGGTTGGCCGCGACGGTGAACGTCTGGCCGGCGCCCTGGTAGATCTCCACCGCGCCGGCGGGACTGATGGCCCCGCCGGGCAGGGCCGTCGCCGTAATCGTGTGCACGATCGGATAGCCGACGTTGATCTGCACCGTGTCCGTGGCGGTCAGGCCGTGGTTGTCGGTGACCGTCAGGGTGATGGTGTGCGTGCCGACCGACAGCGGGACGGTCGGATTGGGCCCGCTGGCCAGCGTCACGGGCCCCTCCTTCCAGACGTAGCCGGTGATGGTGCCGTCGGCGTCCGTGGAGGCTGAGCCGTTCAGGGTTGCCGGTTCGGCACCGTTCCAGTCGTGATCGATAAGATTCTGATCGGGCCCGGCGTCGGCCAGCGGCGGCGCCTTGACCGAGACCTGCCGGCTGTCGGAATGGGTCGCCTGGTCGTTGTCCGTCACGGTCAGCGTCAGCAGATGGCTTCCCAGCGCCAGTGAGACCGTCGGATCCGGCTGGTCGGCCAGCAGGACGGCGCCGTCGGTCCACCGGTAGGACTGGATCGACCCGTCGGCGTCCGTGGAGGCCGAGCCGTTCAAGGTCAGGGTTTCGCTGCCGTTGCGGTCCAGATCGATCAGCGACAGGTCGGCGCCGGCCGCCGCGGTGGGCGGTTGATTGACCTTGACGGTCACCGTATCGGTGGCCACGGCGCCGTTGTCGTCGACCAGCCGCAAGGTCAGCACGTGCGTGCCGGCGCTGAGCACGACCGGCGCGGTCAGAGCGCTGCCGACGGGCGATCCGGCATCGTACCAGGTCACCTGGTCCAGGACGCCGTCCGGATCGGACGAGCCCGCGCCGTTGAGGGTGACCGGCTGGGAGCCGTCCCGGTCCGTATCGGTGACCACCTGATCGGGCCCCGCCTGGGCGGTCGGCGGCTGGTTGACCTTGACGACCAGCTCATCGCTGGCACTCGCCCCGTCGTTGTCGGTGACGGTCAATGTCAGGGTATGCCAGCCGGCGGCCAGGGATACGATAGCCAAGGGCGTTTCGGCCAGCACGGTCGGGCCTGATTTCCATTGATAATGCGTGATGGAGCCGTCCGCGTCCGTGCTGAGCGAGCCGTCGATCGTCACCGATTCGCTGCCGTTGCGGTCGGCGTCGGTGACCACCTGATCGGGCCCGGCCCGGGCGACCGGCGGCTGGTTGGACGCATCCGGCGCGGTGGTAAAGGAAAAATCGGCGCTGACGGCCAGTGCCCCCCCGGCGTTCTGCGAGCGGACGCGATAGTGATAGACCGTATCCGGATCCAGGCCGCTGACCAGGGCGCTGTGCTCGGTCGCCAGGTTCGTATTCAGCGTGGTGGTCAAGCCGTAGCTGACGGTGGGTCCGTATTCCACCTGTCCGGTCGCCGGTTCGTTGGTGGACCAGAGGACGGTGACGTGATCGGCGGCGGGCGCCGGCGCCTGGACGTTGCTGATGATCGGGGGCGTCGGGCCGTCGGCGATGTATTCCTGGGCCCCGATGTCGTAGCCCAGGCCGCTGGGACGGGATTGCCCGTCCACGTCGGTGGTCAAGTCGACCGGCGTGCCGCTGTCGATGGCGGGGCTGCCGGCCAGCAGGTTGAAGTTGCCGTTGGCCGGATCGGCCAGCAGGGGATTGCTGCCCACGATGCTCTGCGG
>JAFGFX010000116.1 GCA_016930855.1 Sedimentisphaerales bacterium | reverse complement strand
TCGATAGTGGACAAAGTAGCCGCGTTTCTCGTCGATCACGAGTCCGGCATCGCGCAACACCCGCAGATGCTGCGAAACCGCGCTCTGGCTGACACCCAGGCGTTGCGCCAGGGCGTTGACGCACAAGGCGCGGCCGTTGAGGAGCTGGATAATCCTCAGTCGCGTCCCGACCGACAGCACCTTCAACCGCCGGCCCAACATGTCAATGTCGTCGTTCATATAAGTATATGCATATATTCTAATACGTTGCCGACCGGATTGCAACCAAGGATTTGAAAATTTTTCGGCCGGCGCTTTTCGCTGCCATCAACAAGTCAGATTCTGTCGTAACATTAGCAGAATCAACGTATTACAAAATATTCTTGCCCCCTGGAAATGGTACGTGGTATAATGGTGTCTGGTTGAAAGGTTCAAAAAGGCGTATTTGCCATATACACGTCGGAAGGAATAAGATCGATAAGATGAGATCCATATTTACAATGTCTTTAATCGTTCTCGGTATTACCGCATACTCCGATGCAACCACTGTATCATTACCTTTAAATTGCGCTGGAGACTACGTTGATTACGGTGATACGTGGAAGGTAGATATCGACATGGGCATAGAATTTATTGATATAGATACTGCTTACATGAATTGGAGCGGACAAATTACTGCCGAGCTGGTGGTTCCGTGCGGTGCTCCTCCCGATTTTCCGACCACACCTTTGGACGGACTATTCATAGGTTCGCTTTATGAATCTGAACCTCGAGAGTACCTTGCCAGAGCTTATGTCCAAGCAGGAGATGAAACATCGCCGGAACCGGAACCGTTTGATATGCAATCCGTATTTAATGGCGAAATTGGCCCTGTGGATTGGTCCTTTTTATACGACGGACAAGCCAAGTTAGAAATATTTTTATCTGGTATTTCTTGTCCCGCTTATTTATGCACCGTGGAACCTGGTTGTGGTGAAATCGTTTCCGCAACGCTGGTCATTGAAGGTACAATTCCGGAACCGGTATCAATTTCATACCTTGTTTTTGGTACCATCGTTATATGCATAACAAAGCGTCGCAAGCCATACACTTACTTGAATGAAACGATGCAAAAATGAAAACGAAAAAATATGCCTGTTTATCATGTATAATATTGTTGGCATGCGGCCCCTTTCAATTTGCGCAGGCGGAGTTGGTCGAGTTGGACTTATTATCGCTGGGATGCCCCACAACTCTCAATGACGATCAATCCGGCTGGACCTGTAATTTTGACCTGGCAGTCCAATTCTCGGACATTCAACATGTTTATATGGATTGGAAGGGCAATATCACGGCGGGTTTGGTTCAATATACCGATGCAACCTACGAACCGATCGGTGACCCTCATCCTATAGACGCCGGACTGGGAGCACATATTGAAAATCCTCCCGCTTGGCGCTATACGAATATTTGGTGCGGGGAATCAACGTATCCAGATCCGGAACCATTTGGTGAACTAAGTGAATTTGTTGATGGCGATTTACCTTTCTCTGAATTATATGATGGTCAGGGTTTATTAGGAGTCGGTTATACCGAGTATATAATTCTGGATGCTTATTATATCGATGGCGGGAGCATTGAATTAACAAAATTAAAGCTGGTGGTAGATGGTTCTATTGTTCCAGAGCCAGGCATGTTTGTCTTGTTATGCCTTGGAGCCGGTTTCATCAAAATCAGAAAGGGTATTCATTATTTGAAACCCCAAAACGAAGGCATGCGAAGATGAATTCGAATGACCACAACCGGACCTTAACGGGGTCAGCTTATGCATTAATTTTCCTTGTCATACTCGCCGCCGAAGCGAAGGCCATGGAGGTCCAGATAATACCTTCCCTTCCCACGAATAACGATATCATTCAAATCAAAGCCTCGGGAATTCTTTTTTATTGTGATTCGCCTTTTGATCACAGTGATTTTTGTATTGATGGGTTTTCACTACAGCTTGATATATATTACGGTCATGGATATTTGACCGCGCTGGGCCCCTGGCTGCGCTCTGAATACATTGGCCCCCTGCCAGGCGGAACTTATGATCTGACTATTACACATTATGAAGGTGAAGTGTTTCCACTTGTAGATACATATTCAACTTCATTTGAAGTTGTCCCAGAACCTATGAGTTTATCACTGTTATTGCTTGGCGCATTTGCACTTCGATTCAGGAAAAACAAGAAAGCGACTCAATGACTGCGCGTTCCCAGAGTATATCGAGTCAGTATTATCACAATCTATGTAGACGGCAGATAGGATAAACCGGTCGAACTCGACGTTATCTAACCGGACAGGCATGCCACTTCGGCCGCGTGATCGCGGATGGAATCGGTTGCTTTTGGCTGAATTATTGCGCCAGCCCCCAGCCATTTGGCTGGGATCAAAAAAATGGCATGGCCCGGGATCCCCGCCATCGCTCACGATGGGCGGGGATCCCTGCCATGCCTTTCGTTACGCTGCGCACTGGCACAACGGCACGCGCCGCTCGAAGCCCTGCCGGTTGGCCGGATGCAACCCGCATGACCGCTTGCGTCAGACGCCGCCGCTGCACTCAGCAAGCATTACACACTCCAACAACACCCCGCCTCCGGCCATGGCAACGGTGTTGCCTGGCCGGCCCGGTCGTTTTGTCAGAGTCTCTGCAAGGCAAGCGCGATCGCCTCGGCGATCAGTAACGCCGGCGACCGCCGCCGCCGCCGCCGTAGCCACCGCCGCCGCCGCCGCTGCCGCCCCGGTTCACCTGGGGCTTGGCCTCGTTGACCTTGATGGCGCGGCCGCCGCAATCCTTGCCGTCCAACGCCGCAATGGCCGCCTGCGCCTCCGAATCACTGCCCATCTCCACAAAACCGAAGCCCTTGCTCCGGCCCGTTGCACGGTCGGTGATGATGTTCACGCTTTCGACCGTTCCATGCTCGGAAAACAACGATTCCAATGCCGCTTGATCCGTATCGTAACTTAGATTGCCCACGTACAACTTCTTACCCATAACAATTCTCCAATCTGGGTTTTTGCGACCTAATTCTTTACTTTCCAGGCCCTCTAGGAAAGAGGCATTGAATATGCCCATCATGTCAGGAAAGGCGATCAAGCGTCTTGGGCAGGAGTAGCTCCGCTTACCGGCACACACTGATTCGACAAACCTAACGTTAACACTCTCGTTCAATATCGATAAAACGACGGCGCCGCCCCGAAGGCGGTTCCTAACCGCCGCGCCGGCGTTATCACCGCCGATCATACTTCGCACCGAAGTCTTGCAATGACCTCCACGTATTCAAACCCGTCGGCCCCGGCTCGCCGGAGCCGTTCGGTCCGATTACTTCGATCTCGATCCCGCCCGGCCTTCCCTTGCCTTCCGCACCGCCGCAGGCCGCCCCACTGCTGGTCATTCCTTCCGTTGTTGCCGCCTGAAATCGAAGCTGCCTGCGCCGAGAAAACGATTGGGATCAATTGAATATTCCGTTCGGAACACGGCCCGCTAGACGCAAAAACAGACACGCAGCCGTGAGGACCACGTCCATACCTTCCACTGCGTCGGCCTTGACCTGAGTACCATTACCGGACAGGGCAATCATACCGTTCTCCCCGGGAACCCCACCGGGCCGCCACCGGGCCATTCGCACCTCTTGACGCCGGGCCTTCCCGTCGACCCGGCCAAACCAACCGTTCGCACATCCCGCAATCCGCTCACCGGCCCCGCCTCGATCACGCCTGCCCCACCCGTCGTGCCTCACAGTGCCGGCCCCTTGGACAAGGGAAATCCGAACGCCCTTTCCTGACTGCTCAACTGGAAAACTAAATTCCAACTCTCCGATTTGTAGTGAAGGAAAACCACTCAACGACATCAATCATTTCTCTTTAAATCAAATCCATTCCCGGCAATGTAAGAGAAATGATGACAATGATAGGATACTCACTAGCATAATTTAACGAAGTTTTGCCAATTCTTCATTAAACCTCTAATCATTTCACTGGAAATATTATAGTGGATTTTTGGGAAATGACCAGTGAATATCAAAAAATCTTAAAAATTTCCCGAGGGGGCCAAATCGGGCCAAAACGGCGTTGGAGGTTTTTGGACTGGCCAAATGTGCCGTGTTGGGGGGCTCGAGGGGATTATCCGATGGCGGCATCCCGTTTGGGCGGTCCATTTGGCGGGGAAAAATGGCGGTCGATTGCCTTGCAAATCATGGGGGTGACCGCGGCACCCGTAAATATGTAAGACCATATTATACAATGTTTTATCGGCAATGCCGCCGCGGGGCGGGCCTCCGGCGGGGAATCAATAATCGGTTTTCGTCGGTTCGTATAGCTGGTTTATGGCGGATCATCTATGGTCGGTTCCCGGCGGCTCGTCTATAGCCGGTTTCCGGGTGACGACATAGACGATTTCCGGAGGGTGATCTATAATCGGTTTCTGTTGGGGCATTTATGGCTGGTTTCCGGGTGACGAGCTGGGCGGTTCCGGCGTTGCGGGTATGGGTCAAACCTGGGTGAAGTATTTTCATAAATACCTGTAAATACATCACTTATTGAAGGTGGCGGGTGAAGAATTCCTCCAGGCGGCGGTTGCCGTAGGCGCCGCCGTTGCCGTGGCCGGCGCCGGGGATGACCAGCAGTTCGAAGTCTTTATCCGCCTTGATCAGGGCGTCCACGAAGCGAAGGGTCGATTCCGGCGGGACGTTGGTGTCCATCTCGCCGACGATCAGCAGGAGTTTTCCCCCCAGGCGATGGGCGTTCTCGACGTTGGAGCAGTCGGCATAGTGCGGGCCGACCGGGTAGCCCATCCATTGCTCGTTCCAGGAGGCCTTGTCCAGCCGGTTGTCGTGGCAGCCGCAGGCGGCCGCCGCCGCCTTGTAGAATTCCGGATGGAACAGGACGGCGCCGGCGGCGCTCTGGCCGCCGGCGGAGGTGCCGTAGATGCCCACGCGGTCGGTGTCCAGGTAGGGATACCTCCGGGCGGCGGCCTGGATCCAGCAGATGCGGTCCGGCAGGCCGGCGTCCTTGAGATTCCGCCAGCAGACGTCGTGAAAGGCCTTGGAGCGGTTGGCCGTCCCCATGCCGTCGATCTTGACGACCACGAAGCCGCGATCCGTCAGCCAGGCGTAACGGCGGGCGGGGCTAAAGGTCTTGGGCACGTAGGAGCCCTGCGGGCCGGCGTAGATGTCCTCCAGGATGGGGTACTTGCGGGCCGGATCGAGGTCGGCCGGCCGGCAGATGATGCCCCAGATATCCGTTTGGCCGTCGCGGCCCTTGGCGGTGAAGACCTCGGGCGGCTGCCAGCCGGACTCCTCAAGCTGCGAGATGTCCGCCCGTTCGAGCGGGCAGACGAGCCGGCCGTCGGCGGGCCGCCGCAGCTCGTGGACGGGGGCCATGTCCACGCGGCTGTAGGTGTCGATGAGGTACTCGCGGTCGGGTGAATACTGGACGGTATGCTGGCCGTTGCCCTCGGTCAGGGCCAGCAGGCCGGTGCCGTCGAAGCGGATGCGGTAGTAGTGGATCAAATACGGGTCCTGGTCCGGGTTGCGACCGCTGGCGCGGAACCAGATCTCGCGCCGCTGCTCGTCGATTCGGTCGATGGCCCGCACGACATAGGGGCCGCTGGTAATTTGATTGGTAATCCGGCCCGTCTCGGCGTTGACCAGGTAAAGGTGCCGCCAGCCGTCGCGCTCGCTGGCGTAGATGATCTCCGGCGTCTCGGCCAGCCAGTTGACCATTCGCAGGGGCTGGTTCTCGGTGTGAGCCGTCCAGATGAAGGTGTCGGTCTTTTCATCGATGAGTGTGCGGGTCTGGCCGGTGCGGGAATCGACCTCGATCAGCCGGAAACGCTGGTGGCCGCGGTCGGTTTTTTCGTAGGTGAAGCGCCGCCCGTCGTCGTTCCAGCGGAGGCGCGGCTGGCCGAAGTCGATCCGGTCCAGCTCGGGCTTGATGTGTTGTTGCTGCTCAACGTCGAAGAGGTTCAGCTCGTAGCTGTCAAAGCGGTCGCCGGGCTGGGGATAGGGCCGGGTATGCAGGCGGGCGCGGCCCTGATCGGGGGGCGAGGACTCGATCAGGTAGACCTCTTTCTGGTCGCCGGGGGTGACGCGAAAGGCGACGAGGGCCTTTGCGTCGGGGGACCATTCGAGCAGGCCGTAGGACTCGTCGGCGGAGCCGTCCCGGCTGAGTGGGATGGGGTCCTCCTGGCCGTCCGTCGCCCGCAGGAAGACGTTGCCATCCTCGACGAATGCCGTCCACTTCCCGTCGGGCGACTGGTCGCGGGATGGGCGATCTCGCCGATCACCCGTCGGGCCCGGGGGGCGCTGCGGGCGTTGCCGTTGATCCCGGCGCGGGGGGATCTTGCCGGTGATCTCCACCCGGGCAGGTTCTTCCTGGGCCAGGAAGGTCGCCAGCAGGTCGCCGGTCTCGTCGACGACCTGCCAGAGGTGGCCGGCGTAGGTATGCTGATCGCGTTCGGCACCGGGTGGGAGCTTGCCGTAACTTTGCCGCTGGCCGCCGGAATCGAGCCAGAACAGCTCAATAATACCGGCCGTGCGGTTCACGAAGGTGATGGAGGTCTCCGCGCCCGTGCGCAGGCTCGCCCGGGCCCAGGCGGGGGCAACCAGCTCCGAGGACGAATCGGCGGCGGCAGGCCGCTCGCCGAGTTTGGTCAGGGCATACGTCGCCAGGTCGCTCTGCCAGTTATAGCCGGCGGCGGCGAAGAGGAGGGTATTTTGCCCGTCCGGAAACTGCAAATCCTCCAGGGCCATCCGGTCGGCTATTGTTTCGGCCAGGCCCGCCTGGCGCAGGGCGGCGGCCAGGCGCTCGTGGTCGAAGGCCGGTTGGCGCTTCCCGGCGGCAGCGTCGACGAGGATGTACTCGCGGGTGTCGTCTGGCAGGTCGTTTCGATACCAGAAGCGGGAGCCGTCGGCGAACCAGTGGGGGCTAATCCGCATCTTGAAGACGCGGGCGGTCGAACGGGCGGGCCCGCGCCGCTGCTGGGGCGACAGGATAGCTTGATCACCGGCGAGGAGGGCCAGTGGGGGCCAAAAGACGAACAGGAGATACACGAGGGCGACAAATGACAACTTACGGGGGCGGCAAGATCGTTTCATGGCGTCTTCTCGATGGTTTTTTCAGGTTATATCTGTCCATTCCGTCAAGAGCGTTCGACGATGGTTGTACAACTATTTTGGGGCTCTGCCCCAAACCCCGCCCATTTAGCCTCCCTCCTTTGGGCGAGGTGGCACCGCCACCATTGTTCGACGCGGGCGCGGTTGGCTATTTGACGCTCCCACTGGTCGTTTTTTCAGATCGACGCGGGCTTACGTGACTTTCGACGCTCCCGCTGGTCGCTTCGTTTTGGCGAGGTGCGAGTCGCACTGATAGATCGCCGGTGCGTATACAGGTAACCGGCCCCTGGCCATACCCGTAATACCTGCCGGGAATCCTGCCAAACGTTCCACAAGACCGATCATAAGGCAAAACCATACGGGATGACAAGAAGGCACTTAAACAAAACCTCACAACCGGATTTCTGGTTTCTGGAACCTGCCTGCGCAGGCGAGACAATCCTTCGCGGGAATGACATTGTTTTGTTTGCCTCTTAGGGCAACTTGCTCCGTAATGAGTGCTACGATTCTTGCCAACGCGCAGCGACCAGCGGGAGCGTCGAACTGCCAACCGTGACCGCGGCGAACAGAGGGTGGCTATGCCACCACACGATCGGCGAGACGGGCGGGATGCGGGC
>JAFGFX010000115.1 GCA_016930855.1 Sedimentisphaerales bacterium | reverse complement strand
TTAGGTTCTTATCAGAAAAAGTTAATGGCAAGATCGTGCCGCTAACTCATATGTGTTTTGTTGATAGAAACTTATGTTATGTAAAACACTTGATGTATCCCGGTGGTATTGTTTTCGCCGTAGTCCGCTTTCGCCGCCCTCGCCACTGAGCCCGAAAGGGCTAGGGGGCGGCGAAAGAAAGGCGTAGGCGAAAACATTTCGCCGGATTCGCGGAGCCGTTCCTTACCAACTTTTTCCGAGTTGATCCAACGTTTTTTATAATTCGCTGACCGATTCCCCTTCGCTCGGCCGCCTGCCCGCGGCTATCCGCCCCCGATCAGTTTCAATTTCACCGGCAGCCACATGGACAGCGCCGGGATATAGGTCACCAGCATCAGCGCCGCGATCATGGCGATATAGAACGGGATGATGTGGCGGAACACCTTGGCGATGGTGGTGTTGCCCACCCCGCAGCCCACGAACAGGCAGGTGCCCACCGGCGGCGTGCAGATCCCGATGCACAGGTTCGCCACCATGATCGCCCCGAAGTGCACCGGGTGCATGCCCAGGCTCTTGACGACCGGCAGAAAGATGGGCGCGAAGATCAGCACCGCCGGCGTCATGTCCATGAAGGTGCCCACGAACAACAGCAGGGCATTGATGACCAGAAAGATGACAAAGCTGTTTTCCGACAGCCCCAGCAGGGCCTTGCTGACGTCCTGGGGGATGTTTTCCCGGGCCATCATCCAGCTCATGGCCGTGGAGGTGCCCACCAGGAGCATGACCACCGCGGTCGTGATGCCGCACTGCAGCAGGATGCCGGGCAGGTCCCGTATCTTGACCTCCCGGTACACCACCACCGCCAGCACGAAGGAATAGACCACGGCCACCGCCGCCGCCTCGGTGGCGGTAAAATAGCCCAGCAATATCCCTCCCAGGATAATGACCATCAGCAGCAGACACGGGACGGCGACCAGGAACTTCCATAACACCAGCAGCGGGGCCACTTTGTCGCCGGCGCCGTAGCCTCGTCTCTTGCTGATGATGCCGCAGACCACCATCAAGAACAATCCGAAGAGAATGCCGGGAAAGACGCCCGCCATGAACATGGCCGCCACGGACTCCGTGGCCACGAGGGCATAGACGATCATGATGTTGCTGGGCGGGATCATCAACCCGGTAGTCGCCGCCGTGGTGGTTACGGAAACGTTGAACTCGTTGCCGTACCCCTTCTTGTTCATTTCCGGGATCATAAAACCGCCCACGGAGGACACGGCGGCGACCGACGAGCCGGAAATGGACCCGAACAGCATGCAGGTCAACACGTTGACATACGACAATCCCCCGGTGAAGTGGCCGACCAGGGCATTGGCGAAATCGATCAGGCGGCGGGCGATGCCGCCCTTGCCCATCAGGAGACCCGAGAGGATGAAAAACGGGATCGCCAACAGGGCGAACTCGTCGATCCCGGTCGCCAGCCGCTGGGCGCAGGCCTGGGCGGCCAGGTCCAAGTTGCCGATATAGAATAACGTAATCAGGGTCGAAAGCCCGATGCCGACCGCGATGGGAACGTTCATCAACAGGAACAGGATGAAGGTGGCAATCAGGATGAGTATCGGCGTTTCCATTAATGTCCTTCTCGTTGTTTCCGAACGGATTTACCGAAGGCGACGAGGGTCTGGATCGCCGCCTCCAGGGCAAACAGGGCGACAAAGAATCCGCTAACCGGCAGGGCCAGATACACATATCCCATTTGAATCTGCAGGGCCGGCGAAGGCTGCCCCGTTTCCAGGGTTTGCCAGACGATCACCGATCCACCGTAAATCAGAATAATACCGGCAAAGGCGATGATCAAGAGATAGACCACAAACTCGACGGAGATCTTGAGTCTCCCCTTGAGCTTGCCGACAAAGTAATCCACCCCCAGATGGGCCTTGCGAATAAAACCCACGCTGGCGCCCAGGAGGGAGACCCAGATCAAAAGCATGGTCGCCAATTCATCGGTCCAGCGGCTCGGATTTTTCATGACAAAACGAGTTACGACCTGCCAAACGACATCGAGTACGAGCGTCGCCACCACGATCATCACGGAAATTTCCAGGGTGCGGATCAATATCAACCGAACAATGAGCCAGAGCTTCAACACGGATTCTACTCCACATCTTGAATGCGCTTGATCAACTCGCCGATTTTCTTCTGCAAGGGATCACTGCTCTCGAAATACGCCTGATGCATCCCCTTGACCTTTTCGCGGAAGGCGGTCTTGTCCGGACGATAGACTATCACGCCCGCTTTCTGCACTTCGTTCATGGACATCCGGGTGTATTGCTCCCACAACAAGATCTGAAACTCCATGGAATCGTTCACCGTTTCCTGAATCAATTCCTGCTCCTCCGGGGTCAATTTCTCGTCCCAGGTGTTCTTGCTCATCAGCACGATATCGGGGATCATGGTGTGTTCATCGAGGCTGTAATGCTTGCACACCTCGTAATGGCGGGAGGTATACAGGCTGGGCGGATTGTTCTCGGCGCCGTCCACGACGCCCTGCTGGAGGGCGGTGTAGAGTTCGCCCCAGGCGATCGGCGTGGGGGAAGCCCCAATCGTTTCGACCATATCCATCGAGGTCTTGCTCTGCATGACACGAATCTTCATGCCCGCCAAGTCCTCCGGCTTCATGATGGGTTTGTCTTTGGTATAAAAACTGCGGCTGCCGGAATCGTAATAACATAGCCCCACGATATCCTTGGCCTCGCAGGCCTTTTTCAGTTCTTCTCCCACGGGGCCCCGCAGGACTTTCCAGTAGTGGTCCCGATCGCGGAAGATATAGGGGACGCTGTAAACGGCCATCTCCGGGATGAAACTTTCCAGGGGAGAGGTGCTGGTTTTACACAAATCCAGGATGCCTCCTTGAACCTGCTCAATCATTTCCCGTTCCGATCCCAGTTGTTCGTTGGGATAAATTTCGATGCGAATGGCTCCGTGGGAACGGTAATACACCAATGCCGCCATGTATTCCATGGCCGTATGCACCGGATGGTCTTCCGGCAGGCTGTGTCCCATTTTCAGAGTCTTCGCGTCTCCTTTTTCCTTGCAGCCGCCCGGGCCGACGATCGGAATCGCCAGGGCCAAAAGAATTACGATCCAACGGATTTTCATCGCTAACTCCTCTGCTGGCGGATGCGAACGCGGCGCACCCGGTGTTTCCCGGCCGAACCCGATCGGCCGGCGTCGTTTTCCTAGGCGGCGGGTACGATCCCCAATACCCATCCGGCGGCACGGCCCCGGGGTACATCTGCCGATTATTTCTGCCGGACCCGAAAACGCCCCTGGCCCCCTGCCGGCCTCATCGACGCCCCAATGTAGCGGCCGGCGGCCGGCCTGTCAAGGATCGTCCCGGCGATTCCGGCGGGCGTTCCCGCCGGCCGCCGCCGACTGCGCCAAGGCGGCCCTGAAAATAAAATATATTGACGAACGAGGCCCGGCGGTCCAGAATACCGGCTGGGTGAGAAACTTCCGGTAGCGTTCTCGGACCCTTCATGGCGAAGCAACGAACACACCATACGACCCGACAGGACATGCGGGCACTGCTGGAGATGGCCCGGGCCCTGGGAACCACCTGCGACCTGGACTCCCTCCTGCAGCAGGTGGTCCGCTACTCGATGGAATTGCTCTGCGCCGAACGGGCCACGATCTTCCTCTACGACGCCGAGAAGCAGGAATTATTCAGCCGCATCGCCGAGGGCGCCGGAGAGATCCGCATCTCCATCGACACCGGCCTGGCCGGCGCGGCCGCCCGCCGCCTGGAGATCATCAACACCCCGGACGCCTACCAGGACGACCGCTTCAATCCCGACGTCGACAAGAAGACCGGATTTCGCACGCGGAACATCCTGTCCTGCCCGCTGACCGATTACGAGGGCAAGTTGGTCGGCGTCCTGCAGATCCTCAACAAGAAAGACGGCCCCTTCACGGACGACGATATCGCCCTGGCCGAGGCGTTTTCCGCCCAGGCCGGCGTCGCCCTGCAGCGGGCCGGCCTGATCGAGGAGCACCTGGAAAAGATCCAGTTGGATAACGCCCTGGCCATCGCCCGGGAGATCCAGGAAGGGCTGCTGCCCAGCGAGGCCCCGCGGCTGGCCGGCTTCGACATCGCCTGCTGGAACCGTCCCTGCGACGCCACCGGCGGGGATTACTGCGACTTTCTGGAGCTGGACGGCGACCGGCTGGTCGTCACGCTCGGCGACGTCACCGGCCACGGGGTCGGACCGGCGCTGGTGTCCTGCGCCACCCGGGCCATGATCCGGGCCCTGAGCAGCGTGGTGGACGATATCGAGGATACCATGGGCCGGGTGAACCGGCTGCTTTCGGAGGACCTGCCGCACAACCGCTTCGTAACGGTCTTTCTGGGCCTGCTGGACGGCGCCGCCGGAACGCTGACCTACAGCAGTGCCGGCCAGGGGCCCCTGCTCTGGTTCCACCGGCTCAGCCAGAAGACCGACGTCATCGGGGCCGACGGCATCCCCATGGGCATCCTGCCCGATTGCAGCCCCTTTGTGGCCCAGACCCGCCCATTGGAGACCGGCGACGTATTTGCCCTGCTGACCGACGGATTCTACGAATGGGCCCGCACGGACGGCGAGCTGTTCGGCGTCGAGCGGGTCATCCAGGTCCTGAAAGACCAGCAGGACCGCAGCGCCGCGGAGATCCTCGGCGCCATCCGCTCGGCGGTCGAAGCCTTCGCCGACACCAAGCAGGCCGACGACCTGACCGCCATCATCATCAAACGCACCTAATTTCAGATCGCCGCGGGCTGCCGTGACTTTCGACGTTCCCGTTGGTCACTACCACTTGGCGAGGTTCGAATCGCACGAATACATCGACGCGGTCGCTTGCCGCGACCGGCAATTCGCCGCGATCACGGTTGGCTTTTCGACGCTCCCGTTGGTCGCTGCGCCTGGGCGAGAAATTTGTCTACGTT
>JAFGFX010000114.1 GCA_016930855.1 Sedimentisphaerales bacterium | reverse complement strand
GCGCAGGGGGCGTCGGCCACGATCAGGCCCAGGTCCGGCCTGCCGCTGGCCTTGATGCCCGCCCGGACGGCGGCGGCGCGAAAGCCCGCCGGCAGCGTCATAGGTGTCTTTGTGCTCATACCCATCCAAGCGGCATGGGCATCCCGCGGTTCGGGCGGGGCCGGATGCCGACCTTTCGTCAGACGCCCTTCGTCTTGGGCAGGGAGTTCTCGTTTACAGCAGGCCCGCCGTCTCGGGCACGCCGCATATCAGGTTCAGGTTCTGGATCGCCTGGCCGGCGGCGCCCTTGATCAGGTTGTCGATGGCGCTGAAGACGACGATCCGGTCCTTGGCCACGGTCGGGTAGATGTCGCAGTAGTTGGTGTAGGAGACCGATTTGGTCCGGGGCGGGCCGGCCAGGACCCGGACGAACGGCTCCGAGGCGTAGGCGGCCTGAAAGAGCTCCTGGAGCCGCTGCGGGGCAACCTCGCGGCTCGGGCGGCAGTAGATGCTCTCGAAGATGCCGCGGTCCATGCTGACCACGTGCGGCTGGAAGAGCACGTTCACCGGCGTGCCGGCGACGTCGGAAGCGATCTGCTCGATCTCCGGCAAGTGACGGTGGCTGCCGACGGCGTAGGCGAAGAGGTTCTCGTTCATCTCGGGGAAATGGAAGGCCAGGGCCGCCTTGCGGCCGGCGCCGGAGGCGCCCGAGACGGCGTTGACCACGATGTCCGTCGGATCGATCAGGTTCTCCCGGACCAGCGGCGCCAGGGCCAGGGCGGCGGCCGTCGGATAGCAGCCGGGATTGGCCACCAGACTGGCGCCGGGAATCCGTTCCCGGAACAATTCCGGCAGGCCGAAGACGGCCCGGGAGGCATTGGCCCGATCGGTATGCTCGACCTGATAGACCCGTTCGTACACGGCGACGTCATGGAAGCGATAGTCGGCGCTGAAGTCGACGACCTTGAGGCCGGCGGACAGCAGCCGCGGGACGAACTGCATGGAGACCTTGTGCGGCAGACAGCAGAGGGCCACGTCGGCGACCCGCGGCAGGGTGTTCCAGTCCACCGGCTCGATGGCCAGGTCCAGGCGGCCCCGCAGCACGGGAAAGACATCCGCCGCCCGGCCGCATTCTTCGGGCAGGGCGGTCAGATAGGTCAGCCTGGCCTGGGGGTGGCGCAGCAGGATCTGGATCGACTCGATCGCCGTATAGCCGGTGGCCCCGATGATGGCGACGTTGATCATGGACAACTCCCCTACGATAATCCGCCCGGACGGCGGCCGGGAAAAAAAAGGACTCCTGTCCGCGAGGAGGCAGGAGTCCGGAACGATTCGTGGACCGCAGACGGCTAACGTTTGGAGAACTGGAAGCTCCTGCGGGCGCCCCGTTGGCCGTATTTTTTCCGCTCCTTGATGCGGCTGTCGCGGGTGAGGTAGCCGCCGTCCTTGAGCTTGGTGTAGCAGTCGGGATCGATGCGGATCAGGGCCCGGGCAATTCCCAGGAGCACCGCGCCGGCCTGGCCGGTGCTGCCGCCGCCGTTGACGTTGGCCCAAATATCGTAGCGCCCGACGCTGCCGGCGGCGACCAGCGGGGCCTGCACGCTCTTCTGATCGCGGGGATCGGGGAAATACTGCTCGAACTGGCGGCCGTTAATCAGCAGCTTGCCGCTGCCGCTGCGCAGCCGGACGCGGGCGATCGCCTTCTTGCGGCGGCCGGTGCCCCAGCGGTATTCCTTGGGGCCCAACGGCGCAGCGGAGGGGCCTTCGGAGGCCTTGGCTCCGGCAGCCGACTGATCCGGCGAAGACGGTGACGCATCCTTGAGCTGTTCCGGATCGATCAAGGGAGAATTCTGGGTGGTTTCTTCAGTCATACTGCAAACCTCGTTACGGTATTTAACTCCGGCGTCCGGAATTGACCTTAGCACATCGGTAGATATACGTCGCTCCCGTGGCCGGACCAGCATACAACTTGTCAGTAGATTCAACGCACTCCAACGAACGCGTCTTTACCTAAACTTCCGCCAGGCCAGCGGCCTCCACGGCCCTTATCTGTCCCGGTTGTCGGCGGGTTAGAGGCACTCCAGGGGCCGGACTCGTACTCAAACCGCCGGCGGATTTACGTTACTTCAAGGTGCTCATCTGACCCGGTTGTCGGCGGGTTAGAGGCACTCCAGGGGCCGGGGTTGCTGGGCGGCATGGGGATGCTCGCCGCCACGGTACACCTTCAGCTTGCTCAACATCCGGCGGCCCAGCTTGCTCTTGGGCAGCATCCGCCGGACGGCCTCGGAAATGACCTTTTCGGGCTTCCTCTTGATCATCTCGGCATAGGGGATGATCTTGCGGCCGTCGTTGTAATACGTGTAATGCTCGTATTGCTTGTCCTCGGCCTTGCGGCCGGTCAGCCGGACCTTTTCGCAGTTGGTCACGATCACAAAATCGCCGGTGTCCACATGGGGGGTGTACGCGGGGCGATGCTTGCCCATCAAGACCACGGCGATGGAACTGGCCAGGCGGCCGAGAATCTGTCCGTCCGCATCCACCAAATGCCAGTTTTGCGGAACATCGCCCTTTTGGGCCAGTGTTGTTTTTTGCTGTTTTGCCTGCATGGTCATTCCTGTTGGTCCGGGCGGGCCGGCCGCGCTGCCTGGCGATCCGGCCGGACGGCGTCGTTACCTTTCGATCCGGCGGCGGCTGCCGGCCGCCCTGCCGGTCTGGGCTGGCTTGGCTGCTGGCAGCCTTGCCTCCATGGGAAACATGGTATTATACGGAAGGGCCGGGACGTGTCAACATGGTTTTCGTCAATCTTTTTGGCCGAAACGGGCAAGCCGGTCGTGCCGGATGTTGGGGATTGACCGCCGGTGAGGCCGGCGGGCTAGCCGGCGAGAAGGCCATGGAGCGGCCAACTCGCAACTTGCTTTCATTTATAGAGTTACATGAAATATATGCAGCATGGACAGCGCCAGGCAGAAATAGGTCAAACAGCCGACCGCGTCGTTGGCGGTGGTGACCAGGGGACCCGAGCTGATCGCCGGATCGATGCCGAAGCGGCGGAACACGAACGGCAGCAGGAACCCCAGCGTGGTCGAGAGCATGATGCCGCAGAACATGGCCAGCCCCACCGACAGGCCCAGGAAGGGGGCCTTGGCCGGTTCGAGGCTGCCGGGATGGACGAACAGCCAGATGCCGGCGGTCAGCCCGGCGAACAGGGCGCAACTGCCGGCGACGACCAGGGCCACCCGGCTTTCCCGGAAAAACACCTGGGCCAGCTTCAGGGCCACCAGATCGCCGGTGGCCAGGCCCCGGACCACCACGGTGGAGGTTTGCAGGCCGCTGTTGCCGCCCATGGCGGCCAGGGCGGGCAGGAACATCACGATACTGACCCACTCGGCCTTGGAAAAATGGGGGGCGAACAGGGATATCAGGGTGACGCCGGTGAGCATGGAGCCGGCCATGCAGGTCAGCAGCCAGGGCAGGCGAATGGTGGCGGCCCGGAAGATGTTGGGGGTGTCGCGCTCGGACGGGTGGGTGCCCGCCATGACGAGTACGTCTTCCTCGGCCTCCTCCTCCATGACATCGACGATGTCGTCCACCGTGATGCGCCCCAGCAGGATGCCTTGATCGTCCACGACCGGCATGACGATCAGGTCGTTCTTGCGGAAGATGTTGGCGATCTCCTCCTGGTCGGCCTGGACGTTGACGGTGGGCAATTGCTCCTCGATGACCTCGGCGATGGGCGTCTGCCGCGAATGGCGCAGCATCGTCGGCAGGCTGACCGCCCCCTTGTAGCGGCCCTGGTCGTCCACCACGAAGACATAATAGAAGTCCTCCGCCGGATCGCTTTGGCGGAACTGGTGGATCGCGTCCCGCACCGTGTCGTGGATGTTGATCCGGACCAGCTCGGGATTCATGATGCCGCCGGCGGATTCCTCGTCGTAGCCGAGCAGTTTCTCGATCTCGGCGGCCTCTTCCTGGGGGATCTGATCCAGGACCTTGTTGGTCTGTTCGTCGCTCAGTTCGGCCAGCACGTCGGCCGCCTCGTCCGGCGGCAGGGTGGCGACGATATCGGTCAGTTCCTTGTGGGTCAGGTCCTCGACCACCTCGCCGCGGGTGGCCTCGTCGATCTTCTCGAGCACCTCGCCGGCGTCCTCGGGATCCAGCAGGTCGAAGAGGACCTGGCGGGCGATCTCATCGACGACCTCGACGACCTCGGCGACGTCCGAGGCCCGCGAGTCGGACAGCAACTGACGCAGCTCCTCGAAGTCCTTTTCCTCGATCAACTGCTCGATGCGGTCCAGCAGTTGCCGGCGGGCCTCTTCGGACATAACGGCCTTGTCGCTAGTCATGCCAAACGCCTTTAACGCGGAGAAAAGAAGGTTCTTGCACACCCAAAAGAATCATAAAACGCCCGCGATGACACCTGCGTGTAGACGGGTGTCCCCAACGCAAAGAGAAACCTGGATTCCCGCTTTCGCGGGAATGACATAACGAATCATTATGCGTTTCCACTTAGCGGACCCGCCACTCCAGGATGCCGGCGGAGACGTCCCGGCCCAGATTGACCTCCAGCCGCAGGGCCGTGCAGGAAACCGGATCAATATCGACCCGGTTGTAGGCGTCCGGTACGACCGTGTAGTCCGTCCGGTTTTGGGCCAGTTTCCATTGATCCTGCTGGCGATAGAGCACCCGCCAGGTCTCGGGAACCCGGCAGCTGCCGCGGCCGGTATCGTCGAACCAGTACACCGAAACAGCGGACACCTTCACGGGCGCGTCCCAGTCGTACTGCGCCCACT
This sequence comes from Sedimentisphaerales bacterium, assembly GCA_016930855.1. Lineage (GTDB taxonomy): Bacteria > Planctomycetota > Phycisphaerae > Sedimentisphaerales > SM23-30 > JAFGFX01. The sequence goes on along the minus strand of JAFGFX010000114.1, from coordinate 2,588 downwards.
CGGTGGTGCCCCGGCGGGGCCACCAGGTGAAGCGCGGGAGGGACTCGTCGCCGGAACGCTCCGGGGTGACCTGGTCGTTGAGGGCCTCGGGCGTGTCCGACTGCCAGCAGTGCGAGGCCGACACCCGGGCGGCACTGGCCAGCGTCGGCTCCGGCCGCGGCCGGACCTGGCTGGCCTTCGTCGGCAGCCAGACCATCATGGCCCCTTCCGAGCGGTTGTCCCAGGCGTAATAGGGAACGGCCTTAATGTCGGTGGTTTCCGGTTCGGCGTCCTTGGCGAGGCGGACCCGCGCCCGGCCCTCGAGGACCGCCACGCCGTTGAGCAGGTCCGGGCGCTGCCGGATGACCAGGGACTCCTGCGGCGGTAGGTACAGGTGCTTTAGGGGGCGGCTCTGATCGACCTGCTCGAGGCAATAGACCAGCGGCCCGCGCTGGAGGGCGACGCGGTCGAGGTTCTCCTTGACGTTCGGATGGCAGCGGATCCGCTGGGGCGGCATGGGCAGATGCAATTCCACCCGGTCGGCCTTGCTCCACACCCGCCGAATCGTGCAGTAGCCGGCGTCGCCGGTGACGATATCGATGTTGTTGCCGTTCAACTTGCCGGTGACGGCGCCGGCCGGATCGGCGGTACCCGCCGCGACCGGCGTATACAAATCGCTGGGGACCGGCCGGCCCTGCGACCAGCCGGGGATCCGCAGGTTCAGGCTGAATTCGGTCGGTGCGTCGGATTCGACCGTGATCTGAATGGTCCCGTCCCAGGGATACGTCGTCCGCTGCCGCAGGACGATCGAGCGATCCCGAAACGGGATCGTGGCGGTGCTGTCCACGTACAGGTTGACGTAGATCCCCCCGGCGTCGCGGGCATAGACGTAGCCGCCGACCGAGGGCAGGATGCGCACCACGTTGGTCGGACAGCAGGCGCAGCCGTACCACGCCTGGCGGTGGTGGCTGCCGGCACTGGAGAGGGGATTGACGTAAAAGAACTTGCGGCCGTCCAGCGAGACCCCCGACAGAAAGCCGTTGTAGAGGACGCGCTCGAGCACGTCGATGTACTTGGCCTCGCCGTGCAGCAGGAAGAGGCGCTGGTTCCAGAGGATATTGGCGATGGCGGCGCAGGTCTCGCCGTAGGCCGACGCGTTCGGCAGCTCGTAGTCCTCGCCGAAGGCCTCGCCCCCGTGGCGGGCGCCGATGCCGCCGGTGATGTACAGCTTGGTCTGGACGATGTTGCCCCAGATGCGGTCCCCGGCGTCGGCATAGGCCGCCCCGCCGGTCAGGGCGGCGATATCGGTCATGCCGCTGTAGAGATAGCCCGCCCGGACGGCGTGGCCGACGGCCTGGTCCTGCTCGACGACCGGGCGGTGGTCCTGGCAATACTCGCCGTAGAGCTTGTGACCGTCGGCGCGGCCGCGCTCGTCCAGGAAAAACCGCGCCAGGTTCAGGTAGCGCTGTTCGCCGGTGACCTCGTACAGCTTGACGAGGGCCAGCTCGATCTCCTCGTGGCCGGGGACCTCGCGCTTCTTGGCGGGGCCGAAAACCGAATCGATGTGATCGGCCAGCCTGATCGCCACGTCCAGCAGGTTCCGTTTGCCCGTGGCCTGGTAATAGGCGACCGCCGCCTCGAACAGGTGGCCGGCGCAGTACAGCTCGTGCATGGCCGCGCAGTTGGTCCAGCGCTGGTCCAGGCCGTTCAGGATGTAATAGCACATCAGGTAGCCGTCCGGCTGCTGGGCGGCGGCGATGGTCTCGATGATCTGGTCGACCTTGGCCTCCAGTTTCGCCTCGCGGCGGGCGTGCAGGCAGTAGGCGGCGCCCTCCAACACCTTGTAGACGTCCGAGTCGTCGAAATAGGTCCCCTCGAACTTGCCTTCCAGCCGGCCGGCGGCCTTGGCGAAGTTGCGGATGCGGCCGGTCTGCTCGCAATAGTCGATGTCGTGCCAGACGGTCACGTCCTGGTTGGCCAGGATGCGGGGCGCCCAGAAGGAATCGGTGATCGTCACGGCGGTGAAGGGGACCGCCTGGACCTTCTGGAAATCGCCGCCGGGGCGGCCGGACCGGCCGGCCTGGCCGGCCGCCGGAAGGGACCAAGCCAGGATACCTACCATTGCCAGCGCTCGGATCGTCCGCATACGATGCTCTCCTTTTTGTATCGAGTCCAGTCGGCCTCGTACGGATCAAGCCGGTGATGATAACGCCAACCGCCCCGGATTTCAAGGGACCGGATCGTAGCCGCCGCGGCGCCCCGGATGACAGCGCAGCAGCCGCCGGATCGCCAGGTACGCCCCCTTCCAGAATCCGTGGCGCTCCAGGGCCTCCAGGGCGTAGCCGCTGCACGTGGGCACATAGCGGCAGGCGTTGGGCAGATAGGGCGAGACGGCCAACTGGTACAACCGCACGCAGCGGCAGGCCAACACCCGCGGCCAGCGCCCCCGTAGGACGGCAAGCCGTCGCGAGGTTATGGATCTGTCTTTTACGGTTTCGCCTGGCATGGCTATAAAACTTTGTTTCTTATCGGAAAAAGTTGATGGTATGATGGTGGCAACCAATCCTATGTGCCCTGTTGGCAGAGTCTTATGTTATTTCAGACACCTG
>JAFGFX010000113.1 GCA_016930855.1 Sedimentisphaerales bacterium | reverse complement strand
CCGTCGCCGACGATAACCACGCCGGCGGGAGTATCCATCGAGGCCTTCCAGGCGCCCTTCTTGCAGTTGCGCTGGCGGCGCGTCGATGGGGCCGAGCCGCGGAGCGTACCCTATCTGGAATGGCTGGGTGACTCGGACCGGGATTACCGCCCCGAGCGGCGGGTCTATTTCTATCCGGAAAAAACCAGCCTCTCGGGCGAGATGTACCACAGCCTGATGACGATGTACCGCCACCCGCTCTGGCAGGGCAAAATCCAGCGGATGCGGATCTGCCTGGCGCCGGGCGAGTCCGAGGCCCGCTTCGAGATCGATTCGTTTTTTACCGTCTACGACACCCGCCACACCATCAACAACCCGATTTTCATTCTCGCCTCGTGTCGCTATTTCAACTGGACGGGCGATCTGGATTTTCTGCGGCGCCAGATCCCGCGACTGCGGACGGCGCTGCGGTATCAGCAGACGGTTATGGGCGGCCTGCGTTACAACCATATCCGCGTGGCCTGGCCCGGCCATGACGGCCTGGCCGGCTATACCCAAAATCCGGACGGCAGTATAGTCATCCACGGCGGACACGGCATCGGCAACAACTACTGGGACCTGCTGCCGTTCGGCGGGGACGATCTCTACGCGACGAACCAGTATTACGCCGCGACCCTGGCGCTGGCGGACCTGGAGGAGGCCATCGAGCAGCATCCCGGCTGGAACATTCCGCTGGGGGTTCTGCGCCTGGATCCGGGCGAACTGCGCGACCATGCCCGGCGGGTCAAGCAGACGGCGAACGAGCATTTCTGGAACGAGACGGCCGGCCGGTTTTACGCCTGTATCGATGCGCGGGGGCAGGCCCACGACTACGGCCTTACCTTTTTGAACCTGGACGCCATCTGGTACGATCTGGCGACGCCGGACCACGCTCGCCGCATTATGGACTGGATCGACGGCCGGCGGATCGTTGCCGGCGACACCTCGACAGGCGCGGACATCTATCACTGGCGCTTCGGACCGCGGGCGACGACCAAGCGGAACGTCGACTGGTACGGCCAGGGCTGGTTCCATCCGGAGGGCATCCCCTGGGGCGGTCAGGTCCAGGACGGCGGCGCGGTGCTGGGATTCACCTTTTACGACCTCTGGGCGCGGCTGCGGCTGCTGGGCCCGGACGACGCCTGGCAACGGTTGTCGCAGATTTTGGCCTGGGAACGGCAGGTGCACGCCGCCGGCGGCTATCGCAAATATTACGAAGGCGGCCGGCAGGGCACCAACCTCCAGGGCGGCGGCACGGCGGGGGGGCTGGGCATCGATCACGAATTTTATGAAAGCAGCCTGCTGCCGGCGATTGTCCCCTATGCGTTTCTGGGTTTGCGGGCACTGCCGCAGGGGACCCTGCAAATCGAGCCGTCGCTGCCGCGGGCCTGTCCGGAGATGGCGATAAAGAACCTGTTGTACCGCCGGATGGTGTTAGATGTCCGGGCGGGCCGCGACTCGATCCGGCTGAACCTGCACGACGACCCGGTCGATCCGCTCACGATCGCCCTGGCCGGCAGTTGGAAACGAACGGATACCGGTCAGACGGGTTCGACCTTTGTTCTCCATCAACGCGGCCAGTATCATTTTCAGCGGGGCCGGGCGGACTGAATCCCTGGCAGTGGGTGGATTCACCGGGTCGATATGACCAGAGAGACTGGAGGTTATTTCTCCGCCGGCCCCACCGGCGTCAATCCCGCCGGTATCTATTACGCGCAGAGATAAGACACGAATACGATTTCATGCGTACACAACACAAAGGAGATTGTGATGGCACCAGACGAAGGGCAAAACCATGATTTGTCACGGCGCCGCTTCCTACACGGTGCAGCCGGTGCAGCGGGCCTGCTGGGCTGGTCCGCCCTGGCCCGGCCGCGGGCGGCCCGCGGCGCCCAGGCGGGCGCGGCGGATGATTCTCCCGTTCGCTGCGCTATGCCGGTCTGCATCTTTTCCAAGCATCTGCAATGGCTCGACTATGCCGGCATGGCCAAGCTGGCGGCCGAGATCGGCTTCGACGGCATCGACCTGACGGTGCGCCCCGGCGGCCACGTCCTGCCGGAGCGGGTCGAGGAGGACCTGCCGAAGGCCGTCGAGGCGGCCAAGGCGGCGGGCCTGTCGATTCCCATGATGGTCACGGGCATCATCGAGCCGGACGATCCGGCCACCGCCACGATCCTGAAAACGGCCGCCGCCTGCGGCATCCGGTATTACCGCCTGGGCTCGTACGCCTATACCTACGACCGGGAGTTGCCCGCCCAGGTCGCCGAGATCGCCGCCAAGCTGCGGCTCCTGGCGGCGATGAACGAGCAGTACCGCCTGCACGGCGCCTATCAGAACCATTGCGGCAGCGGGCGGTTCGGGGCGTGCGTCTGGGATCTTTGGCAGGCGATCCAGCAGATCGATCCGCGCTGGCTGGGCTGCCAGTTCGATATCCGGCACGCCACGGTGGAGGGCGGTCAGGCCTGGCCGACGCATGTCTTCCTGATAGCGCCGCACGTAGTGACGCTGGCGGCCAAGGACTTTTACTGGGCCAAGACGTCGTCTACCTGGCAGCCGCAGAATTGTCCGCTGGGCGAGGGGATGGTTTCCTGGGACCGCTTCGGGCAGATGGCCAAACGCGCCCGCTTGACCGGCCCCGTGTCCCTGCACCTGGAATATGACCTGGGCGGCGCCGAGCACGGACGCCGGACGATCAGCGAGGGGGACGCCTCCCGGGTTGCCGCCGCCATGCGGCGCGATCTTCATGCCCTGCGGGCCATCCTCTCAAAGGCGGGATTATAAGCGGCGGCGTTTGCCCTGTTCGAGACAAACCGATAAATGCGCGCGCACCCGGCTAAGTTGCTGGCAGCCGTTTGGTGTATCCTTCCTATCTGCTGTCCGGCCGCCGCCGAAACGGATCAGTGAACCGAATAGACGTATCCGGCCGTCAGATTGCCGTGGATCTCCACGCGGCCTGCCGCGGAGTTGGTCGATGCCGTCTGACCGGTCAGCACCTGGTAGATGATCCGGGCCATGACGCCGGCGCCCTCGGCATTGGGATGAATCTTGTCGGGAAACAGGTCCTCCCTGCCGTCGAGGGCCTCGTACAGATCGATCATGTCCACGTCCTTCTCGCGGGCGATCTGCCGAATGACGGGGATGATCTCCTGGCGGACGATCGACTCGGTGATTCCCCAGCGGTCCTGGAAGACGGGCACGGGCAGGCAGATGAAGACGCGCGGCCGGGAGGGCAGTTGGGCGAACTGATCGATCAGGTCGGCGTAATCCGAGGGAAACTGATCCTTGTAGCGCCAGTTTTGCGGTTTGGAGTCGTTGGTGCCCAGCTTGATGATCACCACGTCCGGCCGGAAGGCCAGGGCATCGGCGAAGGCCTGCTGCTTCCAGTAGGGCAGGTCCCCCTGGCGCAGGAGGGTGGCGCCGCTGACGCCGAAATTCCGCACGTCCCACGACGCGCCCACCAGCGCTCCCAGTTGGGCCGGATAGGATTGGCTCTCCCGCTGCGGGATGCCGGCGCCGAAGGTGATGCTGTCGCCGATGCAGGCGATCCGCACGGGACCGGCATAGTCGGCCGGCCGGATGACGGACCGCGCGTCCGGCGTCTGGCAGCCCGGCAAAAGCCCCACCCCCAGAGCCGTCACGATCAGCACGAATCGCCGAGCATGTTTCATCGAATTCTCCTCGACTACAGGTCCACAGACAAGGCAAGGAATATACCATAATTTCATTTTCGCCGGCGTCAGTCCAGCAGTTGCAGTTCCTCCTGGCACATGCGGCGTTGATTCTCGTTGCTCAGCTCCTTTTCGGCCGCTTCCAGGTGCTTGCGGGCCAGGTCTTTGCGGTCCAAATAGCGGCTGTAGATCAATCCCAGCATGAGCTGGACCTGCTCCAGGAAGGGATACTTGGGATACTGCCCGATAAAGGATTCGTACGCCCGGGCCGCCTCGGTGTGCCGTCCCATCTGCATCAGCTTGTTGGCGATATCCAACTGCTGCTGTTCCGGCAGGATCTGTTCGGGATCCAGGCTCAGCAGCTTCAGGTAGAGGTCCGCCGCGGTAGTGAGGTCCCCGGCCAGGATCGTCTGGGAGACCTTGATGCGGAGATCCATCACCTCCTGGGTGTGCGGATCCGGCGGCCGGGGCTCGAGCACCTTCGACTTGACGAATTTGCGCTCGGAAGAGACGGGCGAATACGGATCGTACCCCTCCTGGACCACCCGCTGGTATTTCTGCCGCCGCTGCCAGCGCTTGACCAGCGCCCACAGGTCGTAGGGGCTGTGGGGCAGCATCTTGATCGCTATCAACAGCAGGGGGATAACGATCCCGAATCCATAGCCGGCCAGGTGCGCCATGTAGGCGACATTGGCCGGCCCGCCCAGCCTCGGCTCGATCATGTTGTCATAGATGATCAGCTTGAAGAGGATGAAATACAGGGCCGGGAACTGCGCCGTGCCGATCAGCAGGAAAAGCCAGTAGAAGGTGAAGATGTTCGTATGGGGAAACAGGACCATGTACGCGCCCGTCACTGCCGCCACCGCCCCGGAGGCGCCCAGCACCGGCGTACTGGACAGCAGCGCGTGACCGATGCCGCTGAAGATCCCTCCCGCCAGGTACAGGAACAGGTAGCCGATGTGGCCCAGCCGGTCGTTGACGCTGTTGCCGAATATGTACAAGAACAGCATGTTGCCGATCAGGTGCATCCAGCCGCCGTGCAGGAAGGCGTAGGTGATAAACTGATACAATTGCGGCGAGTCCGGATGCAGCAGCAGGCCGCCGAAGTTGTGGTAGTGTCTCGGCGCCGCCTCGCCGGTCAGGGCCCGATACGTCAACAGGAACAACACGACGTTGGCCAGGATCAACGCATAATTCATGACCGGGCGGCGGCGCAGGGGGTTGTCGGTTCCTACGGGAAACAGTAAAAACATGACATCGCTCGCTGGGGTGGCATCCCGTTCCAGGGGCCAATAGGGCCTAACTCTCTTAACTCGTTGTATTTGCGAACATTGTAATCGCGCCCGTCACAAATGCAAGGATTGTTTGACACGGGGCTAGCCAGGGGATTGACAGAACCGGCCGACTCTGGTACTGTTGGGGGCATATTTTATTCGAGTGGAGAACGGTTTTTCGCTCACAGGGAGAATAATCATGGTCGGCAGTCATCGTACCCCTAATCTGGCGGTAATGGTCTTGAGTTTCGTATTGGCCCTGTCCCTGGCGGCCGAGGCCTGGCAGGCGGATCAAGGCTCCCAGGGGGATCCATCCGTTACTGTAATACAACCGCTTGATGACAATGAAGTTACAGCGGACGAATCCGAGGGTTCCGCCGGATCGGCCCCCGTGGCTCCGGGCTATTCCCTCTCCAGTCTACAGGAGGATCCGGATGTGCCCGCCGCCGCTCCGGCTGGATCGGCGGCCGCCGGATCGGTTGGCAACGTGATTCCCTATGTCGGCAAGGTGACCGGCAATGATGTTTATATCCGCTCGGGTCCCGCCCAGGTCTATTACGACGTGGGCAAGCTCTTCTCGGGCCAGTTGGTGGTGGTCCGGGAGGAGCGCAAGGGCATCAGCAACTGGGCCCGCATTGATCCCTCGCCCCAATGCTATAGCTGGATCTCCCGGCAATTTGTGGAAATCGTCGGCGAGAAGACCGGCTCGCCCGCGTTGCCCGCCCCTGAGGACGAATCCCCGCCAGAACCGGCGGGGGCTCAAGATACCACCGTAGCCCAACCGGCTGCGGTTCCGCCGGCCGCCGCGGAAGCCGCCGCGGAAAAACCCGGCGCGGCAAATCCGGCCGAACCGGGCGAGATGTCTTTGGATACGCCGGCACCGTCCGGCGATTCGGCCTCGCCGACCGGGCCCTGGACCGCTTCGATCGGCAAGCGGGTCTTGATCGGCAAGGTGACCGGCAACTTTATCCGGGTGCGGGCCGGAAGCATCAAGGTGCCGCCGGCGAATGCCAATCAGGTGCAGGTCAAATTGAACAAGGGCGCGACGGTGGAGATCATCGGCCAGCGCGACGATTACTACAAGATCGTCTGCCCCAAGGGCAGCTACTTCTGGGCGTCCCTGGATTACATCGAGCGGGTCGGGCCGGTGACGCCCGAGAACCTGGCCAAGGTCCAGGCCCAGCCGCTGGCGGATGCCGGCCAGGCGCCGGATACCGCCCGGGCCGATGCGGGTCCCTACGCCAAGGAGCGCCAGGAGTATATCGCCATCGTCCAGGCCATGGCCGCCGAGAGGGGCAAGCCCCTGGACCAGCAGGATTTCAGCGGCGTGCGGACGAACCTGACCAAGCTGATCCAGGGCGCCCAGTCGCTGTCCATCAAGGCCTCGGCCCAGACGCTGGAACGGCAGCTGGTCCGCTGCGAGACGGCGGTCGATCTCTGGAAGATGTCCAAGCGGCAGGATGAGCGGCTGGCGGCCACCCTGGACAAGATCGACGAGGAGCTGGAGCTGCTGGTCGCCGTCAAGAGCCCGGTGGGCAAGACCGCCGAGGAGATCACCGTGCAGGGGCGCCTGGCCGAATCGGCCGTGTTCACCGCGCCCAACAAAAACCGGCGTTTCCTGGTCCTGAATGACAAGGAGCGCATCATCTACTACGCCGTGACGGCCCGCGACACGTTGGACCTGAATGCCTGGCTCAACAAGAGGGTCTCCCTGGTGGGGACTGCCGAATACGACGCCTTCAGCCGCATCCGCGTCCTTAAGGTGACCAACGTGGTGGAACTGCCGCCGGGCATGTAGCGCATTCGACCGTGCCGAACAACCGAAAACCAGCCAGGGCGAGACGCGGTCTCGCCCTTTTTTAAATCGGGATCCCCGGCGAGCCCGGAACCTTCACCTGCTTGTGGTGTTACGCGGCCTGTTTGGCCGGCGCCATCCGGGGCCGGGGCCGCCGGCGGACCCAGGAAGAAAAGCGGCATGCCTGAATTCCGGATCGTCAGCGATTTTGAGCCGGCGGGGGACCAGCCCCAGGCCATCGAGCGGCTTTGCGAAGGGGTGCAGCGGGACGCGCCCTTCCAGATCCTCATGGGCGTGACCGGATCGGGCAAGACCTTCACCATGGCCCACGTGATCCAACGGCTCGGCCGGCCCGCCCTGGTCATCAGTCACAACAAGACGCTGGCGGCCCAGCTCTACGAGGAGTTCCGGGAGCTGCTGCCGGACAACGCGGTGGAGTATTTCGTCAGCTATTACGATTATTATCAGCCGGAGGCCTACATCCCCCAGCGCGACATCTACATCGAGAAGGACGCCTCCCGCAACGACGATCTCGATCGCCTGCGGTTGAGCACGACCACCTCGCTGATGTCGCGGTCCGACGTGGTGGTGGTGGCCTCCGTGTCCTGCATCTTCGGCCTGGGCTCGCCCCAGGAGTATCAGCGGTCCATGGTGCCGCTGCGGATCGGCCTCCAGCTCGAGCGTGACGAGTTGCTTTGCCGCCTGACGGAGATCCTCTACAACCGCAACGACATCGCCTTCGAGCGCGGCACCTTCCGGGTCCGCGGCGACGTGGTGGAGATCTGGCCGGCCTACGAGGAATACGCCGTGCGGGTGGAGTTTTTCGGCGACACGATCGAGAAGCTCACGCTGATCCACCCGGTCAGCGGCGAGGATCTGTCCCCGGAAAGCCAGATGTTCATCTATCCCGCCCAGCATTACGTCATGCCGGCCGACCGCGTGGAGGCGGCCCTGGAGGGGATCGGCCAGGAACTCGAGCAGCGCCTCCTGCAGCTGCGCGGCGAGGGCAAGCTCCTGGAGGCCCAGCGGCTCAGCGCCCGGACCCGCTACGATATGGAGATGATCCGCGAGGTCGGCTACTGCAGCGGGATCGAGAATTACGCCCGACACCTGGCCGGTTTGCCGCCCGGGGCGCGGCCCTATACTCTAATAGACTATTTCCCCCCGGAGTTCCTGCTGTTTATCGACGAGTCGCACGTCACCATCCCCCAGCTGCGGGCCATGTGGGCCGGCGACCGCAGCCGCAAGACCGTGCTGGTCGAGCACGGCTTCCGCCTGCCCAGCGCCCTGGACAACCGGCCGCTGCGTTTCGAGGAATTCGAGCAGCGCTGGAGACATACCGTCTTTGTCTCGGCCACGCCGGGCCCCTATGAGATGGACAAGGGCCGCGGGCACCTCGTCGAGCAGGTCATCCGCCCGACCGGCCTGGTGGACCCCCAGATCCGGGTGGAGTCCGCCCGCAACCAGGTGTCCCATCTTCTGGACCAGATCGAGCAGCGCCAGGCGGTCAACGAGCGGGTGCTGGTGACCACGCTGACCAAGCGGCTGGCCGAGGACCTGAGCACCTTCATCCGGGAGAAGGGCTATCGCTGTCAATATCTCCACAGCGAGATCAACACCCTGGAGCGGGTCGAGATCATCCGCAACCTGCGCCGGGGCGAATTCGACGTGCTGGTCGGCGTGAACCTGCTGCGGGAGGGCCTGGACCTGCCCGAGGTGTCACTGGTGGCGATCCTGGACGCCGACAAGGAGGGCTTCCTGCGGAGCGAGACCTCGCTCATCCAGACGATCGGGCGGACCGCCCGCAACGTCAACGCCCAGGTGATTCTTTATGCCGATACGGTGACCAACTCCATGGATCGGGCGATTCGCGAGACCCGGCGGCGGCGGCAGCTTCAGCAGGATTACAACGAGCGTCACGGGATCACGCCGGAGACCATCCGCAAGGCGATCCGCACCGGCCTGGACGGCGAATTGAAGGCCCGCCGCATCGCCCGCGAGGCCCTGACCCGCGACGAACGCGAATATGACCGCGAGGAATTGATCGGCATCCTGGAAAAGGAGATGTATCAGGCGGCCCAGGAACTGGAGTTCGAAAAGGCCGCCGCCTTGCGGGATCAGATCCAGGAACTGCGGGATGCCCCGCAGGTGGGCGGCCGGAAAAAGGCGAGGACGAGAAAAAGCGGCTGATATTGGCGGCGGGCATCCGAGGCGCCGGCACGTGTGGGAGAGACGATGGCCATGAATCCACCGGACATCCAAAGTTACCGGACGCTGATCGAGCTGGCGAAACAGGAAGACCTGGGCCCGGCGGATCTAACCGGCCAGGTGACCATCCCGCCCGAGCAGCGCGGCAGGGGCCGGCTGCGGGCGCGGGAACCGGCGGTCCTTTGCGGTCTGCCGGTGATCGAAGAGGTACTGCGGGTGTATGACGCCGATTTGATCTGCCGGCCGCTGGCCGCGGACGGCGATGAGGTGGCGGCCCAAAGCGATCTGGCCGAGCTTTCCGGCCCGTTGCGTTCTCTGCTGGCGGCCGAGCGGGTTGTATTGAATTTTCTCCAGCGGCTCAGCGGCATCGCCACCCGTACCGCCCGGTTTGTTCAGGCCGTCGAGGGGACCCGGGCCCTAATCTACGACACCCGCAAGACCACACCATCCTGGCGGGCCCTGGAACGTTACGCCGTCCGCTGCGGCGGCGGCGAGAATCATCGCCAGGGCCTGTTCGACGCCGTGCTGATCAAGGACAACCATCTGGCCGCCCTGGCGACCCAGGCGGCCGGCAGCCTGACCGCCGCCTTGGGCGAGGTGATCGAACGGATCGGCCGCCTGCCGACGCCGCCCGCCTTCGTCCAAGTGGAGGTGGACGACCTCGATCAACTCCGGCAGGTGCTCGCGGTCAAGGGCGTGGATCTGGTTCTACTGGATAATATGTCCTGCAACCAGATGGCCCAGGCCGTCCAGATCCGCGACCGGCAGGTCCCGCCCTCGACCATCCTCCTGGAGGCCTCCGGCAACATCCGCCTGGAAACCGTCCGGGAGGTGGCACTCACCGGCGTAGAGCGGATCTCGGTGGGGGCCCTGACCCATTCGGTCGCCAGCGTGGACATCGGATTGGACCTCGAATCGGACTGAGCGGACGGCGTCATACGCCCGCAGGACGCCGCGGGACCGGCGGCGGCAGCGGCAGGAGCGGTTTGGCACATGGAAAAAGGATCTGGCCCTTCGGATCCCGCCCGCGATCAGCGGTTGATTCTGGATGTGCTGCAACGCCACCGGAATCAATGGCTGAGCCTCGAGGCCCTGCGTATTGCCCTGGGGGCCGGCTCCTGCGAAGCGGTGCACACGCTCATCCACGCCCTGCAGCAGCGGGGCCATCACATCGCCGGCATGCCGCAGCGGGGCTATCGCCTGGAGAAGCTGGCGGAGAACCTTTCGGCCGAGTGGCTCGAAAACGGCCTGTCCTGCCGGCGGATCGGCCGGCGGATCCTGGTTTACCAGATCACCGACAGCACCAACGACGTGGCCTGGCAGTACGCCTCGGAGCCGCAGGCGGACGGCCTGGCGGTGTTCGCCGAACAGCAGCGCCGCGGCCGGGGCCGGCTGGGGCGCACCTGGCAGGCGCCGCCGCGCAGCAGCATCCTCTGTTCGGTGCTGCTCCAGCACGCCGCGACGGCGCCGGCCGCCCTGACGCTGCTGGCCGGCCTGGCGACCGCCCGGGCCCTGGAAACCCTTCTGCACCGGAGGCTGGAGATCTCCTGGCCCAACGACGTCATGGCCCAGGGCCGCAAGATCGCGGGCACCCTCGTGGAATCGAGATATATTTCATCCAATAAAATGTACGTCCTGGGCATCGGCATCAACTGCCGCCAAGAGGAGCAGGATTTTCCCGCCGAGTGGCGCGGCCGGGCGGTTTCCTGCCGCCAGATCTGCCGGCAGGACGTGGACCGCGTGCCGCTGGCCCAGGAGCTGCTTGGGCAGCTGGACTGCTGGATCGAGATCGCCGAGCAGGGCGGCCTCGAGCAGATCCACGAGGAATGGGCCGGCCGCTGCGCGGACATCGGCCGCCGCATCGAGGTCCTCAGCGATCAGCAGCGTCTGGCCGGCCGCGTGATCGATGTCGGCGTGGAAACCGGCCTGGTCCTCCAGTTGGACCAGGGCCCGATCCGGGTCCTGGACGCGGCCACCACCACCATCATCAAGCCGGCCTGAACCTTCTCATTGCCGCCTGTCGTCACGCATCGCCGCCCGTCGCCGGGAATCGCCGGATGGTTTACCTGCCGCCGCGTTGACATCTGCCGGCACCGCCGGTCTTTCCTGATCGTTACAATCCCTACAACGATTGTAACCGTCCGCCGCCGAGTTCAATTGTACCGGTTAGGTAATCCACTTTATGCATTAGCTAAAAAAAACCGGTCTGCTTCTTTTGCCTTCGCCGCTCCTGCTTCGTACATTTATTATGGTGAAAAACGCCCGGCGGGTTGTTTTGGTCGCTCAAAAGGGCGGAAATTCGCCAAAGTGCCCGGCAGGCCAAACCGATAAATCTGGTGGCCGTACGGGACAGGAGAAGCGAAAGCCGGATCGTCAAGACCGGCCCAGAGAAAGCGAGGTGGGTTCAAGACAAGCAGTACGATCCGTACGTACGATTGCCTTAAAAGGCGGGACGGGCAGACCGAAGCGAAATTGTCAGAAAACATGGTACACAAGGAGAGTGCCGCAAGGCACCGGAGGGCAGTAAACAATGAAAACTCGAGCAAGTGGTTTTACGTTGATTGAAATTTTGATCGTGGTGATCATTCTGGGCATTCTGGCGGCCATCGTGATTCCGCAATTCACCGAGGCGTCCAGCGAGGCCCGCGAATCGACACTGGTGAGCAATCTGCAGACGCTGCGTTCGCAGATCGGATTGTACAAGGTGCAGCACAACGACGAGTACCCGGATACCACCCAGACCAGTGCCGAGTACGAGGCCTGCATGACCAGCAAGACCGACATCGACGGCACCATCAATGCCGCCGGCGATTTCGGCCCCTACATGCAGATCGTTCCGTCCAATCCCTTCCAGACCAACGACAATGCGCCGTTGTTCCGGTTCGGCAACAATCCCGGCACCGATGCGGCGCACTGGTGCTTCGATCCGGCCACGGGAAATCTGTGGGCCGACGACAGCGGCGTGACGGCGGACAATGTTCCGCATATCGATCTCTAATCGAATGACATACAGACCGGCCGGACTGTATGCGGGAAATTGATTCAGAGCTTGAGGCCCGGTAACGGCTAACGAATCTGTTACCGGGCTTTTTCTATCCCTCGGATCCGGCTTCGCCGCCGTGGGCGGCATTCCGGTCCGGCGGGCCCTCGGCCGATGCGAAGGGCCGAACGGCTGGACCGGACATGGGCTTTCGCCCGGCGGCCTTTCTGTTGCAGATGGGGTATCGATCCTGAAAACATAACCATCGAAGCCCGGCGGCCGCACGCTGGATGGTCGGGCTCAAGTTGCAAGGCGGGTGTAGTCATGATCACACAGCAATACGGTGTGTCGGCTCGATGCGGGTCGCGGAGGCGTTCGCGGGGATTCACCCTCATCGAAATCCTGATCGTGGTGATACTGCTGGGGATTCTGGGGGCCTTGGCCCTGCCGCGGTTTTCCAACGCCACCGACGAGACGAAGGAAAACATGTTGCGGGAGAACCTGCGGGTCATGAAGGCGCAGATCGGCGTCTATCGAGCCCAGCACTGGGATGTCGCCCCGGGATATCCCGATGGCAATGTCAATGCGGCGCCCACCGAAGCGGAGCTGGTGGCCCAGATGACCCAGTTCACCGACGAATACGGCGCCACCAGCGAGGTCCAGACGCCGGTATTCAAATATGGTCCGTATTTCCGCGAGATCCCCAAGAATCCGATAAACGGCCTGGCGTCCATTCAGGTGGTTCCCGACGGCGGGGATATCCCCGAGGCCGCCGATGACAGCCACGGCTGGATCTTCCGGCCGGAAGACCTCGTCCTGCGGGCCGATGCGGCCGGTACGGACACCCACAACGAGGATTATATCAACTACTGATCGCGCCCGCCCGCCGCGATTGGGCCGACCAGTGACGGCGCCGTGATTTTATAAAGCGGGCCTCTCATTCCGGCGATACAGAATCAGGCAAAAGGATGGTGTGTCATCCGGATTATCGGATGGCTCGCCAAAGGCCGCCGCCGGACAGACGTTGGCGGCGGCATGGATCCAGGAAAAACGAGGCAGAGGAGAAGAGTCATGAAGGTTACGATAGACGGCTACACCCGCTTTCTGTTGACGGCGATTGCCGTCCTGTTGACCGTCCTGGCGGTGGGGCTGTGGTTCGAGACGCCGAGCACCGTCCCGGCGGCGCAGGCGAAGATCCCCGATTCCGGCCTGCAGATGAACGAGATGATCACGCGGCTGGACAGCGTCAACAAAACCCTGACGGAACTGAAGGTGCTCATGGTCTCCGGTGCGATCAAGGTGCAGGTGGTGGATCCGAAGGCGGATGCCACCGTGAAGGCCAAGCCTTCCCCGCCCGTGCTGGTCGCGCCCGCGGCCGTCCCGACTCCCTGACAGCGGTTTTTCCAATCCCGGCGGGCGTCGTCTTCGCTGGTTGCGGAAGGTTCCCGGATATCGCCAAACGGCGGTCGGCGGCGAGGCATTGCCTGTGTTGGGGCGGCGGAGGGAAGTACGGCGGGGATTTTGTGGGACCCCAAGGCACGCTCCGGCGTCCGCTTGCCTGCCAGAATGGATACCAACGGCATGATTCCGAATTCCAATCCCATGCGATACGCGGCGTTCACGCTGGTGGAGGTGCTGGTCGTCCTGATCATTCTCGGGATTGCCGCGACGGTGGTCATCCCCATGATCTCCGACACCAGCCAGATGCAGGTGACCTCCGCCGCCCGGCAGATCGCCTCCACCGTTCTCTACGCCCAGACGGCGTCCATCTCGAACCAGCAGCAGTTCCAGGTCGTCTTCGATCCGGCCGGCAACCGCTACGAGGTGCAGGACGCGGCCGGCAATGTGATCGACGATCCCGTGGTGGGCAGTCCCTACCGCGTGGAATTCTCCCAGGATCGGCGCACCCGGAACGTCACCTTGGATACCGTCGATTTTGACGGCACGCAAACGCTGTGGTTCGACCGGATGGGCTCGCCCTATGCCGGCTCGATCAGCCAGAGTCCGCCGCCCCTGGCCTCCGGGCAGATTGTGGTGCGCGTCAAGGACAAAACGCTGACCATTCTGGTCGAGCCGGTGACCGGCCGGATTCGCCTGCAATAAGACCACCAGGGGGCATCAGCCATCGGGGGGATTCGTTTCTGACCAGGGGCGCCAGGGGTAAGGCCGCCACGCATTTCACGCAGACGAGAGAGCGCCTATGTCATGGTTTCGGCATAAACAGGCAGGTCCGATCGGATTGGATATCGGTTTCGATTCCCTCCGGATGCTGCAGCGCCAGGACTGCCAGGGCCGCGTCCAGATCCGGGCGGCGGCCCAGGAGCGATTCTGCCCGGCCGCCCGCCGGGCCGCCGGGACGGGATTTCTACGGCATCACAACAGCCGGCATATCATAGACCGCCTGCTGGGCGCGCACCGGTTCAAGGGCAATCAGGTCGTCACCTGTCTCAAGGCCGATCAACTCTGCCAGGATCAGATCACCGTCCCGGTCGAGGCTACGCATGACCAGCGGCAGGCCCTGGCGCGGTGCAAACTGGGATGGTCCGATGGTCAAGGATGCATCTGGTTCTATCCCGCCGGTCAAATCGTTTCGGGCCCTCGGCCCCAAAGACGCTATTGGATCTTCGCCGCCTCGGAGGAAACGCTGCTGCGGCAGCGGCTGGACCTGGCCGATATGGGCCTGGACTGCATCGGCATGGAAACCCCCGTTGGCATCTTGTGGGGCGCCCGGCGGATCGCCGGCCAACCGGAGGTTCGCGACCAACTGCAACTGCTTGTCGATATAGGCCGGCGCTTCGCCACCGTGGCGTTGATTCATCGAGACACCCTGGTGTGGGCCAAAAGCTGCGAACGGACCGAAAACCGTCTTTGCCCGCCGATTGACGAACAAAAAATTTACACTCCGGATGCCACTGAATCGCACTCACGTCGGCGGTTCGACCACCGGGAGCCGGCATCGATCGCCGTGGCCGATCCGCCGCCGGATCCCTGCCGGCCGGATCGGGCCTGGCCGGTCGCATTTCGCCATCCGCTGGCGAAACTGGCCGAGTGTATTTATGAGGGCCTGGAAGTAGCGCAGACAACGATTGGCGACTGCCCGCTATCGCTGTTTTGCCTGGGCGGCGGAGCGATCCGGGACGACCAGAGGCAGTGGCTGGAGGCCCGCCTCGGCCGGCGGCTCCAGCGGCGGGGCAGCCTGACCGAGCAGATCCGGCAGGCCGATTCGAGCCGTCATCTCGAGCGGGAGCCCTACAGCGAGTGGATCACGGCCTGGATGCTCAGCGGGTCGTCCGTCCGGCAGCGCAGGTTATCGGTACCGGCGTAAAAGGTACGATCGTTCTAATCCCTAGGGCATCGGAGCCATTTTTACGACGTTCGATTTTGAGAGAGGTGGCGGGAAAGTCGATACATCCAAAGGAACAAACAGCGGCGTGCCGCGGCGTTTATCGATCCGTTTGGGCCGACCGTGGAATATCCCCTCTGGGGGGGTGGCCGCAGGGAAAAGCAGACGCTTGAACTTACGTGGAAGCGGATTTGGAAGAGGAGAAAAACCATGAGAGCAATCCAAACGACAGGATTCATTCTGGTAGGGGCCGTCTTGGCCTTGGGCTTCGTGTCCGATCTGTTTGGCCAGGATGCGCCGACCGCCGTGGCGGCACCGGCGGCCGCCGAGGAGGCCGTGGCCCAGCCCGCCGCGACCGAGGCCGCCGCGGAAATCGCGCCGCCGTCTCCGGAGGGGGTCTTTCCCAGCCTGGTGCATAAGGGGGACATCCTGGAATTCCTCAGGCTGATCGGCTCGGCGACCCAGAAGAACATCATCCCCACGCCCCAGGTCCGCGGCGCCATAGAGGTCAATCTGTACGAGGTGACCTTCAAGGAGGCCCTGGACGCCGTCCTGACCGCCAACGGCTTTGCCTATACCGAGAAGGGACCCTTCATCTATGTCTATACCCAGAAGGAGATGGAGGCGATAGAGGAGGCGGCCCGCCAGACGGAGATCCGCGTCTTTCAGGTCAATTACGTGCCCGTGATGGACGTCTCGCAGATGATCAAACCGCTGTTGAGCAAGAACGGGCAGATCGCCATGTCGCCCGAGGCCGGCCAATCCACGGAGCTGTCCGGTGAAAACTGGGCCGGCGGGAATTATCTGATCGTGCAGGACTATCCGGAGAATCTCGAGCCCATCGCCGCGCTGATCGCCGAAATCGACACCCGTCCGCCCCAGGTCCTCGTCGAGGCGACGATCCTGGTGGCGAGCCTGGAAGACACCAACGAGCTCGGCATCGACTTCAACTATCTCGGCGGCGTGGATTTCGAGACCGTCGAGGGCTCGGTCACCGGCGTCGCCATTGACTCCGACGGCACCGACACCGGCGGCGATACCAGTGTCACGGGCAACCTGGGCAGCGGCGGGTTGACCATCGGGATCACCAGCAACAACGTCGGGGTGTTCCTGCGGGCCCTGGAGAGCGTCACCGATGTCGTGGCGCTGGGCAATCCGAAGGTGCTCACCCTGAATCGCCAGATGGGCAAGGTCATCGTGGGCAACCGCGACGGCTACATCACCACCGAGGTGTCGCAGACCACTGCGACCCAGACGGTCGAATTCCTGGAGACGGGCACGCAGCTGACCTTTAGGCCCTTCGTCATGAACGACGGCTTCATCCGCATGGAGCTGAATCCCAAGGACAGTGACGGCGGCGTGGAAGTGACGGGCGCCTTTACGCTCCCGTCGGAGTCCACCGCGGAGGTGACCACCAACGTGCTGGTCCAGGACGGCCGGACGATTGTGATCGGCGGCCTGTTCCGCGACAAGACGACGCTGACCCGTTCCCAGGTTCCCCTGCTGGGCAACGTACCCATTCTGGGAACGTTGTTCCGCAGCACCAGCGACACGGCCCTGCGGGAGGAAGTGATCTTCCTGATCACTCCGCACATCGTCAAGGAAGAGGTGGACTACGCCGCCGGGGAACAGGTGCTCGAGAGCGTCTTCACCATGCGGAACGCCGCCCGGGACGGCCTGCAATGGCAGGGCCGCGACAGCCTGGCGGCCGCCTATTACAACTGGGCCCGCCAGCACCTGGCCGAGGGCGAACTCGATCAGGCGATCTGGGATTCCCAGATGGCCGTGCATATGAGCCCGACGTTTATGGACGCCTACAATCTGCGCAACGAACTGCTGAACCGTCAGGTGCAGCGCGGCGAAATCGGCTGCATGCGTTCCTTCATGCGTCAGTTGATCGAGCAGTAAGCCGCGTCGCCGGTGACCTCAATTTGCAATCGAAGGAGCAATGAATTGTCCGGGAGCCGGTGTTGCCTGCCTGACAGGTACACCGGTATTCCCTTACGTATCGGGCCGGCCGAGCGATTCTGCGGCCGGTCGCCCGAATCGCCAAGGCCGTGCCAAACCTACGGAGGTGCATGATGAGGCATAGCGTCCTGAGTCTGATCCTGGGATTCTTGCTGATGGCGGGCTGCCAGGCCCAACACCAAAAAAACAAGCAGGCGGCCATGGCCCGCTGGCAGGCCGCCCGCGCCAGTCTGCACGTCGATATGGCCCGCCAGCAGTTTGAACACGGGGAACTGCCCAAGGCGGCCAAGACCCTCGAAGGCGTTCTGGCGAAGAATCCCGACTATCCCGAAGCCCACCTGCTGCTGGGCCGGATCCGGCTCGAACAGGACCGCCTCCCCGAGGCCCAGAAGAGCCTGCAAACCGCCGTCGATCTCAATGGCCGCCTGCATCAGGGCTGGTATTACCTGGGCATCTGCCGGGAGAGAACCGGCCAGTTCGACCAGGCATTGGACCATTATCGCCAGGCCTGGGACCTCCAAACCGGCCACCTCCCCTATCTGCTGGCCATGGCCCAGACGCTAGCCCTCCAGCGAAACTACCAGGCGGGGCTGGACCTGATTACTGACCAGTTGCCCTCCGTGCAGCGCGATGCCGCCGTCTATCTGACGGCCGGCGACCTGCTCCATGCGCTCGATCGGCCGGATGAGGCCGTCGACATGTATCGTCAGGCCCATCTGATCGAGCCCCAGAATCAGGCCGTGACCGAGGCCCTCGCCTTTACCTTATACCGCATCGGCCGGCCCCAGGAGGCCCTCGAGCTGTTCCAGGAACTCAGCCGGACCGCCGGCGATCGATCCCGATCCCTGCGGAGCACGTATGAGCTGGCCCGGGGCGATTGTCACCTCCAGTTGCAGCAATATCACCAGGCCCAGCGCTGTTACGAGCAGGTCACGGGGGACGATCCCATGAATGCGACCGCCTGGAAGCGGCTGGCCCAGTCGCATCTCGTCCGCAAAAAATGGCCGCCGGCCGAACAGGCCGCCCGCCGGGCATTGTCTCTGGATTCCCAGGACACCGAGGCCCTGCTGGTTGTCGGCTATGCGGTCCTGGAGCAGGGCGACATCTCGTCGGCCGAGGCGACGTTCCGCCAGGTGATCCAGCT
>JAFGFX010000112.1 GCA_016930855.1 Sedimentisphaerales bacterium | reverse complement strand
TCTTAAAACATATGCTCGGCGACGAGGGAAAGGTCATGAAATCGTACCACGCAAAACCGATCGATCGGCGCCGGTTTCTGGCGCGAACGGGCAGGTATCTTGCCGCAACCGCCCTCGCCAGCGGCCTCGGCTGGGTTCCACAGACGGCGTCGGTTCTATCGCCGACCACACCCTCGCCCGGCCCCGACAGGCGCAAGCTGATTATCATCCTGTTCGGAGGGGGCACCCGCTGCCAGGAAACCATCGACGATCCGCAGCGGCGCCATATCCCGCATCTGGCTGGGACGCTAATCCCCCGCGGAACCCTGTTTACCAATATGCGGGTCGAGCACAAGGTGGTGCATCCGAACTCGGCCGGCTCGATCGTCAGCGGGCACTGGGAATGGGATGACCTGGACTGGACCCGGCCGGTGGCCCATCCGACCGTCTTCGAGATCTTCCGCCGGGCCCGCTCGGCGCCGGACACGGCCGCCTGGGCCTTTGTGTACGCCTCGATCCTGGCCCAGACCGGCGTGAGCCTGGACGGCAGCCATGGCAGCCGTTACGCCGCCAATGTGGTCACGCCCCCGACGATCCGCCGCGAGACCGCCGAGCAGATCCAGCAGCGATTGTCGGCCGCCGCCGCGCTCGGCTCGCCCGCGGCCGAAATCCGGGCGGCCGCCCAGTGCAGCCAGTTGGCCCGCCAAAGCGGCCGGATCAGCTCGGCCGGATTGCTCTCGCCGCCGGCGCGGCGGTTCATGGCCGAGCAATACCGCCTCTGGCAGGCCGGTAACGGGACCACCAGTCACGACGCCTTTTTGACCGACTGCGCCATCGCCTGCATGGAGCGCTTTGCCCCGCCGGTGATGATGGCCGCCCTGGGCGAGATCGACTGCGCCCACTACGGCTGCTGGTCCCGCTACGTCGAGGCGATCCGGCGGACCGACTACCTCACCGAACGGATCTGGCGGGCCGCCGAACGGCTGGAGGCCTATCGGGAAAACACCCTCATGCTGATCCTGCCGGACCACGGCCGCGAGCTGGATCGTCCGGGCCACTGGGGATTCATCCATCACAGTGATTTCTACACCGGCGAGGGAACCGACGAAGGCTGCCGCCGCGTCTGGATGCTGGCGCTCGGGCCGCGGGTGCGGCCGGGCCG
This sequence comes from Sedimentisphaerales bacterium, assembly GCA_016930855.1. Taxonomy (GTDB): domain Bacteria; phylum Planctomycetota; class Phycisphaerae; order Sedimentisphaerales; family SM23-30; genus JAFGFX01. The sequence continues at coordinate 2,824 of JAFGFX010000112.1, read as the reverse complement.
CCGCATCGAGCAGCCGGTCCCGATCACCGCGGCGGCCGCCACGGGACTGGAATACCTGGATCTGGCCGCCTCGGCCGGCGCGGCGGCGTCCGTCTGGTCAAAAATCGCCTGAAGTAAAACATCGTCAGGATCGAGTGGTCACGGCATGTTGCAGATCATCCTGCGAGAATCCCTCGCTTAGACGGCCCTAACTGGCATAGAGATACAGGGCGGTCTGAAAGATCCCCTGCAGAGTCAATTGGGCCAGAGCCGGCGGGAACCGGCCGCTGCCGCCCGCCATCTTCTTCTTGTGTCCCGGCGGCATTTGCCGTATGATGCGGATTCTGCGGACAAGGCACCGGCACAAGGAGCAAAATGATGTCGCCGAACAAATTCGTGCGGGCGGTATTTCCGGGATCGTTCGATCCGATCACGAACGGGCACCTGGACGTGATCTGCCGCAGCCTGAAGATCTTCGACGAGCTGATCGTGGCGGTGGGCGACAACCCGGACAAAGACGCCCTGTTCACCGGGCCCGAACGGGTCCGGATGATCGCAGAGCTGGTCAAGGACTATCCGGAGGTCAAGGTGGAGCGATTCACTGGCCTGACGGTCGAATACGTCAAGAGTCAGAACGCCCAGGTGATTGTTCGAGGCCTGCGGAACCTGACGGACGTCCAGTACGAATTTCAATTGGCCCTGACCAACCGGGCGGTGGCGGGCATCGAAACCGTATTCATCATGACCGCGGAAAAATACGGATTCACCTCGTCCACCCTGATCCGGGAGGTGGGCCGTTTCGGCGGCGACGTCTCGGGCCTGCTGCCGCCGTCGGTGTTTGAGAAGCTGACCGCCCGCCTGCGGGAAAAACACCCCTGAGAGGCAATCGGCCCATGTACCACGTTGCCTGTGAAATCCGCTTTCGGGCGGGTCATTATCTCCAGGGTCCGGATCACGCCGAACGCCTCCATGTCCACAGCTGGCGACTGCGGGCGGTGGTGGAGGCCGAGCGGCTGGATGAAGACGGTCTGGTAATGGATTTCGACCGGCTGGAGGAGCACCTGCGCCGGATCGTCGCGCCGCTGGAGCAGGCCCGGTCCCTCAACGACCTGGACGCCTTTGCCGGCCGGAATCCCTCCACCGAACGGCTGGCCCGCCACGTATTTGACCAACTGAGTCGAGAGATTGACGAGCCCCTGCGGCTGCGGGAGGTTACCGTTTGGGAACGGCCCGGCTGCTCGGGGCAATACCGCCGCTAGGCCCGGCCGGTCCATCCGCCGGGTGCCGCGTTCGATTCAGGCCTTCGAGCCCAACCTCCGTGGGTCCAAACGGCCTTTCCAGTACCGCCATGGCCGCGACGGCCGCGAAGGTCGCCGGTATAAATCCGGTCGAGCCCCGCCGAAACACCGCCCGAGACGACATGCCGTACGGTGGATCCATCCGCCTGCCAGGTACCCGCCCGGGCGGAAAAATCCGCCGCCTGGACAGGAAATGACGCCCCGCCGCCGCCCCGCCGACCGGCGAAACCGGCGGGCTCTGGCCGGCGGGCATTTTTTCCCGGCAGATAAGTTTTCCGGTTGGTATTGACGATACATAGGAAAAGATCTATCATTATATATAGGAACAACGGCGGTGGGAGTTTTACCCATTGTATTGTCCGACAAGGATTTAGGCGATGCAATGCCAGCTTTGTGACAATCCGGCGACCGTCCACCTGACCGAGATCGTCAACGGGGACAAGATTGAGAGGCATCTGTGCGAGCAGTGCGCCCAGAAAGAGGGCATCACCATCAAGACGCAGGTCCCGCTGAATGAACTGCTGCACAACATCATGGCGGCCCAGGAGGAGGCCCAGGAAATGACCGATCTGCGCTGCCCGCAGTGCGACCTGCGCTGGGCGGACTTTCGCAAGCGCGGCCTGCTGGGTTGCCCCAATGACTACCTGGCGTTTTCGGAGCCGCTGGAGACCCTGATCGAGCGGGCCCACGACGGCTCGACGCAGCACGTGGGACGAAATCCCCGCCACCACCAGGGCCAGGACAGCCAGATGTCGCAGCTGCGCCGCCTGCGTCTGGAACTCCAGCGGGCCATCGATAGCGAGGATTACGAGACGGCCGCTCGAGTTCGCGACGAGATCAAGCATCTTCCTCTGAACTGACCGCGTCCGGCCCCGGCGACCGCACTCGGTCCGTCGGGACGCGACGGGGCAGCCACGGGGGGATTTTGACAGAACGAGGGGTTCGACGCTTCCATGAAACTTAGCGAAATGTGCAAAGGGGTGGGCCCCTGGCTGGCCAGCGAAGGCCCGCACGGCGACGTGGTGGTCTCGTCGCGGATCCGGCTGGCGCGGAACGTGGCCGGGTTCCACTTCTATTCCCACGCCAATCCGGAGCAGCAAAAGGAGATCCTGGAGTTCGTCCACGAGCGGCTGATGCGCACGCCGCTCAAGAAGGACCTCTGGTATATCTCCATGTCCGACACCTCGGCCATGGAGCGGCGCCTGCTGACCGAGCGGCATCTGATCTCCCGGGAACTGGCCGAGCCGGACGGCAGCCGGGCGGTCGCCCTGAGCCGGGACGAATCGCTGGTCCTGATGATCAACGAGGAGGACCACCTGCGGATCCAGATCATGGCCCAGGGCCTCCAGCTCATGCCGATCTTCACGCGGATCTGCGAAATCGACGACATCCTCGAAAGCCAGCTCGAATACGCCTTTTCCGCCCAACTGGGTTACCTGACCGCCTGCCCGACCAACGTGGGCACCGGCATCCGCGTCAGCGTGATGCTGCATCTGCCGGGCCTGAAGATGACCAACCAAATCGAGAAGGTCTTCCGGGCCGCCAAG
>JAFGFX010000111.1 GCA_016930855.1 Sedimentisphaerales bacterium | reverse complement strand
TTGCCGCGGCATCATTTCATCCCGCCGGAAAACCGCCGCGAGGCCTACCTGGATCAGCCCGTGGCGATCGGCTGCGGCCAGACGATCTCTCAGCCCTACATCGTGGCCCTGATGACCGAGAAGCTCGATCTGCAGGTCCACCAGCGGGTGCTGGAGATCGGGACGGGCTGCGGCTACCAGACGGCGATCCTGGCCGCCCTGGTCCACAAGGTCTACACGATCGAGCGGATCGAAGAGCTGGCCCGGCAGGCCCGGGCGAACCTGGAGGCCCTGGCGATCGACAACGTGGAGTATTTCGTGGGCGATGGCGCCGCCGGCTGGCCCAAACCGCTGGCCGGAACCGAACCGCCCGATCCGGAGGCGCCGCCCCGGTTCGACCGGATCCTGGTGGCGGCCGGGGCCCTGGAGGTCCCGTCGGCCCTGACCGACCAGTTGGCCCCGAACGGCAAGATGATCATTCCGATCGGACCAGCGGGCAGCCAGGAGTTGATCCTGCTGGAAAACCAGGCGGGCCGCTGCCGCAGACGCCACCTCTGTTTGTGCCGCTTCGTGCCTCTGGTCAGCGATTAACCGGCGCGGTCCTCGGACAAGTGAGCCCCGCCAGGCGTTTCGCGCGGCGATGAGTCAGCCTCACGAGAAACAGCGTTTATGAAGCAGACGATGATGGCAGGCCGGTTGCGGGTGTTGCGGGTGGCGGTGGCCCTGCTGGCGGCGGGATGTGCCTCGCAGCGGACGGGCATCCAGCGGCTGGAGGACATCGAGTATCGCCCGCTGGCGGGATTGATTCCCCCGCCCGGCGCCTGGTATGCACCCAAGCATACGGATGTCATCGGCCGCGGCGGTCGACCGGTCGATCGCCCGCTGCCCGAGTCGGCCTGGCCCAATCTGCTTGACCGCCGGCACTGGGGCCAGCTTGTCCATCGCGTCCGTCCGCAAGATACGCTCTACGGCCTGGCCCTGCAGTATTACGGCCAGGCCCGCCAGGTGGACCATATCCGGCAACAGAATGCGGATCGCCCGGAGGTCTGCCGGCAACTGCGGCCGGGCGACTGGCTGGTTCTGCCCTGGGACGGCCAATCCGCTGGGGCCGGCGCCGGCCGCCGGCCGTTGAGCCGTCCGGACGGCTACGTGGTGGCGCCCGCCGATACCCTCGCCCGGATCGCCGAGACGTTCCTGGGCGACGCGGCCGCCTACGACCGGCTGGCCCGCTGGAACCGGCTGGCCGATCCCCATCGCATTTGGCCCGGGACGGTGCTGCGACTGGCGCCGCCGGATTGATTTTTTCACCCATCGGAGCCGACCGGCGGCTTGCATCGGCGGCATGCCCATGCTAGACTTGCCGTCGGCAGATGTCGGCGGCGGCGGATTCAGGCGGTCGGCACCGTCAAACAGACTATCGGGAAATGAGGCATCATCGTGCAGGTTGTATGTGACGAAATCCAGATCGGCCAGATGCTGGCGGACCTGGTCGAACAAATTGTCGAGGATCTGCCGGCCGGTGTCAGCCCGGCCCTGGTGGGGATTCGTTCGCGGGGCGAGACGCTGGCCGAGCGGCTGCGGGAGAGATTGCAGACGAGATTTTCCGAGCCGATCGACTGCGGCACCCTGGATATCACCCTCTATCGGGATGATCTCAACCGGATGGGCTACCAGCAGCCGGTGGTGCGGGCGACGGAGATCGACTTTGCCATCGACGACCGGTTCCTGGTGCTGGTCGACGACGTGTTGAACACCGGCCGCTCGGTGCGGGCGGCGCTGGATGCGCTGATCGATCTGGGGAGGCCCCGGGCGATTAGGCTGGCGGTGCTGATCGATCGGGGCCAGCGGGAGCTGCCGATCCGGGCCGATTACGCGGGCCGCCGGATCGACGCGCTGCCGACCGAGCGGGTGCACGTCTATCTTCGGGAAGTGGATAGCCGCGAGGAAGTCGTCCTGGAATAGCGGGCAAACCGCCGCGAATCGCCGCGGACAATTTCGGACGATAAACAATTCCGGGTAGAGACCATGGCAAGCCAAAACGAATCCGCAGGGAGTGCCGAGGCCCGTTCGGGCAAGGCCGACTCCTTTGTCTGGCGGCGCAAGCATCTGCTCAGTCTGCGGGAATTGAGCCGGGACGAGCTGGTGCATATCCTGGATACGGCCGAGGGGTTCAAGGAGATCTCGCGGCGTTCGATCAAGAAGGCGCCGGCCCTGCGCGGCCGGGTGGTGGTGAACCTGTTTTTCGAGGACAGCACCCGCACGCGGAACAGCTTCCGCCTGGCAGCCAGCCGCCTGAGCGCCGACGTGCTGGAATTCGCCGCCAAGGGCTCGAGCGTCTCCAAGGGCGAGACCCTGCGGGATACGGCCAAGAACCTCGAGGCCATGGGGATCGACATCATCGTCATCCGGCACAGCGCCGGCGGGGCGCCGTACCTGCTGAGCCAGTGCGTGGACGCCTGCGTGGTCAACGCCGGCGACGGCTATCACGAGCATCCGACCCAGGGCCTGCTGGATATCTTCACGATTCGGGAGCTGCGGGGGGATCTGGCGGGCCTGAAGGTGGCGATCGTCGGCGACATCGCCCATTCGCGGGTGGCGCGGAGCAACATCTGGGGCCTGAACACGCTGGGGGCCGAGGTGTACCTGGTCGGACCGCCGACCCTGATGCCCACGGCGGTGGAAACGCTGCCGGTGACGGTCTGCCACGATTTCGACGAGATCATCGGCTCCATGGACGTCTTAAATATGCTGCGGGTCCAGTTCGAGCGGACCGAGGCGGTGCTGTTCCCCTCCGTGCGGGAATACACCCGGCTGTTCGGCCTGACCGTCGAGCGGATGAAGCGGGCCAAGCACGATGTGCTGGTGATGCATCCGGGCCCGATCAACCGGGGGCTGGAACTGGAAAGCGAGATCGCCGACGGGCCCAACAGCACCGTGCTGCGACAGGTGACCAACGGCCTGACGGTGCGGATGGCGGTCTTGTTCCTGGTCAA
>JAFGFX010000110.1 GCA_016930855.1 Sedimentisphaerales bacterium | reverse complement strand
GGCCCAGCACAGACTCAGCAGGGCGCCCGTCTGGGTCTTGCAGGTCTTGAGGGCCACGCCCGTCCAGCCCAGGCCGCGGCCCAGCCGCACGAGCCGCCAGTCGTGGGCGCTCTCGTCCATGAACAGGCTCTTGCGGGCCGAGACGCTGTGCACGTCGAGCCGGTTGGCCTCCAGGTCGTAGGCGAAGGGCTGCTCGACGTAGAGGATCATCTGGTAGATTCGCGGGTGCTCGACCTTGAGACGGTCCAGGATGTCGTTGACGTAGGCCGGGTCGGTCACCGTGCCGTTGAAGTCGGCAGACAGCCACAGGGCGTTCTGAGCCAAGCCGATGGCGCCCACCCGGACCAGGCGCTGGTAGTCCCAGCGGGCGTCGTTGCCGCGGAGCTTGATCTTCAGGCAGGTCAGCCCGTCGCGGCGGATCCAGTCGGCCAGCAGTACCGGATAGCCGTCATCCGGTTCGTCGCCGGTGCGGTCGCCGGCGTCCAGCGGATCGACGCCGCCGACCAGGTGCCAGGCGGGCAGGCTCTGCGGACCGGGAAACACCAAATAATCGTCCGGGTAGGCCCCGGCGAAGGAGACCGCCGCGCCCACGGCGGCCGTCAGGTGCCGCGACAGGTCGGCGTTCAGGAACTCGGCGTTGTAGGTGGTATAGACGTCCCGGCCGCGCAGGATGCCGTAGGCGTCGTGCAGGGCCAGGTCGAACGGCGCCAGGCAGAGCAGGCCCGCCAGGTGCGGCATGGGCTCGGCCGCCGCGCCGCGTTGCTGGTTGAACCGGGCCCGCAGGTCGTCCAGGCGGGACTCAATGAATTCCAGGCCGACCTCGAGCGGGTGGCCCCAGAGATCGAATTCGGCCCAGGCCTCGGTGAGCCGGCGGCAGAACTCCTCCATCGCCTCGGCCCGCTCGCGCAGGCTGATCGAGCTGGGCCAGCCCCACTGCACGCTCAGCGGGCTTTCGCCCCAGCCGGCGGCCGTCGCGCCCGTCCGGTCCCGCACGGTCAGGCGCACCCGGGCGCAGGTCACGCTCGTGAGCGTCTCCGGCCCGAACTTGAGCGGCATGCGGGTGGCAACCGGCAGGAAATACAACTCCGCGGCCACGGGCGTTATGTCGGTTTTCATCGGGACCTCACCAGTGAATCATTTTACTACGTTGCGGACGTCCGAATCGATCGATCCGGCGGATCGATCGGCGGCGGTTCAGATATCCGTAAGCTGGACGCGTTTCTGCTGCCGGGCGGACTGGTAGATGGCCAGGATCAGCTCGATGGAGCGGCGGGCCTCGGCGCCGGAGATGGCGAAATGGCTGCCGGTGGCCAGGGCGTCCAGGAACGCCGCAAAGTTCTTGCGGTGGCCCTCGTAGGAGATGGCCGCCGGATCGGCCGCCCCGCCGGCGTCCCGCGGGGTGCCGTAGTTCCGGCGGATCTGCTCATCCTGGGGCGTATCCTCGGCGAACTGCCAGACGGCAAGGCAATCCTGCGTATACACGACCGTGCCCTTCTCGCCGGTGATCTCCAGGCGGCTGGCGCGGCCCGGCCAGGAGGCGGTGGTGCCGTGGATCAGGCCCAGCGCCCCGTTGGCAAAACGCAGGGCCGCCACCGCGGTATCCTCCGCCTCGATCCGGTGGACCCGATGGTCCGCGTAGGCCTGGACCGACTCGACCGGCCCCATCAGATCGCAGAGCAGATCGATCGTATGGATGGATTGATTGATCAGGGCGCCGCCGCCGTCCAGGTCCCAGGTGCCGTGCCAGTTGTCCCGGTAGTAGGAATCCGGCCGCCACCAGGGCACGAACGCCCCGGCGAAGGAGATTCTACCGAACCGGCCGTCACGAATCGCCTCCCGCAGGGGCACCAGGGCCTCCTGGAAGCGGGTCTGAAATATGCCGCCCAGGCAGGTGCCGGCCCGTTCGTGGGCCTGGATCATGGCCGAGACCCGCTCGAGCGTGACCTCCAGCGGCTTTTCGCAGAGGACGTGCCTGCCGGCCTCGGCGGCCGCCACCGCCGGCGCCAGGTGGGCCCCGCTGGGCGTGGCGATGGTCACGACCTCGATCTGCGGATCGTGCAGCATCTGGGCGACATCGGCGAACGCCCGGCAGGAATATTTCTCGGCGAGTTTGCCGGCCTTGGCCGGGTTCGTATCGGTCACGCCGACGAGGCGGGCGTTGGCCAGATCGCCGAGGGCCCGGGCGTGAAAGTCCGCGATCAGGCCCGCCCCGATGATCCCGAAATTCCAGGTTTTCATGCGTTGCCCTTTTTACGCAGCGGCGAACACCGCCGGCGGTCCACTTATGTGACGGCCGGAATCCGCCGGCCGGCGGCCACCGGCGTCCTAGAGGGTATAGATATAGTACGCGGCGCTGGCCAGGGACACGGCGATCGCCAGCAGCATCCCCAGGTTCCAGATCAGGGCCTGGGCGCCTCGCGGCGTCGCGGCGCCCAGGTATTTCTTGTTGTTGTTCAGCAGGAAAAAACCGATGTAGGCGATCGGCAGCATGATCCCGCAGATCGCCGAGGTCGGCACCGCGATCCAGGTGCCCATGGTCTTCCAGAGCACCACGCCCAGCATGCCCGGGGCCGGAATCAGGCAGGCCAGCTTGTAGGCCCGCCCGCCCGGCTCCAGCTTGAAGATCTCGCAGGCGCCGAAGCCGGCCATCAGCATCTGCAGGGTAATGGAGCTCAAGACGATGCCCAGGATGCCCAGGCCGAAGATGTAGCGGGAGACAAAGGGGGTGATGCCCAACGACTCGAACATGCCGGCGGCCTGGGCGGGCGAAACCCGCAGGGACAGTTTCTTAATGAGGTCGTCGCCCCAAATCGTCTGTCCGTCCTTCTGCCGGGGGACCAGAAAGGCGGTATCCAGCAACTGGCGATTGAGCAGGCGGACCTCCTTGTCGATCAGTGTAGCGCGGTCCTTCTTCAAGATCCCCCGGGCATTGGCGGGTAGCCTGTCTTCCAATACCGTGAAATCCTCCCGGGTATACATATCGCCCGAGGCGATGATCGCATTGGCCGCCCGGCAGAAGGCCTGCTTCTGCTCGGTGGTCGCCTCGTCCCGCCCGGCCAGATCGCTGAGCATTACCCGGGTATCGCCATCCAGAAGCTGCCAAAACCGCCGGGCCGGACTGGGGGCCGAATTTTCGGCCTCGCTCGTCAACATCCGCGCCAGGGCCGGCAGGTCCCTGACGTCCTGGGTCCGTAGATTCTCCAGGCTATGATAGATGGTCCCGCCCGCCGCGATCACCATCAGCATGGTCGCCAGGCAGTAGGGAACCAGCATCCCGCTAAATAGATCGAAGCGGG
>JAFGFX010000109.1 GCA_016930855.1 Sedimentisphaerales bacterium | reverse complement strand
GTTCGTCGACTGCGACGAGCCGGTCCGCCAGGCCGGCGACATCCTGATCGACCACATCGACGAATCGGGGTACCTGTCCACCGAGCCGGCGGCCCTGTACGAACGGGCGCCGCAAGTCAAGGCGGCCCAGTGGGACGAGGCGCTGCGGCTGGTGCAGACCCTGGAGCCGGCGGGCGTGGGGGCGCGGGACCTGGCCGAATGCATGGCCCTGCAGTTGATGAGCGCCCCGGAGGATCACAGCCTGGCCCTGGAGCTGGTGCGGCATCACCTCAAGGACATCGAGATGAACCGGTACCCGCAGGTGGCCAAAAAAACCGGCAGGAGCATCGCCGAGATCCAGGAAGCGGTCAAGATGATCGGCCGGCTGGACCTGAGGCCCGGCCTGCAGATCGGCCGGCACGAGACGCCCTACATCATCGTGGACATCCTGGTGGAATACGACGAGGAAAACGACGTCTATACCGCCCGCCTGAACGAGGGCAAATCGCCGAACCTGAAGATCAACACCCTCTACGCCCAGATGTCCAAGCAGAACCAGCTGCCCGCCGAGGCGAGGGACTTTCTCAAGAACAACATCCGCTCGGCCCGCTGGCTGATCGAGTCGATCGAGCAGCGCAAGACCACCCTCCTGCGGGTGGTCAACCACGTCCTGTCGTCGCAGCGGGAGTTTTTCGACCACGGCCCCCTGCACCTCAAGCCCCTGCCCATGGTGGAGGTGGCCGAGGTCCTGGGCATCCACGTCGGGACCGTCTCGCGGGCGGTCTCCGGCAAATACATGCAGACGCCGATCGGCATCTATCCGCTGCGGGCCTTTTTCACCGGCGGGACCGAGAACGCCGCCGGCGAAAGCGTCAGTTGGGACGCCATCAAGGCCAAGCTGCAGGACATCGTCGACGGCGAAGATAAAAAAATTCCCTTCAACGACGACCAGCTGGCCGAGGAACTGACCAAGTGCGGCCTGACCGTCGCCCGCCGCACCGTCGCCAAGTACCGCTCCCTGCTGAACATCCCCCCCGCCCGGCGCCGAAAGCAGTTCGAGTAAAATTCGGGCACCGGGTTCCGGGTAAATAAACTATGGATCAACTCGGAAAAAGTTGGTAAGGAACGGCTCCGCGAATCCGGTGAAAACAATGCCCCCGGGGCACATCAGGTGTCTGAAAATAACATAAGCCTCTGCCAACAGGGCACATAGGATTGATCGCCACGATCTTGCCATCAACTTTTTCCGATGAGAACCATTTTGTTTTTATCCTGTCAATCCGGTTATCCTGTCTAATACGCGTTCTCCCCGAAGAGGCGTTGCAGGCAATCCCAGGCGCGGATCTGGAGTGTTTCCCATTCGGCGTCATCGCTAAAATCGAAGTGTTTCCATTTATGGGTCATGATTTCTACGAGTTCGTTGAGTTCGGAATCGTCGGGGAAGAGAGCGAGAATCTTACGACCGACGAACTTGGAGGAAAAGCAGATGCGTTCGTAGAGTTTGACGCGCTCCGGTTCGTAATAGGGAGCGGCGAAATTGTGACGGCCGAAGTCGGACCAGGCCGCCAATGACTGCGGCATAAAATCCGCATAGTACTGATCGCCGATCTGGGTACCGGGATAGGGAGTCAGCAGATAAAACGTGCTGTTTTGGGCGTGGGGATTCTCTTCGAGGATCCGGACCGCCAGTTGGACCGTCAGTTTCAAGTCTTCCAAAGTCTCAAACGGCCAGGCGATAATGTAATTGTACCAGACGCTGATCCCGGTTCGGGCCAGCCGGCGATTCGCTTCGAGATACTCCTCGACGGTCTCCTGCTTGCGGATCTTTTTCAGGATGGCGGGCGAGCCGCTTTCCAGGCCGCAGGAAAATCGCCGGACACCCATCGCCTCCAGGTGATTCAGGTCGTATTGCAATAACGCATTGGCCCGCGATTGCGCAAACCATCCAAACCGACCCTGGATACTATCCGCCAGATGATGGAGGATCGCCGGATTCACGAACAGATTTTCATCCCAGAAGATCACCGAATCGAGCCGGTAGGTCTCGACGAGCCTATCCAGCTGCCCGATCGCCCGATCCACGTCCATGGTCCGCCAGCGGCGACCGGTAATCACCGGGTTGCAGCAGAAGGTGCAGGCAAAGGGACAGCCGCGACTGAAGAGCACCGGCAGCGAGCGGCCCTCGATCGCCGAGGAGATGACGTACTGCTCGGCGTCCACCAACTCGTAGGGCAGATCCGACAGGCAGTTCAGATCGGGTTGACCGTCGCGGATCACGGCCGGGACGCTCCGTTTACCGGACAGCGACTCGATGAGCCGGCGGAAGGAATCCTCGCCTTCCCCGCTGACGACGTAATCGACGTTCGGATCGGCCTGCGTCTGCTCGGGCAGGATCGTGGCGTGGACGCCGCCGAACACGGTGGGGATACCACGCTGTTTCGCCTGGCCGGCCAGCTCCAGGGCGTGCCGGATCTGCGGGCCGGTCATGATGGAAAATCCCACACAGAGCGGCTCCTGCCCCAGCAAATCAGCGAAGCGGCCGGGATCGTCCACCCGTTGATCGAAGATAGCGACCGAATACTCCTTCAGACAGGCCGCCAGGTACAACAGCGACAGCGGCGGATAGAGGCTCACGCCCCTGGCCTCCGAGCCGACCTTGGGATAGACCAGCAGGATCCGGGTCCGCCGGCGTTCGGGATCGCCGGGCTGCAAACATACGTAATCGTTCATTCGCGTACCGAAACAGAACAAATGAGGTTTTTATACCGTCCCCCGCCATTCCGGGTCCGGCCGAATCCGCCGGCGGCCCTACATGCGAACCAGGCAGCGGCCGATGGTGCCGGACCGGACGCGCTCGATGCCCTCATTGATATCGTCGAGGCTGACGGTGTGACTGATCAGCTCCTCCAGTTGCAACCGGCCCTGCTCGTGGAGGCGAAGATAGCGGCAGATGTCACGATCGGGAACCACCCCGCCGCCGTAGGAGCCGGTTAGCACGCACTGGCGATGGATCGCCAGCGATTCCAGGCTCACCCGCCCCCCCGCCGGCGGCACGGCCACTAGATACACCGCCCCGGGCAGCGACGCCGTCCGCACCGCCAATTCCAACACGGACGGATCAGGCGCCGTCACGATCACCACCTCGGCGCCGAGATCGCCGGTAATACGTTTGACCTCCCGGAAGACATCATCCGTATCGGCGCGGATCGTGTGGCTGGCGCCGAAGCGGCGGGCCATCTCCAGGCTCTCGGCGTTGGTATCGACGGCGATCAGGGGATCGGCGTTGACCAGCCGGCCGCCCTGCACGCTACAGAGGCCCACCCCCCCGCAGCCGAAGACCGCCAGCGACTGGCCCGGCCGCACGTTCGCCTCGTTGACCACCACGCCCACGCCGGTGGTCACCGCGCAGCCCAGCAGGGCGGCGATCTTCCGGTCGGCGTCGGCGGGGATGACCGTCAGGCGGTTCTCGGAGACCACCGCGTACTCGTTGAAGGTGGTGATCCAGCCGGCGTTGACCCGCCGGCCGCCGCGGGAGTAAATAGGCGTGTCGGCGTCGATCCCCCGGCCCTTGACCCAGTGCAGCACCACGCGATCGGAGCGGGCGACGGTCTTGACGCCGGGTGCGATATCGACAACCACGCCGCTGCCCTCGTGGCCGAGCAGGTGGGGCAGGTACGGATCCGCCCCGCCGCTGGCCTGGATCTCCTCGATCTGCTTGCCGCAGATGCCGCTGTAGTCGATCCGCACCAGCACCTGGCCGGGTTGCAGGGGCCCTTCGAAGGTCACCTGATCGACGACCAGCGGCGCCCGGATCCGTTCCAGGATGGCAGCCTTGAATTGCAGGGGATAATCAATCGACATCGTAAACCTTCCGTCGAACCCGAGGCGTCTTACCGCGCCATGAAACACACAAAGGTATCATTATCCAAACCAGAATGTCGCCCGTTATTGACACGGCAGGACTTACATGGTGCCGCCATCGACATTGACCAGGGCCCCCTGGGCAAAGCTCGCCTGTTGCGAGGCCAGCAGCAGCACGAACGGCACGATCTCCCCGGCTTGGCCCAACCGGCCGACCGCGTGATGGTGCCGCAGGAAGTCCTCCAGCATCGCCGGCTTGTTGTCCCGGACCCAATCCCAGTGACCGCCGGGGGCGTAAACCGCGCCCGGCAGCACCGCCGAGACCACCACGCCGCTCGGCGCCAGGGCCCGGGCCAGCACCTTGGTATAGGCGTTCAGGTAGGCCTTCGCCGGCCCGTAACCGCACGAGCCGCGCAGGTCCAGCGCCGCCACCGAGGAGATATGGATCACCCGCCCCCACCGACGGTCCTGCATGGGCGGGATCACCAGGGCGTTGATCTCCTGGGCGATGCCCACGTTGAACCGCCAAACCCGCTGCCAGTCCTCCATCGGCGCCAGGGGCTGCTTCATCCCCAGCGTCCCGCCGACATTGTGCACCACGATCGCGAAGGGCTCCTGGTCCTCGGTCAGCTTCCGGACCGCCTGCGTCGGTGCGCCCGGCGGCATCAAATCCACGGCGCAGCAGGCATGCCCTTTTTCGCGGCCGCCCATCTCGGCGACGACGGCCTCCAGTTCCTCTTCACGACGGGCGAGAACGGCCACCCGGCAGCCCTCGCCGGCAAAGCCCCGGGCGATCGCCCGGCCGATGCCCTGGCTGGCGCCCGTCACCAGCACGCGTTTTCCCGCAATGCCCAAATCCATGATCGTTCCACCGTCCTACACGCGAAAGTAACCGGCCCGGGGGCCGCGAATCCAGCGATCGACCATGTCCCCAAACGCCTCCTCGGTCTCGTACGGATCGAAGACCTCCATCCGGATCAGTTCCATGACGGCCACGTCGTCCCGGCCGCAGCAGTGACTCGGGCCCAGGAAGCGGAAGTAGTCGTTGGCGCCGGTGCCGATGAACTTGACGTTCAGGCCCGGCAGCACCACGTCGTTGCGGATCTGCTCCAGGCAGCGAAACGCCAGGAACGTCACGATGGTATAGAAGATCGGGATGAGCCCCGACAGGCTCATGCCCGCCGTGATGCCGGTGCTGCCCGGCTCCATGATGCCGCAGTTGATCACGCGGTCGGGGAACTCCTCGCGCAGCGTGTCGATGGCGCCGAATCCCATATCGCCGACCAGCAGGGTATACCGCTGGTCCATCCGGAAATACGGCGCCAACGCCGCAATGATCTCTTTACGATAATTCAACACAATCGTTTTCCCGCCGCCCGGCCAGTTCCGCCTCCGTCGGCACGCGAAAATGGAACTTGGGCACGTTTTCCATGCACGCCAGGCCGTAGCCCTTGACCGTTTGGGCCAGGATCAGGCCGGGCACGCCCTCGCGGGCCGCCCGGGCCCGTCCGAACCGCCGGGCCAGCGTCGCGACGTCATGACCCGGACAGCTCCGCGGGGCCAGGCCGAACCCCCGCAGGCGATCCGACAGGTCGTCGGCCGTCCGGTCCATGATGTTGTCGATGCGGTCCATCGCCTGCAGGCGGTTCTGATCCACGATGATCGTCAGGTTGTCGATGCGGTGCTTGACCGCGAACTGGATCGCCTCCCAGTTGGTCCCTTCCTGCATCTCGCCGTCGCCGACGATACAAAACGTATGATACGCCTTTTTCTGCAATCCCGCCCCGAACGCCAGTCCCACCGCCAGCGGCAGGCCGTGACCGAGCGAGCCGCAGCCCGCCTCCAGGCCGAATTCCGGTTTGCCCTCCGCGCAGCCCCAGAGCCCGTCCGGCTGGCGGTAGAAATTCCGCCAGAGCCCGTCGGGAACCACCCCCAAATCCGCCAGGATGGCGTACAACGCGTAACAGCCGTGGCTCTTGGAGAAGATCAGCCGGTCGCGGTCCGGCCAGAGGGGATTCCGCGGATCGTAGCGAAGAACCTCGTAATACAGCGCCGTCAGGATATCCACGCAGGACAGCGACGGGGCGATATGGCCGGCCTGGTTGGCCACGGCCACGGCGATCACCTCCCGGCGGATCCGTTCGGCCTTGGTTCTGAGAAACGCCTGTGTGTCCATCGGTCTCTCATGGGGGCCTCTAAAAATTGCTTTTAGAGCGAGAACGAGCGAGAAGGTCTCCGCCAAGGCGACAGGTCTAAAATCGCCGCAGGCGTAGCCTTAGCACCGTCGAGGACGAATTTTAGGCCGACAACGCCGGCGGAGGGGGTAGTGCAGCCGTTCCCAGCCAAAATGAATTTTTAGAGGTTCCCTTAAATAAAATTCACGTGGGCCGGCGGGTGCCTCAGTTCCCACAGATACTGATTGATCCGGTCCATGCGGCAATTCAGGCGGCAGG
>JAFGFX010000108.1 GCA_016930855.1 Sedimentisphaerales bacterium | reverse complement strand
TGGTCTATCGCCGGACCACCGACGGGCTGGAACGGGAAGGCCTGCGGCAGGCGGCGGGGATCGTGGCCCAGCGGCGGATGGAGATCCTGCTCGACAGCCGCCAGGAGCCCAACGCCCAGGAACTGCACGGCCAGGACGAACTCGATCCCCGCTTCAGTTGGGAATTGTCCATGGCCCGCGAGCAGATGGACGTCGCGGGCGGCAGACAGAACACGGCGGCCGCCAGCGTGATCAAGGCGACGGTGCGGGTTGAATCGTATCTGCTGGGCGGCGACACGCTGGTGGAGCTGGAGCGCTACATCGGTTCCCTGGAGCCGCTGGCCGGCCGGGAGATGGCGGTGCCGTTTCCGGATCAGCCCTCCAGTCCGATTCTCGAGGAGTTACGGGAGCTGTTGGGCCACGAGCCCTCCCTGGATGAGATTATCGAGGAGTTGATCCGCCGGGGCGAAATCGATGAGGATATGGCCGACGAGCTCAAAGGCAAGTCGTTGGACGCGCAGCTCGATCTGCCCCGGCCGAAGTAAGAATACGATGCAGACGAAAACCAAACAGCGTGGCCTCCGCTCGACGCGGCCGCGGAATGCGGCCGGGCGTCGATTCCTCCGGCCGCCGGTGGCCCGCCAGCGGGGGCTGACGCTGCTGGAACTGCTGGTCACCTTCGTGATCGTGGCCATGATCGCGGTGGTGAGCCTGCAGTTGTTGAACCGGACCAGCAGCCAGACGATCCGCCTGGAGCAGGAACTGACCCAGGAAGCGGCCGTGGAGCATTGCATGGACCTGCTGGTGGATGACCTGGCCGTCGCGGCGGCCCATGGGATCCAGGTCCAGATCCGCAACCATGCCGTGGGGCCGGATCGGGAAACGACGCAGCTGACCATCATCGCCATGCTCGGGACGGGCCGGACCTCGCCGAGCAGCACGGTCGAATGGGTGGCCATGCCCCGCTACGAGCAGGACGATCTGGTGCTCTATCGCCGCCGGAATCCCAGCCGCGACGGCCAGGCGGCGAACTATATCCCCATGTGCGAGCAGGTCTATTCGTTTGAGGCCCGCGAGCTGACCGACAACCTGATCGAGGTGACGTGCTGCCTGTTTCGCGGCGAGGCCCAGGACCCGGACCGCCTCTTTACGGTGAGCCGGACCTTTTGCCTGGAGCGGTTTAAGTTTTAATCTGGAGCCGACGAGGCGGCCTTCGCGGAAAGCGAAAAAGAGCGGCCCCGGCAACCGGACCGGCGCGGCGATGCAGCCGGCAAGCGTAACAGGAAAATTCGTATCGTGTATCGTGCGGGAAGTACAAAACGGGGTTTCACGCTGTTGCTCACGCTGATCGTGCTGGTGGTGCTGGCGGTGGTCATCGTGCAGTTTCAGGCCGAGGCGACCCTGCGGATGCGTTCGCACCGCTTCCGCCTCGAACGGATCCAGTGCCGCTACGGCGCCGAGTCGGGGATCATCATGGGGGCCCGGATGGTGTACTACCAGCGCCGCCAGCCGCTGGCGGCGCCGGCGGAGGCGACGGCCGAAACGCCGGTGGAATCGTCGCCGGATCCCAACCAAGTCGATCTGGAGGAGCTGCTGGCGGAGGCGGCCGAACCGGCCGTCGAGAGGCCGCCCTACGTCATCCTGGAAAAGACCCTGCAGATCGGGCCGGTCTCGGTGAACGTGCAGGTGCACGACGAGAACGCCAAGTGGCCGATCTACTGGCTGCTGCGCTCGCCCTTCGAACCGGGCGGCTCGGCCGCCCTGGCCGAGAAGGGGTTTCGTCAGTACGCCCGCCGCCTGGGCGTCTCGGCCACGGCGGCCGAACGGGTGATCAAGGAGGCGCAAAAACAGGCCCGGCCGCTGACCCTGCCGCCGGCGCCGGTCCAGGTCCGCAAAAGCGGCCGGGACGCGTCACTGACCCGCCGCGGCCGCCGGATCGAATACGCCGAACGGGTGCGGGAGCACAATCAGCGCCATACGAACATGTCGGTGTTCGCCGCCGGCTGGCACGAGTTCCTCAAGCACGATCCGCAGAGCGAGGCCATTCAGGTGGAGATGGAGATCCCCACCGCGCGGTTTTGCGATTACCTCAGCATGTGGGGGACGTATTACCTCAACCTGAACACCGCCTCCGAGGACCTCTTGTTCTGCGCGTTCGAGCAGATCGGTCTAACAGAGGACCAGGCGCGGAGCATCGTCGAATACCGCCGGCAGGCGCCGTTCACCAATACCGGCCAGCTCCAGAAGGTGCGGGCCTTGAGCATCGAGATGAGCAACAACATCCGCAGTTTGTGCGTGGTCAAGAGCGACACCTATTCCCTCCACGTGGAGGCCCGCCTGGGCCGCGTCCGCAACCGGCTGCTGGGCGGGATCTATTTTGACTTCAACGACAACATGCTGACCTCGGCGGTCTTTTCCGGGGAGTAGAATCTTGGCGAAGAATCGCAGCTTAGGAATCCATTATGACCAGGCGCATCTGACGGCCGTGGTGCTGGAAAAACACGGTTCGGATTTTCACTGGGCCTCGACGATCAAGCTGGCGGCGAACGGCTCGGCGGGCGCCGCGGCGCCGGAGGACCTGCCCCGCCAGCTGGCCGAGCAGGTCCATCAGCAGTACCCCCGGACGCTTCCAGTCATGCTGGCCCTGGCGGGTCGGTTCTATCAAACCCAGATGCATCATACGGAATTCACCGAGACGCGGCAGATCAAGCAGACCCTGCATTTCGACGTCGAGGAGGAACTCGCCGCCGACGCCGAGAATCTGGCCCTGTGCTATTGTCCCTGTCCGCCGGTCGGCGGCGGCAGCGCCGCCGGCAGCGGCAGCGATCTGATCGTCTATTCCCACGACCGTGACCGTCTCGTGGATGTCTTGGGGCATTTGGAGCGGACCGGGCTGGAGCCCCTGCGGGCCGAGCCGGATCTGTGCGCCTGGCTGCACTATCTGGGCCAGGACCCGGGATACCCGCCGGGAACGCCCGCGGCGGTGATCGGCTGGGCCTTCGGCAGTCTGTATCTGGTGCTGCTGGATGAGCAGCGCCGGCCGATCCTGACCCGCAGCATGATCTGCGCCAGCCCGGCCCACGCGGTGGAATTGCTGGGTCCGGAGCTGCGCCGCTCGACGGCGCCGCTGCCCGCGGAGCGGGCCCCCCGCAAACTGTTGTATCACGCCGGCGGCTTTGGCCAGGACCAGATCCGGCGGTTTGCCGAGTTGTCGGGCCTGGCCACGGTGGCCCTGGCCGAGGCCGATCTGGCCACCGCCCTGGCCGCCGGGGCCGCCATTGGGGGCTTCTCGCACGAGCGGGCGGTGGATTTCCGGGCCGACGGCTTGCCGCCGGGCAGCATGCTCGCCTCCCGGCGGCGGGCCCTGTTCGGATCGTCCGCGGCCATCTGCCTGCTGATGTGTTGCCTGCTGGGCCTCCTCAAGCTGTACGGCCGGCAGTACCAGCGGCAGCAGGACCAGGCCCAGACGGCGGCGAATCGGGCGTATGTCGAGGTCTTCGGCGAGCCGCCGGGCGCGTCTGCCGACATGACCGAGATCGCCCGAAAGGTGCGGATCGAATATCGCAAGCTGCGGATCCTGCGGCGCTCCCACACGCAATCCAGTCTGCCGGATTCCGCCAGCCGTACGTTCATGCTGATGATGGATGCCCTGGCGGGCCTGGGCGAGGATTTCGATCTGAAGATCGATTCGCTGCGCTGTTCGCCCAAGGACGTCCGGCTGGCCGGATCGGTGGTCGATCTGGCGAAGTTTGAGCAGATGAATTCGGCGATCCGCCGCTATCCGCTGCTGGAGGCCGAAAGCTGGTCGTTCGATCAGCAGATCGAGGACCGGCGGGAGTTTGACATGAGCATCCGGGTGGTGGCGGCCTCCCCGGACCATCCGGAAAGGGAGCCGCGCCCATGAACAGGCAGGATTGGAAAAACCCGGTGATCTGGGCCGTCGGCGTGCCGGCGCTGTTGGCACTCTGGGTGATCGTGACGGGCATGGATGTTTTGGACCAGTCCAAGCGGACCCGCGTCCAGCGGACCACCGCCGCCGAGGTCAAGGAGCAGGCACTGGAGATCCGCGCCCAGCGCCGGCTCGCCGGCAATGCCGAAAACGCCGATTCGGTGCAGTGGTTCGAGGGCGAATCCTCCGCCCGCCAGTGCGCCAAGGCCTCCTTTATCGCCCAGAACCGCCTGCAGCGGGGGGAAAGCCTGACCAAGAAGATGGCCGACGGCGGCATTCAGTTCACCGAGACCTACAAGCTCAACGCCGTGCGCCTCATCCAGGCGGCCCAGTTTATCGATTGTGCCGAGCGGAATTACTCCTCGGTCAACTGCATCCATATCAACCTGACGCCGTTCGGCGGCACCAGCAAGGATTCCTGGGACGCCACCATCCGCCTGCAATACACCGGCCGGTGACGCCGAAGGACCCGCGTACGCCTGCCACGAGCGACATGGCTAGCCCAAGTTCCACAGTTGATGCCCTACCGCATTTTTGATGGCTTCAAGGCCGAACGTCTTCACTACATTTGTTTACCCTTTTCATTTGGAACGGCAGGTCGAGTCCCAGCCGCATCAGTAAAATCGCCTGGTGTTCCGTCGGGCGGCGGACGCAGCGGCGGCGGATGGCTGGGCCTTGGCGGGTAGGCAGTATCACATCCATTAGGCTGATTTGGCCCAATTCCTCAAAGAGGCGGCGCGGTTCGTCGCCCAGGCCGGAGCAGCCATCGCTTCTTTCACCCTCCAACTATCAATGGGACAAGCCCGAAATAAATCATTCCAGTCCTTCTTCCAGCCAATGCTTGGCTAATATCGCCAGGTCTCTCATATCCACGATACAATCGCCGTTAATATCGCCGGCGATGGGCGTTTCGCAGTTCGGCTTGCCGAACCAACTTTTACTTGCCTCCTTCGTACCCCCATAGGCCCCCATATTGACGAGCCCGCCGTTGGGAAACGGCTCCCAACCGATCGGCGTAGCTGGATCCCCCGCATCGATACACGGACTGGTTACAGCATCCTGCACCCAAGTATGGTTGCCGGGATTCCACCTGCCGGCCTGGGATTTCAGATGAAACTCCCCGGCGTCCGGATCGATAAAGAGTGGATTCACGTCGATGACGCCCTCGCCCAGCCAACCGCCCTGGATATCGCTGTAACGGATGGAGAGCTGCGAACTATCGTTGGTCCATAGCTCGTCGCCGCCGTCCCGGAAAATGCTGTTGACTATGTGAACCTCATTGGGATATGGATACTCAGTCGAGGAGGAGAAGTAGGCCAGTGCGTTTCCCTGGGGGGCACTGTTCTCATAGAACGTACAGTTGGTCATGCGTACCTCGGACCCGTCATTGCATGCTATTGCGCCACCGACGTCCTCCGCGTTATTCCCCTGCCAAATACATCTCGCTACTCGCATGTCGCTGCCCGAGCAAAGAATGGCGCCGCCGTATCGTTCGGCAGAGTTGGTACGAAGTACACAGGCGGTCAGTGTCGGATACGACGGATTGTCAAAATGGGCGGCATAGATCGCCCCGCCGTCATACGCCTCGTTGTCGGCGAACGTGCAATCCACCAGAACGGGGTCGGTATCGGCAAAAAAGAGCCCGCCGCCGGAACTCGCGTAGTTACGGCGGAAGGTGCACCTCTCGATCTCCAACCGCGGATCGCCCCCCCACAGATAGACCGCCCCACCGCTGTTGCCGGCATAATTGTCTTCCAGCGTACAGTCCTGGATCCGCCCTGTGCAATAGTCCAAACCCCCGCCGGACCATTCCGCCGCATTGTTCGTAATTACGCAGTTGACAAGGGGTCCACGACCTCCGTACATGGCGCCGCCGGAATCCGCGGTGTTGTTACGGAACGTGCAGTTGGCAATCTTGAGGCCCCGGACATACTGATGGAGCATCCCGCCGCCGATTTCATCTTCAGTCCACTCGTCGTCAGAGCGATTGGCATTGCCGTCTTGGATCGTAAAACCATCCAGCTCCGCCGTAACATCATGGTGACAATCCGGAAAATAGAAGCCTTTGACGACGTGATAGCTGTTTTCGGCGCGATTGGGCTCGTCGAGCAGATCCGCAGCACCGACGACCGATGCGTCATTGCCGTCCAGATCGCCGCTCAAAATCGTTTCATAGTTGTGGATGTCCCTCGCATTAGGGTCCGGCGTACCGAAGCCGGCATATCCCCCCTTGAGGATTATGCCATTGACAAGCTCGAACGAGGCGGCGCGGTCGCCCGGAGTTTGCCCGGCCCCCTGATCCGGCTTGTAGGCGCCCTGTGCGACCCGAATCTCCCGGAGGTGCGGATGAAGCCTCGCGGCCGCTAAAGCGCCCTGCAAACTCGTAAACGCCTCCGCCCAACTCGTTCCCTTCTCGCTGCCCGGGGCATCGGCATCCACATACAGAACATGGTGGACCTCGGCTTCGTTCACCCCGATCGTAATCGTGCTAAATCCCGTCGCCATTACAGATACTACGGCGGAGCCGTTTACATAATCCTCGTCTTCCGCCGCGGCTAATTCCACCGTCCGAGGCTGATCGTAGTTGGATGAATTGAATGTCAATACTGCCCCCGATGAAATGGTAATATCCGGATCACCCGAGGTAACTGACGAGACCACCTCGACGCTGGCGTTCGGATCCATTGCCAACTCAACGGTGAAACCGACGGTCTGCCCCTCGCCGACTGTTACCACAAGCGGCCTCACCACCAGACCCTGATTCGGGCCCTCGTATGCCCCCATATCCACCGTACCGTTCACGATCCGCGGATTCCCTTCAATGTCCGTGATTAACGATCCCGGTACCACCGAGTTGTCCCCCGTATCCAGACAGGGTGACCCGCCCAGTAAGCGTACGTTGTCGTCATCCGTCCCCATCACGTCATCGGCGCCGTCGGCATCGACAAAGAACGAATCGGCATCGATATTCCCTTCGCCCGGCCAGCCGCCCTGCACATTACAATAAGTCACCTCCGCCGTCGTCGGAAGGTCTCCATCCGGCCACAGGGAGATCTGGTCCTCCACTCTACCTTGCACCCTGTTGTCCCGAATAATGCAGTTCGTTATCGTACCCGTCGTCCCCCCTCCGCCTCCAATAATAATCCCCCCACTCCAGTATTCGTCATCATTCGCCACGATGGTGCAGTTGGTAATCGTCACGCTGCCCCCGGCGGACCACCAATTCACGGCGGCCCCGCCGTTAGTACCACGGTTGCCGATGATCACGCAATTGGTGATCGTGCCGTGACATTGCGCGCCGCCGGTGCGGATCCCTCCTCCGTAGGGGCTGCTGTTGTTTCGGATAACACAATTTCTTAAAACAGGGTGGCATACATCGGAGTAGTGTATCCCACCCATATAACCGCCAACATTATCAGAGATAATACAATTCGAGATCAACGGTTCGCAGTGTGATTGGCAATGTATCGCCCCGGCGTACCTTCCCCAGTTGTTCGTGATCACGCAGTTCTGAATCGTCGGGTTGCTGGGCCGCCAATCCCCGATACCTACATAGGTGCAAAATATCCCTCCCGCCTGTTCATGATGGCCGTTGGTAATGGTAAAGCCGTCCAGGATCGAATCCGGTCCTTCCGCGCCGTGGAAATAGAATCCCAGGTGCGGCTCCCCCTCGCTGCCCTGGCAGTCGATAATACAATTCGCCGGTCCGTTCTCACTGCGCAGGGTGATCGCCTTGCCCTTGAATTCAATATCCCGGTTACCCGCACCGGTATAGGTACCGTCTTTCACCTCAATCTCTTCTCCAACAACGGCGGTATCTATTGCTTCCTGGATCGCGTCAAAAGGGTGCTCGGCGGTTCCATCCTCGAGAGGATCGCTGATCGTCGGATCCCCCGGCGCCGGATCCCCTATAGCATTATCATCCACATAGATGATTTGTCCTGCCAATCCGGAAGCAATACCCAAAATACCGAGCATTATTCCGAATACGATCTTATGATTTCCCCGATCCATGGCTTTCTCCTAATTTTAATTTCCTAACAAGTTCGGTATTTCCAACCAATGGTTGGCCATCAAACCCAGGTCTCTCATATCTACAATACAATCACCGTTGATATCGCCGGCGATGGGTGTTTCACAATTCGGCTTGCCGAACCAACTCTTACTCGCCTTGTTCGTACCGCCATAGGCACCCATATTCACAATCCCGCCGTTGGGAAACGGTTCCCACCCGATCGGCGTCGCCGGATCGCCCGCATCGATACCCGGACTCGTCACCTCATCCTGCACCCAGGTTTGATCTACCGGATTCCAACGCCCCGCCTGACTTTGTAAATGATAATCTCCTTCTACAAAATAATCATCATTGGGATCATTCGGAGTTCCGTTTTTATCCCAGTCACCGGGATCACTAAACAAAGGATCGGCATCTATATTCGCCTGCCCGGACCAGCCGCCACGAATATCGCTATAAGTTATCGTTATCGCGGAATTATCGAGATTCCAAATTTCATTCCCGCCATCCCAAAGAATGCAGTTTGTTAAATGGATATCGCTGGGTTCATTTTGTTGATACGAATAACACGCCAGCGCGTTACCATTCGCAGACACATTGGCTGAAAATGTGCATTGGGCAACCATCAAGTTGCTCTTATAGTTAAACATGGCCCCTCCGCCGGCCCAGGGATAATTACCATTTGCTGAGTTCCCCATAAAGAGACAGTGGGCCAGTTTTAGGCGACCATACTCATTGTATATCCCGCCGCCGGCACAGTCAGCGATGTTGGCCCGGAATATGCAGCGAGTCAGTTCAGAATCACCTCCATGATAATCCATTCCGGCGCCGTTTGCCGCGGTGTTTTGGGTAAATAGGCAATCTTCCAGTATCGCATGAGTGTTATGCCAGACATGGATCGCTCCCCCGAGTTCGGCCCGGTTCTTTCGAAACGTGCAATTTACCAATCGAAGTTCACCGCCACCGCTTATGGCCCCCCCATAAAATCCGGCTACGTTTTTATAAAATGTGCAGTGGTGCAATACGATATTATAGGCGACGATCGCGCCGCCGTTCGCGCCCGAGTTGCCTGCAAAGTAACAGTCCGTTAATACCGGCTGGCTGTTGTCGGAGCTGTAAATGGCGCCCCCGCCCGTCCCGCCGGCATAAAGAGACATATTATCCATAAATGAACAATGCGTTAACGAAGGACTACTGCTTTCGTTACACATCCCCCCGCCGTAATATTCATCATCGAATCCCGTGGCGATATTACCTTCAAATGTGCAATTGGATACGTTGGGATTGCTGTCAATATTGAGCATACCGGCGCCACGACAGCTTACATCTCCGCTGAAAACAATATTTTCTACGAAACGACAGTCTTCCAATGCAGGATGACTCTGAAGGTTATACATCCCTCCGCCGCCCGTATCGCTGCCAAAAGATAGAGTAGTATTTCTGCGAAACGTACAACAGATCAAAGACGGACTTCCCTGAGAGATATACATTCCTCCGCCGTTGTTTGCCGGGGTAGTATCGTCTGTGTTTTCTAGCTGACCACAATCCGGCCCATAGCCTCCGTAGATATTGGCATGACCGGCAGTAATCGTAAAACCATCCAATACTGCCGTCGCATCGGTGCCGCTGCCGTTTACCACCGAGTACGAGTTATCATCGCGGCTAAAATGTTCTACCGAACTCCGGATCGACTCCCAATCGTCCAGGTTAAATTCCGTATCATTTTCCTCTAAATCCCCGCTGAGAATCGTCTCGTAGGCCGTGATGTCCCGGTCGTTGGGATCGGCTTGGCCATAGCCGGCGTATCCCCCTTTCAAGGTGATCTTGTTACGAAGCTGGAAGGTGGCCTGGCGATCGGCCGGTACCATCCCTGCTCCCCGGTCGGGCCGGTACACCCCCTGGGCGACGCGTATTTCCACCGGCTGACACGAACAACCGACATGGGTCAAGGCGTCCTGGAGATGACGATAGGCATCCGTCCAATTGGCGCCGGTATTGGCTCCCGGCGCGTCGGCATCCACATAGATGATTTGTCCTGCGAGACTCGAATTCAACATCACGAATAAAAGAGACAGTATTCCCCCGCCATATTTTGGGATAGTTGCCCTGTCCATGATCGTTTCCCCTAATAAAAATATGGTTCTCCAGCGCAGAAAATTCCCCTATTTTTCACCGCCTTTGGACTGAGAGATGTCTTCATCTTGAATCAAATAGTTGCTGTAGATTAAGGTATCATGAGGCCGCATTTCATTACCGTAAAAAAATATTTACGCAAAAAAAGAATGGATCGCCCCGATTCCTCCCCCCTTAATTTCTTGATTACCAAGCATTTACGCTCTCTTTTGTGAATCGGTAATCTTGGCCGGATCAAGCTACCAAGTCCGTTGAATCGATTCCCTCCTCTACACATCTACTCCTTTACCTACGTGTTAGTTTATATTTGTATCTTTACTTTTTGAGATGTGAATGAGTGATACCGACTTGTTGCCTCCACCCGTCGTACGTTATCAAAAAAATCTGGCCTGGACGCTTGAGCGGAAGCGAGCGGCTATAGAACCGTATCATCAGAGTCAAGGGGCGGTTAAAATCGACCATGAGGGGGCTGTTTAAAATCGACCATGTTGAAGGAAGGCAGATAGGTCGGTTAAGAATGTGCCTCCGGGCTATAGATCCTTACCTCGCACCACACTCATCACAGAAGACAAACGTGCTCTAACGCTTCTGCGTGTTGAACGGAAGTGTTGCCAGTGGAAACTACTCCGTGCATCAACAAGCGCACCAACAATGTTCTATTCATCTGCTACGCACCTTCTACCAGATCCCTTCTCTGGCAATCCAAAAATCGCGTCGTCATCAGAAAATTATTTTGAAAAATCTTCTACTGTGGAACTTGGGCTAGGGAAACGGCGGCCCCGGGATGGTAGGCTGCGCCGGAGACGTCCATTCCCGATATCGTTTATCCGTTGATCTTCCAGATGGTGAAAACCAGCGGCAGGATGTTGAACATGCTGTGGACGAAGATGGGGATCAGCAGATTGCGGTAGGCCTCGTAGAGGTACCCCAGGCATAGTCCCAGGACGAACAGGGCCGGTATATGCTGGCCCGGATGCAGCAGGGCCCACAGGCCCGACGCGGTGATGATGCCCAGCCAGCGGCACATCGTGGTGCAGGACCGGTTCGGGATAGTTTCCGCCTTGGCCGCCTCCGCCGTCTCGGCGTCCGGGATCACGTCCGCCGCATTCACCGTGTTGCTGGCCTCCGGAAGCTGGCTGGCCGACCGGCGGCCCAGGCGGCTGAACAGGCGGCGAAAGAACGTTTGCAGCACCCCCCGGAAGATGAATTCCTCCGCGAGCGGCGCCCCGATGGCGGCCGTCGCCGCGATGACCGCGATGCTCCAGAAGGACGGCTGCTCGGACAGCTGCTTGAGGATGTAATGCTTTTGGATCTCCTGGCTGCCCAGGGACTGGCAGATGATGATCGTGATGTCCAGCGTGAAAAGGGTCAGGCCGGTCGCCACGAAAAAAAAGGCGACCGCCCGCGCCATGGTGCCCAGCCCCCCGTCGCTGCGCAGGCCGAACCGCTGCCAGCCGCCGCGTCCCCGCAGCCGAACCAGCCCCAGGATCACCCCGGCGATGACCAACTGGCCGGCCAGCAAGGCACTGTAATAGCGTTTGGGATGAGCCAGGGCGGATTGCTCGTTCACGCCGACCAGCCGGCTGCGAACCATCTCGGTCATGAAATACACCAGGATCACCAGCAGGACGTCCAAAAGCTCGAATCCCTGCCAACTCGGTTCCTCCCGGATCGAGATCTCCAGGCTTGGCCCCTCCTGGCTCGGCGTCTCCTGCCGGATTAACTGCGGCCCGGCTACGCGGCCGCCCGTCGGGGTTCCGTCGGATCGATTGGGCGCACAGGTCTGGTCGGGCGCATACGGCGCGCCGGGCGTTTTTGGGGCGGCCCCGGCAACCAGGCCAAACCGCCAGCCTTTATGGCAGATCCAGGCCAGCAGCAGCGCCAGGCTCGCCGAGTACCAGATATATTTGGCGAATTCCAGGTTATTCATCTTCGGACGATCGTCCCAATTCCCGGCTCCGCTCGGTCGCCCGCCGGATCGTCTCCCGCAGGATGCGGGCGGCGTCGGAGGATTCCAGGATGTCCCGGCCCGCCTGCGTGGTCCCGCCCGGCGAGGTCACCATCTCGATCAGATCCCCGGCGGAAAGCGACAACTCGTCGAGCAGTTGGGCGGTTCCGGCAAAGGTTTTCAGGGTAAGCGCCCGGGCGTCGGCTTGGCTCAATCCGGCGGCCGTGCCCGCCCGGCAGAAGCAGTCGATCAGATAGGCGACGAAGGCGGGCCCGGAGCCGCTCAGGCCGGTGACGGCGTCCAGCAGGTCTTCCTCGACCTCGACCGCCGTTCCGGCGCTGTCCAGGATGCGGCGCAGGCGAATCCGGTCGTCGTCGTCCACCTCCGGCCCGGTTGCGTAGCCGGCCGCCATCTGGCCAATCAAACAGGCGGTGTTCGGCATGACCCGCACCACCCGGCCGGGCAGATGCCGGCGGATCCGCCCGATTCGGACACCGGCCAGGATCGATACGATCAACTGGTTCGGCCGTACCAGGGGTCCGAGGCCCTCGAGGGCCGCCGGAAAGTTCTGCGGCTTGAATGCCAGGAACACGATATCCGATTCGGTCAGGACCTGCCGGTTGTCGGCCGTGGTGCGAATGCCCAGCCGGCGCTTCAACTCGTCCAGCCGTTGGCCTTGGACATCGCTGCAAAGCAGATGGTCCGGCGAGGCGACTTGGGCCTTCAAGAGGGCGTTCAGCAGCGCGGCGGCCATCTTTCCGCCGCCCATAAAACCGATTCGATCCATTCGTTGCCTCCCGGCATCCGGTCCCGCTGAGGTCGGGGGTTTGGCTTGGGCGCGTCCCGGCGCGGTGGTGCGCCGGCGCTCGGCGCCGCCCGCGCCGCGGTCCGTTTTGGCCGCAGGCCGTCGATAGGCCCATTATAGGTCTTCGAGGCGCAAATTACAGGGAAAAACATGGTAGGTCCGGCCGGGAAAAGGGAAATCACCCGGTAAAAATATTTGCATTTGGCGGAACCGGACGGCGTGGCCCTTCGTATTGATTAGTGAAAAGTGAATAACCGGGGCATCACCAAGAGCAAAGGGTAAGAGGCGATCCGGCGGCCGGCGTTGATGGATGGATTGACCCTTAACCCAGATAGAAACCAAGCCCAAGACGATAGGATGCTTCCATCAAGCTTTCTCCTTCCTTTACTTACCGAGGGTTAGGGGCCGTGATTCTGTGTCACGGTCCCTAATTTTTTGCCCTTTGGTTTTTTACCCTCCGGCCGGCAATCTTGCGGGAGGGCCATGTCCCCCGGCCGTCAGTGCCCAGGCGATCGGCCGGGACGGCCGCAGGCAGGCAGGACCGGGCCGCAGCTCGATTTCGATGGCTCAAACCGAGGTGCGGTTCGGGGCTCGTCCCTGCCGTCGCTGCGACGCTCAGTCCCGGCGGATTTCGATATCCAGCAGTTTGCCGCCCGTGATGACGCGGGAGGTTTCGACGCTGGCCTCGACGATCGGCCGGATGAGCGACGTCTCCAGGTTCCGGGAGGGATCCGTCAGCAGCATCGCCTTGCTCGTCGGTATCTCGACGAACCGCTCATCGGCCAGGGCCACGCCCATCCGCGGCACGATCAGACTCATGTACACCTTCCGGCGGGAGATGGTAAGCCGCTCCTGCAGGATCCGCTGGATGTCATCGCCCCGAAAGGCCATGTAGCGCTGGGGGTGGGCCGATTGCAATTGACGCCGGTGCAGCAGCTCCGATCCGACCGCCAGCTTGTATTTGCCGGCCGGCAGGTCCTCCGGCAGCTTCATCTGCATGGTGATCGTTTCCTCCGGCAGCCGCAGCCGTTCGCATACCAGGCGGGCCTGGATCGTATCGCCCGGTTGATAGAGGGCCCGGTTCAACTGGATCGACTTGATCGGGGCCAGGGTGTCATTCGTGCCGATGCGGACCTGGACGCGGACGCCGGCCAGCTTGACCTTCTGCCAGGGGTTTTCCAGCATGAGCGCGGTGACGCTGAACACCTCGTTAACCATGTCGCTCCAGCCGTATTCGCCGGAGATGACGTCATCGAACCGCAGCGAACCGGCGCCGTCGAAGGCCAGATCGACCTGATACTCCAGGGTGTTTTCCGGCGGCAGTTCCTGGCGCTGCGTCAGGGCGTTGACGATGCTGCTGGCCACCAGCGTCGGGTTCAGGATGTCGTGCTGGGCCATCTGCAGGTGGAAGATGTCCGGGGAGGGTTCCCGGTCCCAATGGACCTGCAATTCGATGGGCAGCAGGGGCGCCTCGGAACCGATCCGGCCGAACACGGCCGGTGTTTCGTCCGCGTAAATCGCCCCGATGATCCGGGTGGATTCGCCCAGCTTGAAGGAGCGGTCAGTTTTGTTGACGACGGTGTGCACGACGCCGCCGGCCAGGGGCCAGGTCGTCTCGCCCTCGGCGTTGAAGGGATGGCCGAAGCCGTACACCCGATCGCCGACGACCTCGGTGACCGTGCCGATCACCCGCATGCTCATGTCGCCGGAGACGACAGGGATCGTCAGGACCGAACCGGGCTGCAGGTCGATCGGCCCGGCGGCCTCGGCCGCTTCGTGACCGGCCGCGTCGCCGGCGCCGCCGCCGGCCATTTCCAGATGATATCCCGGCATCCACTGGGCCAGTTTCTCGATGGCCTGGGGGCTGAATCCCCCCACCGACAGGGCCAGCGGCAGGCTGCACCAGCCGTTGGCCGCCGGCCGGGAAAACCGATCCATCAGGCCGGTGGCCCGAAAGAGCCGGACGCGCTGCTGCCGGCTCAGCAGTTCATCGCGCAGCAGGTCGCGATAGACCTCGCGCTCGAGCAGGCCAGTCCGTGCGGCGGGCGAAGCCTGACCGCCGGGGCCGGCCGGTTTTCCCTTTACCTGCAACATGTACCGGATGGGGGTCATGCCGTAGAGCGGCTCTTTGGTGAAGCTCCACCCGTAGGCCAACGCGCCCGCCAGCCGCCCGTCGAAGAACACCGGCGAGCCGCTGTCGCCGCCGACCGGATTGGAGAATTTGTGCCGGTCGTCCAGGCAGCGAACCAGGAGGATGTTGATTTTGGGTAGAAAATTGTGCACCACCGAGACGGCTTCCACCTCGAAGCGCTCCGGCTGAGCGCCCTGGAAGACGGTCAGGCCGTAGCCCCGCATCCCGGGCCGGATCTCGTCGATATCGATGTACCGCTGGCGGTCGAAGGGGGCCGGCGCCGGGGGGCTCGCCGTATCGCCGGCCGGTCCTGCGTCGGCCGGGGCCGCGGGATTGCCGGCGACCTGGCGGGCCGGCTCGGCTGCGGGCCGGGAAAGGCCCTCTCGCGGCGACCAGGGCCGTACGGATTCGTCCGCCGGTTGGCCGAGGGCCTCGGCCGAGGCGGCCAGGAGAATCAAAACGGCTGCAATCCAGGCACTTGATTTGGATGTATGCATCGGTTGTCCTCTGTGGCGTTGGGGGCCGTCGAAAAATATCGCAGGGGTACTCTACCGCCTGGGAAAAGGTAATTCAAGTTTATTTCGTAACTTACATCTCCAACGGGCGGGCCGTAATCTTTTGGGCCCCTATTGCCGATAAACAAGAACAGACAACCGATTGACAATAAAGCGGATATCGGGTATGGTATAGGTAAGGATTTGGAGTGTTGACCTAGGGCGAAAATGGCTTTTATTGGGTAGGCGCTGGATACAGGCAAGCCCTTTTCGCCCTCGGTCGGCCGTTGGATGGCAGCGGTTTTATCATGACAATCGAGGATACCTTTCTGGATACCTGCCAAGAGGCGATCGGGTATCGGTTTGCCAATCTCTACTGGCTGGAGCAGGCCTTGACGCACGCGTCGGCGGCCGACAGCCGGCTGCAGAGCAACGAGCGGCTGGAGTTCCTGGGCGACGCGATCCTGGGAATCGTCATCTGCCACGAGCTGTTTCTGCGGTTTTCCGACTATCTGGAAGGCGAGCTGACCAAGATCAAGAGCATGTTGGTCTCGCGGCGGACGTGCAGCCGGATCGCCGAGGAGATCGGGCTGACCCGGTTCCTGCGGGTGGGCAAGGGCATGATCTCGCAGCGCAAGCTGCCCCGCTCCTGCGCGGCGGCGGCCGTCGAGGCGATCATCGGGGCCGTCTATCTGGACGGCGGCGAGAAGGAGGCCCGCCGGTTCATCCTGCGGTTTTTCGGGCCGCTGCTGGACGAGGCGGACGCCGCGCAGCATCAGGGCAATTTCAAGAGCATGCTGCAGCAGTATGCCCAGCACGCCCTGGACACGACGCCGATTTACGAAATATTGGATGAAAAAGGACCTGATCACAGCAAGTGCTTCGAGGTCAGCGTCGTGATCGGCAGCCGGCGTTTTGCCAGCGGCTGGGGGACCAGCAAGAAGGAGGCCGAGCAGCTGGCGGCCTTCCACGCCCTCCAGGAACTCGACGTCATCGCCCCCGACGTGGCCTATCCCGTCCCGGCCGTCGGCTAGGAGCTGCCCGGTCGGAGGGGATTGCCGTTGGCGTCGGGTGTGCCTGTCCGACGGGCGCCCCGGTAAAACGGCCGGGCAAGAGCCCGGTGCACGTTTTTCGGCGCGCGGCACAAAGAACGGTCCGCCGGTTCATGTCGTTGTTTTATTTCAGATAATATGTATCTATTTACATTCCCCGTCTCGACACGTGGCAAGCCTATGGGACCGGCGTGGTTGGGTGTCGGTGTCGCAGGGTATCCTGAACCGGCCCACGGCTTGGAGGCGTGCCGCCCCGCGGTCAGGCGGCCCTTTACGAGGGTATCCGGCTCAGGGGTAAGTCGCATCAGCCGTGCCGGCCGTGACAGCCGTGCCGGCCGTGTCGGCCGTTTGGCCGTACCGCTGGACTATCGCCCGCTGGCGGCCTCGCAGCACCTCGACCAGCCGCCGGGCGTCGGCCGGATCGTCCAGGCGGGCCTCGGCCACGATCGTCTCGATCTGTTCGGCACTAAAGGCGGCGATCCGGTCCGCCATCCAGGCCGCATCCCGCCGGGTCATGCGATCGAAGGCCGGATTGGGCGTTTCCGGCCGCCAGCGGGCCGGATCGAATCCGCCGGGAAGGTATCCCAGCGTCGGCGAGGCAAGGATCTCGCTGTGCCGGCAGCCGGCTTCTTGAATCAGACCCAGTGTCACAAGACGCAGAAGACCGGTCAACTGCCTTTCCACGTCCCAGGCGTAGCGACAGCCGATCCAGGGCTCCTTGGCGATGCCATGACGGTAGCTGCCGAGTGATCCGTTGAAGTCGACCAGATAAAAGAGGTACCGGCCCTCGTCGAGCGCCGCCAGCAGGTTCTGGTCGGCCCGATCCGTGTCATTCAGCCAGGCGGCGGCCAGTCGCAGGGCCCGGAATTCCCGCCGGTCCCGCACCCAGTTGAATTTGAAATTCCCCATCACCTTGCCGGCGACCAAGCGAGAGGCCAGGGCCCGCCGGCCGTCGAACCGGCTGTCGCCCGTGCCGCTGATGGTGACCACGTACGTCGGCGGCACGTTATAGCCCAGGGCCCAGTAGATCTTCGCCGCGATCACCTCGGCGCCGCTGGCCAATTGCGGGTATGCCCGGTTATCGAGCTTGACCAGATAGGTTCGGCCCTGGCCGTCCGAACCGATAAAGCCCCGGGAGACCCCCCGCTTTTTTCGCTTGATGATTTTCCAGGGCCCGGCCGGATCCGGCCCCTGGTTGGGACCCCGCGCCAGCACCGTCGGGGGGACATCCCGGATCGGCCGGATGACAAAGAAACTGGAATCGGGCACCCGGCCGTCGGCGGTCAGATTCTTGGCCGGGACGCCTTGCCCGCGGAGTCTGGCCTGTTGCCATTCCAGGTCGAACCAGTCGCGGACCGGATAAAAATAGGTGGTCTTAAAGAAGATCAGCCAGGTCGGATCATGGCAAAAGCCGCCGGGCGGGGGATTCTCTTGGGTAACGTATCCGGCCCGGCTGTACCAGCGGTGTTTTTCGCAGCCGGCCGATATCACGGCGGTCACGGCCACGATCGTCAGGGCCCAGGCGATACGCACCGGCCGCGCAATTCCTGACGATTGAGCTCTCATATGGCCACCCGTTGTCGTTGCTTCCCAGATGCCGGTTGCGGCATCGTCTCTTCTTCATCCCAGCCCCGTATACCTGATCATTCGTTGCGATGCAAACCATACACCATTTCGGGCCGGCAGAGGCCTGATCCGCCGTGAGCCATTACTGCACCACTGATCCTATTTGCGGTGCCCGCGCGAAAATCAGGCAATGCCTATAAGACCAGTGGATTCCGGACGGGTTAGCCAAGACGGGCCGTATTTTATTTACGGCTGCAGGACCGCTTCCTGGATGGGCACGGGCCGGCGGCGCCGGGGACGGGTGATCAGCGGCCTACAGGGCCCCAGGTCCAATTCGCCGTTTCGCTCGGTCAGGCTGACGGGGATATGACTCTGCTTGACGATATGGGCCGGCACCCCCACGACGGTGGTGTAGGCGGGTACGTCCTTGATCACCACGGCGCCGGCCCCGACGACGGCGGCCTCGCCGATGGTGACGTTCTGGATCACCGTGGCGCCGATACCGACAAAGGCCGCCGGATTGATCGAGACGTGACCGGCCATCCGCACGCCCGGACAGATGTGCGCCGCCGGGCCGATGTGGCTCTCGTGATCGATGATGCAGCCGGTGTTGAGTATGACGGAATCCTCGATGCAGGTGTGAGCGCAAACATTTACACCGGCACAGATTACGACGTTTTTCCCGATGCGGGCCGTATCGGCGATACTGGCCCAGGGGTGGATGGCGCTGACCAGCCCGATCCCGGCCCTCTCGAGGGTTTCGGCGTACATCTGGCGGATGCGGTTGTCCCCGATGGCGATGACGGCCCCGCTGATGCCCAGGGCGCCGAAGCGGGGGATCAGGCTCAGATCGCCCAGGACCTCGACGCCGTCAATGCGGTTCCGGTGCAGGGCCGGGTCCGAATCGAGAAATCCCTTGACCTCGAACTGGTGGTTCCTTTTAAGGATGTCCAGGACCACCCGACCATGACCGCCTGCGCCCACAATGATGATTTTCATCGCCGTTCCCGTACTAATGATCAATGAGTGGGCCCCAACGCCCGATAAATAACCAGAATTTGTATCGTCCTCGATGGGCCGATTTGTGAAGTCAATTTCCCAAAATTGTTCCCGGGTACCCCAGCGGCAATCCGCCGGCCGGAATACCGCCGGCCCGGGCCGAGCCGGTGCCCCAGACAGCTTATCAGTATTACTATCCGCTTTGGGTGGATTTGCCGGGGCGTTTTCCGGGCAAAAACCGGGTTCGATGCCGGCGGGAATATTCGCTAAGTTTCGGCAATTGTGGAATTTAGAGCTGGATAAATCGTAAAGCCCAAAAGGGTGCTTTCCGATATAGGATGATAAATCAGGACAGTTTTTTTGCCTGAAAATCCCGTTTGGATTCCGGCCGGATGGACGAGTCCCGCAAGGGACAGTATGGCCGGCCGGTTGGCAAGCCGGGCCGGTTTGTTGTCGGGGGCCGGCGGCCGGTATCGAGGCCGAAAAGGGCCGCGGGCCAAGCCGGGTCCGTGTGAAAAAACGGGCCGAAACCGGATCGGCCGGCAGAAGCCCCCAAGGATCGAAACGGGGCAATCCGGGAAAAAATGGATGATTGCACTTTGAATAGGTGCTTGTAAAATAGTGAATTAAGGCCGTATGACAGCACCGTTTCGCGCGACGCCGCCAGGCCGCTTGGCGCGTCGGCGGGCGGGGTTGTCAGCCCGGTGCGTTTTCGGTCCGAAGGGAATCATCCCCAAAAAAAGAGGATCGAGGCGCACCGCGGAGTCCGCAAGGAATTCAGGCCGACTGAGAGTCGAAAAGAGAGAGAAATCCTGTATCTTCCGTTCCCGTGGAGGGATTGTTTCTGCAGGGTGTCGTCTCCGTGGGGATCGATCCGCGGGGAGGTTTCTTGGATATCCAGGTAGAGGGCGGCAATCGGTATGCCGTTTGAATCCGTCCCCCTTAGAAAGGGATAGCTCGATGTTCCAGGCAAAACATGCGATCCGATGGATCTGGGCGGTGATGTTGCTCGGTATGACGTGGGCCGGCTGCGACGGACCGGACACGATCGGCCGGTTTCGGGCCGTGCCGATCACGAATATCATTCTGGACGAGCTCGGTGTGGTGGATGAGGAGTCTTCTCCGTTCGCCATCGCCCGGGAACCCCAGCCGCGCGATCTGATGCCCGACGAGACCGAGTACGTGATCGGACCGGGGGACGTCCTGGACATCTCGGTGTATGAATTGTTCGGGCCGGGCCAGGAATGGGTCGGCCGCCGCCAGGTGAGCGAGACCGGGCGGATCACCATCCCGGAGATCGGCACCTTCCGGGCCAACGGCAAGACCGAACTGGAGCTGACCGAGACCATCAAGCAGCTTTTGAGCCCCCGCCTGCTCAAGGATCCCACCGTCACGGTCCTGGTCAGCGGCCCCCGCAAAAAGGTCTATACGGTCTCCGGAGCGATTTCGGCGCCGGGGCCCTATATGTTGAACGAAAACGATTATCGGATCTCGAACGCCCTGGCCAGCGCCGGGGGAATCCCGCAGATCAATGCCGACTATGCCTATATCATCCGGACGCCATCGGCCGCCGCCGCGGCCGATCAACCGACGCCCGCCGAGCAGATCTGGAGACGGCCGACAGCCGAGCCGGCCCGCAAGGTTCCTCCCGCCGGCCCGCCGGCCGCGGTGACGCCGGTGACGCCGCAGATTATCGAACCGGTCCCGGCGCCGCCCGCCGAGGAACCCACGCCGCCCACGCCGCCTACCCAGCCGCCTCGTACAGAACAGGAGGAATTGATCGAGAGCATCACCCCCATGACGGTGTTGCCCTCTCCAGCGTCCGTCTTGGGCGGCGGTTCCCTGCCGGCAACGTTCCATGTCGTCTCGCCGGCCTCGGCCAGCCGGTTTCTCCAGCAGGCTGCCCGATCGAGCCTTGCCGCCGCCGCCGTCGATCCGCCGGCCGGGGAGGGGGCGTCCCTGGGGGATTGGCGCGTCGTGCGCCAGGGCGATCACTATACGCTGGTACCCCCGGAAGGGGTCGAACCGGTCGAGGCGGCGGGCCTGACGGCCGAGGGCCAGGCGTCGAGCCTGCTGCCGGAGATGGATTCATCCGCCTTCGCCCTGCCGGCCGGACCCCCCCAGCCGCCCGGAGGATATGTCGGCTGGGAGGATGACCGGATGGCGGCCTTCTGGCAGCAGGAGGTCATTCGGGTGGATTTGAGACGACTGCGGGGGGGCGATTTCTCCCAAAACGTCGTGATCCTGCCCGGCGACGACATCCAGGTCCCCTACAACTCCACGGGGATTTACTCGGTGATGGGCCAGGTCTCGCGGCCGGGTGCCTACAGCCTGGTCGGCCAGCGGCTGACCCTCAAACAGGCCATCGCCACGGCCGGCCCGCTCAGCGCGCTGGCCTGGCCGAGCCGTTGTGAGATCATCCGCCGGATCGGCGAGAACAAGGAAGTGACCTATTTGGTCAATCTGGACAAGTTGTTTGCCGGCACCGCGCCCGACCTGTTCGTCAAGCCCAATGATATCATCAACGTCGGCTCCCACCCGGTGGCGCGCTGGCTCGCCGTGCTGCGGCAGAGTTTCCGAAGCACCTACGGGTTCGGATTCGTGTACGATCGAAATTTTGCGGATGTGGATTTTGGCCATTGAGTGCCCGCGCCGCTTGATCGCGGGCGGCGGCGCGGCGGGGATTCGGGAGGATTTGCCGCGAACTGGCCGGCGGGGCGAAACGTACTATACAGACGGGACCCGTGCGTCTAGAAGGCTGATTCCCGGCGGCCGAAACCGGCCGATTCACAAACGGCTCATGTGTATTTTAAGAAGTGATTCCGACCGGCCGGGATGGGCCGGTTTACGAAGGGGCGAATGTATCCCCAAAGGTGATTCCCAGCGGCCCGGGCAGGCCATTGTCGACCGGCGATTTGCCGGGGGCGGACGACGGCCAGGCACCCCGGCGGCCGATAACCGTGTGTCATGACGAATAAACCGATATCAGCAAAGGATTCCCTCTGCCCGGCCAACCAGGCGTGCGGCGCGGCGCAGACGCTGCCGGCGGCGGATTCTGCCGTCGACCGCACCTGGAAGATCGGCGTCACCGCCGTGCTGTTCTTCCTGCTGTTTCGCGAGGAATTGCTCTCGCTGCTGGAACGCTGGCGGGATCCCCAGGAATCGCACGGTCTGCTGATCCCGGCCTTCAGTCTCTATTTTATCTACCAGGAGCGCCACGCCCTGCGCCGGCTGAAAAGCCTGCCCAGCTATTGGGGCCTGGCGGTCATCGTGTTGAGCCTGCTCTGGTACGTGTACTGGTTTTTCCACGGCTTTAGTTATCCCCGGCAGTTGGCCATGATCGGGGTGCTGCTGGGCGTGGTGTTGTTTTTGGGGGGATGGCAGCTGATTCGTCACCTGTGGCTGCCGGTGGTGTTTCTGGTGTTCGCCCTGCCGCTGCCCACCCGCCTGCACTGGGAGATCGCCATGCCGCTGCGGAAGATGGCGGCCGTGGTCGCCGCCGTGATCCTGAACGGCCTGCCGGGCGTCCAGGTCGCCACCGAGGGCGTGGTGATCCACGGGACCCATCTGGTCCGGGGCGCCAGCGAGAGTTTCAGCCTGGACGTGGCCGAGGCCTGCAGCGGCATGCGGCTGCTGCGGACCTTCGTGGCCCTGGGCGTGGCCATGGCGTATCTCGAACAGCGGCACTGGAGCCATCGTCTGGTTCTGCTGGCCAGCACCGTGCCCATCGCCGTGTTCTGCAACATGCTGCGGGTCTTTTTGACCGGCGTGTTCCATATCTATCTGGGCCGGGAGATCAGCAGCGGCACCCCGCACATGCTGCTGGGCCTGGCCATGCTGGGCGTGGCCTTCGGCCTGTACGGCCTGCTGGCCTGGATCATGAACCGTTTGTTCACCGAAGAGGACCGGGAGGCCGCCGGCATCCTGGTCCCCGGCGCCAAGAACCATGCGTCGTAAGAATACCGTCATGAAACACTACGTGCTGCATCCTTTGGCGAGACTGTGCCGCGAGCCGGCGTTTGTGATCTGCACGCTGATCCTGGCGGTCGGGGCCGGGACGCTGCGCGTGGGAGCCCAAAAGCTGCAGTGGCATTTTCGCAAATTGCCGCTGCCGCTGCAGAGGCCGCTGGACGCTCTGGACGTGCGGCAGATCGTACCCTATCGGGTGGTGGGCCGCGAGAAGATCGACAATCCGGAGATCGCGGCGTCCCTGGGCACCGACGAGTACATCTGGTGGCACCTGGAGGATCCGGAGGTCCCCGAGGATCACCCCGCCCGGTTCGCCACCCTGTTTGTGTCCTATTACACGGGCAATCCCGACAAGGTGCCGCACGTGCCGGACTGGTGCTACGTGGGCAGCGGCGGGATCGTCGAGCACAAGCAGCAGTATTCGATCCAGGTTCCCCAGGACAACCCGGACGGGCGATTGATCTCGATCCCCATCCGGATGCTCACCATCAAGCTGCCGGGAACGATGCTGGCCAAGTCGAACCGCATCGTGAGCTACTTTTTCTCGGTGAACGGCGATTACGCCTGCACCCGGACCGAGGTCCGCATCAAGCAGAACAACTGGCGGCATCGCTATGCGTATTTCAGCAAGGTCGAGGTCACCTTCGAACGGGGACACGAGATGTCGGCGGCCGAAACCCTGCGGGCCTTGGAGAAGTTGTGCCGCCGGGTCATTCCCGTGCTCAAAACGCAGCACTGGCCGGATTGGGCAAAGGCCACCCGGGGCTCCTGACCGGCCGGCGGCGCGCCGCGGGTGCGGCCGGCCGGAAGATCCCGGCCGGTTTCGCCCGGAGTGAGAGAAACCTTGTACCGCTCGGAGAGAGCGTCGTTATCGGACGATATCCTGAGTCAAGATGGGAGATGCCAAGCACATGGCTCAAAAGCGCTTGAATAAAAAGATGCTCGCCACGCTGTCCCTGGTGGCAATGGCGATCGTCGTCATCGGCACCATCTTGTTTCTGAAGTACCGCTTCAAGGATCCCAAGCCCTTCATGGATGAGGCGCACCGGCTGGTCGAGGAGGGCCGCCGCCTGGCGGCCGAGGAGCGGGACCAGGCCGCCGCCCTGACCGATCCGGAAGCGGCGTACAAGACCTTGATGGAATCGCGCGACCAGGGATCCCTGAAGAAATGGATGGAGGCCCGCGACGCCCTGACCTCCGCCGTGAACTATTCCCGGGGGGACTTTGCCCTCCGCATGCAGGCGATACAGGAGCTGGCCGAGCTCTATATCGAGGCCCAGTTGTTTGAAGGCGCCAAGCAGTACTGGGAGGCCATGGTCAAGCAGCAGTCCCCGAACCTGTACGCCCGCCGCCATCTGGCCCAGTACGATTACGAGCTGGCCAAGAACAGCCCCCGTTCGCAATGGCCGACCGTGTGGGCCCAGGTCCGCAGCCGCGCCGAGCAGCTGATCCAGCTGGCCCCGGACGATCCCTACGGCTACGAACTCGATGCCCATGCCCTCATGAAGCTGGTGGACGCCGGCTCCAGCCCCAACGAGAAGGAGCAGCTCGCCGAGGCCGACGCATTGGTCGACAAGGCCCTCCAACTCGACCCGAACAGCGTGGCGGGCTGTTATCTGCGGGCCTATCGGGCCTTTCTGCCGGCCGGCGACAAGAACACCCCCGAGGCCCTGACCGCCGCCGCCGCCCAGGCGGAGACCGTCCTGCGGCAGGCCATCGAAGCCAATCCGCAGGACCCCCAGGCCTACGAGAATCTCTTTGAGCTGGTCCTGCTGGGCCGGGTGCAGCAGGCCTACACCGCCGCCGCCGCCATCGTCGATCCGACGATCCGTAGCCAGAAGCGCCGGGAGGCCCGAACGGTTCTGGATCCGATCCTGCGGGAATTGGATCGATGCATCGCGATGTTCCCCCAGCGCGGGCAGTTCTACGCCCTCAAGGCCCGCCTGCTGCGCCTGGAGGGCTACGATCCGAAGGTCTATCAGCAGTTGATTGACTGCTTTCACCAGGCCCTGGCGACCCCCGAGATCGACACGGCCTGGTTTCTCGACGTGGGCAATCTCTATTGGCTGCGGGCGGATAACCAGTACGGCCAGGACGGGATGGAGGACTGGCACAGCGCGTATACGATCCTGCGGCGGGGATTGTACGACTGGTCCTTCCTGCAAATGGGCGGGCCGGAATCCATGATACGGCAGAACACCCGTCTGAGCATCATGCGCCGCCTGATCCAGGTCTGCACCGAACTGGCCCTGCGGGAGACGGACGACCAGAAGAAAGAATCGTATCTGACGGAAGCGGAGCATTTGTCCGGCCGGTTGAGCGAGACCATCGGCGATCAGAATCCCTACAGCCAGATCGCCGCCGGCCAGATCGCCTGGGCCCGGGGCCGCACCGAGGAGGCGATCCGGCGTTTGTATCGCGCCGATGAGGCCCTCTCGGCGGAAAACCACATCGATCGGGATTTGCGGATGAAGCTGTTCCGCGTCCTGCGGGAGACGGAACATTACAGCTACGGCCTGCACTACGGCGAGGTGGCCCTCCAGCCGGTGGAAGGCCGGGAAAAGGACTTCGTCGATTTCCTCCAGGCGGCCGCCCGCGTCTCCAGCCGGTTGCTCCAGCGGCAGATCCTGGGGTGGATCGAACGCTTCGAGGAGCAGATGGGCAACGCGTATCGCTACCGGTCCCGGGTCCAGCAGGTCCGGGCCGAGTTGCTGATCAATCTGGATCGCCGCGCGGAGGCCCAGGAGATCCTCCAGACGCTGGAGGCCCCGGACGAGTCCCTGCGCCTCTTGCGGGCCCAGGCCCTGCCCGAGGTCCAGCAGCGCGTCAAGGCCCTGGAGGCGATCGTCCGGGAACAGCCGGCCGCCGAACCGCTGGTTCGGTCGCTGGTGCAGTATTATCTTGAAGAGGGCCGCGCCAACAAGGCCGTCCTGGAACCGGCCCGGCAGATCATCGCCCGGGCCGTCCAGGCCGACGGGCAGAACCGGTACTTTGTCCAGATGCAGCTTATGCTGGATGAGCCGGATCCCAATGCCATCCCGCCGGACCGCATGAATCAGATCGTCGAGGAGTCCATACGCCGCACCAGCCCGCCCCAGCGGCGGGATCTCGAGATGGCCCAGCACTACTTTCGCCTGGCCGACTGGTCGGTGGTCCAGGGCGACGCCGAGACCGCGCAGCGCTATTGGCAGAAAGCGTCGCAGCTCTTCGAGGCGGCCCAGCGGCAGGATCCCCAAGGCGCCGAAA
Organism: Sedimentisphaerales bacterium; assembly: GCA_016930855.1. Lineage (GTDB taxonomy): Bacteria > Planctomycetota > Phycisphaerae > Sedimentisphaerales > SM23-30 > JAFGFX01. The sequence goes on along the minus strand of JAFGFX010000108.1, from coordinate 17,592 downwards.
GCGTGCGGGGGCTCTTCGATATCGCCCTGCGCCTCAAGGACTACGCCCGGGCCGATGCGCTTCTCGCCCAGCTCAAATCCCTCGATCCGACCAACGCCCTGCTGTGCCAGGGCCTGCTCCATGCGGAACACCAGCAGTGGATCGAATCGGCCGACAGTCTGGTGCAGTTTTTACGGCAGCGGCCCGTGTCCGTCACGGGGCATCTCAGTCTGGCGCACGTTTATCAGGCCCAGAATCGCACCGAGGAGGCGCTGGCCCAGGCCCGGACCGCCTACCAGCAGGATTTGAATCACGGCGGCGCCATGCGGATGCTCCTGGCCCTGCAGCATCAGCGCAACCAGGAGACGGCCCGGAAATCCGGCTGGGAGAGCCTGAGCCACGGCCAAATCTACGAACAGATCCAACTGACCAACCGGATCCTGCTGCTTCAGCCCGACGACGTCGAGGCCCTCTCGATGCAGGTGGTGTATTATCCGTTGTGGATCGGCCTGTGGAAGGCCCAGCTCGAGGAACCGGCCGGCGGCCTATCCCCAGAGGATCGGGAAAAGATCGTTCAGCAGATGCAGCAGGCCCAGCAGATCGCCGAAAACGCCTGCCACCGCCTGATCGCCCTGTATCCCAGCCGCCCGCAAAACTGGCAGGCCCTGGCGAACATCATCTATCAGTATGCCGAAATGACGTCCGATTCCGCCCAGCGCCAGGAAAGCCTGCGGCGGGCGGAATCCGTGTTCCGCCAGGCCCTCCAGGCCAACCCGCAGTCCACGGAGCTGGCCGTGTCCTACGCCAGGTTCCTGGAAACCACCGGCCGGGAGCAGAATGCCGAACAGATGCTCCAGAACATGGTTGCCGAATCCAGCGGCGACGCCCAGATCCAGGCCCGCCTGCGTCTGGCCCAGATGTACCAGGAAGATCCCGAGCTCTACCCGCAGGCCCTGGAGCAATACCAGGCCATCTTGCAGCAGGATGAATTCCATCGGGCCGCCTCGCTCTTTTTGGCCGGCCTGCTGGTCAAGCAGCGCCAGCTGGATGAGGCCCTGGCCGTCCTCCAGAAGCTGCGCGGCCACCAGGACGATCCCGATCTGATCAGCCAGGAATTGGTCTATCTGCTGGAGGCGGGCCGGGTGGAAGACGCCGAGAAACTGCTCGCCGAGCTGAAGAGCAAGTTCCCGTCCTACGAGCATATCCCCTTGATCGCCGGCAACATCGAGCTGTTCAAGGCCCAGTACGTGGCCGCGGCCGCCTACGCCGATCAGGTGCTCCAGAACCATCCCGATCATCCCCGGGCGCTGCTGCTCAAGGCCAAGGCCCTGTTCTACGATCGCAAGTATTCCCCGGCCGAGCAGATCCTTTTGCAGTTGCGGCGCCAGCTGCCCGCCACCAGCGACATGGGGCGGGCGGAGCTTTCCCAGGTCTATTGGGAACAGGGCCGGCGGGCCGAGGCCATCCAGGAGTTGGAAATGGCCTGGCGCGACAATCCGCAGTCCGAGTTGATCCGCAGCCAACTGATGGATCGTCTCGATCAGGACGGCCGCCTGGACCGGCTGGAGGCCCTGTATGACCAGGCCCTGGAGCGTTCGCCCGACTCGATCCGCCTGCACGTGGAGGCCGCCCGGGTGGCCCGGCGCCGCGGGGATGAGCAGCGAAAGCTCAATCGCCCGCGCCTGGCGACGCAGTACCTCGAAAAGGCGGTCGCGCTGTGGCAAAAAGCGGCCGCCATGAGTTCCTATCCCCCGGACCGGGTCAATCCCCTGCGCCTGGGCTGGATGGCGGCCGAGGTCCGGCTGGGGCGCCATTTTCTGCAGCTGCGGCAGACCGCACCGGCCCGGGAGCATTTGCAGAAGGCCCTGGCCCTGGCCCAGGAAGACCTGAAACTGCATGCCGATTTTCCCGGCTTGACGCTGGTGATGGCCGAGGCGTCCTTCGCCCTGGGCGAACGAAGCCAGGCCATCGACATGTACGAGCGGACGTTGCTGCGGGTGCAGGATCAGGTCCGCACGTCCGAGTTGGTGTTGCTGCAAATCACCGGCATCGGCGCCGTCGACGAGATGATCGCCTGGGCCGAGAAGAAGCTGAAGGAGCAGCCCGATTCGGTGATCTTCCGGCGGGCCCTGGCGCGTCTGCAGCAGCTCAACCGGAACTACGCCGAGCAGATCCGGAATCTGGAATCGGCCCGCAAGCTTACGCAGGATGACGATCTGCTGTTCCTGATCGACCAGATGCTGGCGGAGGCCTATCTGCAGAACAACCTGCCGGATCAGGCGCTCGACAGCTACCAGCGCCTGCTGGAGCGCCAGCCGGAGAATGTCTCGATCCTGAACAATCTGGCCTATCTGCTGATGGACCGGCCCGACCGGCAGGCCGATGCGGCCGCCCTGGCCGAGAAGGCCTTCCAACTGGCGCCCGGCGAGCCGGACATCATGGATACCTACGCCGTCACCTTGCTGCGCGGGAACACGCCGGAATCCTTCCGGAAGGCGGATCTCATCCTGCGCCGGGCCATCCAGCAGAAACAGCGGCAGGGCAATCCCGTGCCGGTCGGCATGTACTATCATCTCGGCCAGGCCCTGCAGGGCCAGCAGCGCGGCGACGATGCCCGGGAGCAGTTCCGATTGGCCTTGAATCTCCTCGAGAGCGGCCAGGCCTCCGTCGAGGAGGAAACCCTCAAGCCCAAACTCCTCCAGGCGTTGGAGGAATTGAAACCATAATCGGCTAGACGGTTACCTGTGACAGAACCGATAGAGTGTGAGGAACCAATTGTGACTAGACAGATATCTTTACCAGCAGCGGGCAGTGGTGCAATCATGGTGCGACGCGGGCCGGCGACCGCCGGGTCATCCGCCGGGACGGGGTTCACCTTCCGGGATATCGTCCGGACGCTCCGCCGCCGGCTGTGGCTGATCGTGCTGATCACGTTGGTGTTTTCCCTCGGCGCCGGCGTGCTGTGTTTCGTGTTGCGCAAATACCGGCCGCAGTATTCCTCCGTCGGCATGATCAAGTGCAAGAGCCCGGTCCAGGAGGATATCCTGCGCGGCTTCGATCCCGTGCCCAACCGCGACCTGGTCGCCCTGGAGACGGCCAACCAGGTGGCCTACCTGACCAGCGACGCCTTTCTCGGGGAGGTCCTCAAGCGCGATGCCGTCCAGAACACCCAGTGGGCCGCGCAGTATCCCGATATCCAGGTCCGCCTGGCGGCCCTGAAGAAGGACTTCGTCGCCCGGGCCCAGCGCGGCACGGAATACGTCCTGGTCGGCATGACCGCCGGCAATCCCAAGGAAGCCAAAAGCCTCCTCGACGAGATCCTCGAGGTCTTTCGCCTGAAAAAACTGGCCCAATCGACCGATAAGCTGAACAAGGATCTCCAGTCGCTGCGCAAGGAAAAAGGTAAAATCGATACAGAGGTTCTCGAGAAGCGACAGGCCCAGAACACCCTGCGGGTGCAGGCCAATGTGCCCGGCTGGGGATCGGACCAGAACGTCGTGCAGCAGGAATTGTCCATGATGCACCGGGAAAAGATGCTGCTTGACGCCCAGATGAAGGACCTCCAGATCCGGATCGCCCAGCTGCAACAGGAGCAGGAAACCCAGGGCTATTCCACCACCGTCCAGGCCGCCATCGAGGCCGATCCCCTGGTGATGGGATATCGCAGCCAGATCCTCAACTATCAAACCAGTCTCGACGGCATGTCCAAGCGGCTCGGGGACGATCACCAGACCGTCCAGCAGATCCAGGTCATCATGACCAGCCTCAACCAGCAGATGGCCGAACGGGAACAGTTGCTCCGTCAGCAGTACGCCGCGGCGGAACGCCGGTCCCTTAATAATCGCCTGCAATCCCTCCAGCAGCAGTACGAGGAGGCCAGCCGGCAGTACGACCAGATCTCCGCCCGCCAGAGCGATCTGGACGAAAAACGCAGCCGCCACCTGACCATTCAGCAGGAAATCGAGGATCTCCTGCGCAGCGCCATCCGGATCGAGGAACGGATCAACTCCAAGAGCATCACGCTGGACAAGGTCAATGAGGTGCAGGAACAGATCACGTACGGCACCCAGAACGACGTGATCAGTTTCCCCCGCTGGTCGCTGTTTCTGCCCGGCGGATTCCTCCTGGGTCTGTTCCTGGCGGTCGGCCTGGTGTTCCTGCTGGAATTTCTCGACGACAACATCAAATCCCCCAGCGATGTGCTGCGCTATCTGCAGGTGCCGTTTTTGGGCATGATCCCCGAATACGACGGCGAGGATCGCGAGCGGGCGGAGATCGCCAAGATGGCGACGATCCACCCCCAGTCCCTGATGAGCGAATCCTACCGGCAGGTCCGCACCAACCTGTATTTCAGCGCGCCGCCGGACGAGCTCAAGCAGATCCTGATCACCAGCAGCGGCCGCGGCTGCGGCAAGACCACCACGGCCGTGAATCTGGCGGTGACCTTCGCCGCCGAGGGCAAGCGCGTCCTGCTGGCGGACGCCAATTTCCGCCGCTCGGCGATCAACCGGCTCTTTCCGGCCGAGGGCCCGCCGCGCGGCCTGAGCAACGTGCTCGTCGGCCAGGCGACCGCCGCCGACGTCATCCGGCCCAGCGGCATCGAGGGCCTCGACGTGATCGACGCCGGGCCGACGCCGCCCAACCCGGCGGTCCTCCTGAGCAGCGAACGGATGAAGAGCTTCCTGGAAAGCCAGCGGGCCTATTACGATCACATCATCATCGACGGCCCGCCGGCCCTGCTGCTGTCCGACGCCCGCATTCTCGCCGGCCTGGCCGACGGCACCATCCTGGTCATCCATGCCGGCAACACCTCCCGCGGGATCGTCGGCCGCATGATTCGGGAAATGAAGACCGACAAGGTCCACATCCTGGGCGCCGTTCTCAACGCCGTCCGGCCGCAAAAGGGAGGGTACTTCCGCGAATCCTATCGTAACTACTATGACTATATCAGCTCCCCCGCCGAACGGAAACCGGTCGGGGCGTTACCCCAGGCCAAGGAACAATCATGAAACGATCACCATCGAGAGCCTCCGCCGCCTCCGGCCGGGTCGGCATCGTGGGCATGGGATACGTCGGCCTGCCGCTGGCGCGGGCCTTCTGGGACGGCGGCGCCCGGATCCTGGGATTCGATATCAACGAGCAGCTGGTCCGCAAGCTCAACCGCGGCCAGAGCCCCATACGCCATATCCGCAGCGCCCAGATAAAGGAGATGGTCGATTCGGGGCGCTTTGAGGCCACCACCGCCATGCGGCGCTTGAGCCAGGTGCAGGCCATCCTGATCTGCGTGCCCACCCCCCTGACCGAGAACCGCGAGCCCGACATGCAGTATGTCGAATCCACCTGTCGTACGGTGGCCCGCTATCTGCGCGCCGGCCAGATGGTGGTGCTGGAGAGCACCACCTATCCCGGGACCACCCGCGAGTTGATGCTGCCCATCCTGGAGACCTCCGGCCTGAAGGCCGGCAGGGATTTCTTCATGGCCTATTCCCCCGAACGGGAGGACCCGGGCAACAAGAACTTCGAGACCCGATCCATTCCCAAGGTGGTCGGCGGGCTCAATCCGGCCAGCCTGGAACGGGCCGTTCGCCTGTACGAGATCGCGATCGAGAAGGTCGTGGCGGTCGATTCCTGCGAGATCGCCGAGGCGGCCAAGATCGTCGAAAACGTCTACCGCTGCGTGAATATCGCCATGGTCAACGAGCTCAAGGTGGTCTTCGACCGCATGGGGATCGATGTCTGGGAGGTCATCCGGGCGGCCGGCACCAAGCCTTTCGGCTTCCAGCCGTTCTATCCCGGCCCGGGCCTGGGCGGGCACTGCATCCCCATCGATCCGTTCTACCTGACCTGGAAGGCCCGGCAATACCACATGCCCACCCGCTTTATCGAGCTGGCCGGCGAGATCAACGTCCAGATGCCCTACCTGGTCGTCGGCAAGCTCCTGCGGGCCCTGAGCGACCGCAAGAAGGCCCTGAGCGGCGCCCGCATCCTGGTGCTGGGCCTGGCCTACAAGAAGGACATCGACGACGTCCGCGAATCGCCCTCCATCGAGTTGATCGACGTCCTGCGCGAGCACGGCGCCCAGGTGGACTACAACGATCCCTACATCCCCCAGACCCACAAGCAGCGCCGCTACGACCTGCGGATGAAAAGCAAGCCCCTGTCCGAGAAGATGCTCAAGGGCTACGATGCCGTGCTGATCAGCACCGACCACAGCAGCTACGATTTCAACTGGATCGTCCAGAACGCCCGGCTGGTGATTGATACCCGCAACGCCACCGCCAACGTCAAGCGCGGCCGCGCCAAGATCGTCAAGGCCTGATCGCGCCGCCCCGGGGCCCGTGGATCATCAGGCATTTGTCGGGGGGGTCAGAACACCCCCGGCCCGGCGCCCGCAGTGCCGTCCGGCGCCGGCGCGATGGCTCCTCAGTTGATAGGGATTTGTCGGGCAGATCCGAATCGCCGCCGGCCCACTCGACGCGGATAACGCATCCTGCATTCCATGAACAGCAAAACGCCCATCGCCGGTTCCGGTCGCATATCCCCGCCCCACGACCTTGCCTGGCGCCTCAACCGCGGGGGCGGCTCGTTGTCCCGCAATACCGTCTGGGCCGTCGCCGGTAACGTCATCCTGGCGGCTGGCCGCTTCGGCATCTTCGTGTTGCTCTGGAAACGCCTGCCCAGCGGCCAGGTCGGTCAAGTGCTGCTGGCCCTGGCGATTGTCACGCCGCTTTCGCTGTTTCTCAACCTGGGCCTGCGGCTGGTGCTGGTCACCGACGCGGCCGACCGCGTCCGGGTCGGCCACTGCCTGATGCTCCGCTGGATCGGCAACGGCCTGCTGATGGTGCTGCTGGCGGGATTGTGCCTGCTGGCCGGATCGGCCTGGCCGGCGGGCAAGATCGCCGTGGTTCTCCTGGCCGGGGCGGTGCGCTGCGCCGAAAACTGGGCGGATATCTACCTGGCCGTGCTGCAAAAACACGAACGCATGAAAAACGTGACCATCTCCCAGGTCCTCAAGGTCGCCCTGGTTTTGCTGTGGACGGCGATCTGGGTGTTTTTCACGAGCCGGGTGGTGGTGGTGCTCATCGGCTGGTGCCTGTCGGTGGTACTGGTGGGCTGGCTGTACGACCGGCCGCAGGCGGCCCGCCGGGAGCCGATCCATCTGGCCTGGGATGCCGCCGTCGCCGGGCGACTGATCCGCTGGGGGATTCCGCTGGGACTGTTTATCACCGTCACCAGCCTGAACGAGCGCCTGAGCCTGTATTTCCTCGAGCGCGGCGGCGACGATCGGGTCGTCGCCCATTTCGGCACCCTGCTCTACCTGCTCGGCGCCCTGGCCACCGTGCAGAACGGCGTCAACCAGGCGATCCTGCCCCGCTTGGCGGTGTATTTCACGAGGGATCGGCGCGGTTTTTTGCGGCTGCTGGGCAAGATCCTGCTGCCAAGCGGCTCAGCCCTAATTCTGGGGGTCCTGCTGGTGTGGGTCCGGGGCGAATGGATTCTGCGGATGGTGGCCCGACCGGAGTACGCCCGGTATGCCGATCTGTTCGGATTGGTCATGATCGCCGGATTCTTCCTGCTGACTGGAATGATCCTGGGCGATGCCCTGCTGGCCTGCCACCGCTTCTCCAGCCGCATGCTGGCGGTTCTATTGGGCCTTGCCGTCAATTTCGTTCTCTGCGTATTGCTGATCCCCGGCCACGGACCGGCGGGCGCCGCCTGGGCGATCCTGATTTCCTCGGTGGCCACCATGCTGGCCTGCGCTGGACTGCTCGGCTATGCCCTGCGGGTAGCGCCGGGAAAAGGTACACACGCATAAACACCTTGGGGGATTTTGGGGGGTGAGGGAAAAAAGGGGATGTGGTCCGCCGGGAAACTTCGTCAAGTTCGGATTAGGCCCGCACATCCAGTTGCCGGCCCAGGCCGGAGACCAGCGCCCCCAGGCTGACCGCCTCGTTATCGGACGCTTGCAGCTGCCGCGCCATCTCGCCGGCCTCGTCCAGCAGGGCGAGAGCCGCATCCGCCTGCATCCGATTGGCATCCAGGGCCTTTTTGGCCACCCGGATATCGATTTCCTGCTGCAACCGGACCTGGTCCAATTGGCTCTGTATTAGCCGTTGGTTGATCGTGCTGATGGCCGACATGCGTATCGTCTCCCGGTACGACAAGTCCCTTGTCACGTTCATTTATCGGCCGAAGCCGCGGCAAACTTGAAGAATTCAATCGGCATCGGGTCCGGCCGGCCGGTGGAATCCTCCCCTGGCCGCTCGTAGAAAAACAGCCGGATCCGGAAATAGTCCCGCACCCGGCTGGTTGGGTATCGTTGCTGCAATTGGCGAAGCAGGGCCTCGCTGTTTTCGCCGACGTGGGAATACACCAGCCAGACGCGGTCGTGGCCGCCGAGTATCCCGGGCAGCGCCTCCAATTGCTCGGGTCCGATCCGGTTGCCCCGGCCGGGTAAGGTGGCGATGACCAGGTCGTCGCGCTTGGCGTAATACGCATAGATGTTGGACAGGCAATGGGACGAATGGATCAGGACCAGGTCGCCGCCGTGGGCCCGTGCCTCCAACTGCCCGACCACCGTGCGCCAGGGTTCCTTGTCCAGTTGGCGGTAGTAGGTGAGAATCCGCAGGGGATAAACCAGCAGCAGGACCGCCAGGATCAATCCGAATCCGTATCGCCGGCGGACCTGATTGATGCCCGCCGCCACCAGCAGGTAGAAGGCGAAGGAGGCGGCGATCGTGTATTTGTGCCCGAAGATCGGCGTGGAGACCTGCGAAACCAGGAAGGGCAGCAGGATCGGCGTGGCCAGCCAGATGCCCAGGAAATACAGTGTTTGCCCCGCCGTCAAGCCCGCGCTGTTGACGTTCTCGGCATGGACGGCGGCTTGATCGTCCGCGGCGGCCTTCTGACGCCCAAGGGATTCGAGTCCCCTTGAACCTCGGGTGCGTTTGAGAAGCCGCAGGCTCGAGCCGGCCAGCAGGATGAAGAAGATCCCCAGCACGATGTTTTCCCCGGCGTAGGTCTTGAGCGTGCCGGGGATGTCCCAAACGCTCGGCCGCGCCAGGTGCAGCTTGGTCTGCTGGATGGCCGCCGTTTTGGACGCCAGGATGTGCATCCAGGGCACAAAGCTCAAGGCCGCCGCTCCCTGCAGCAGGATCCAGCGTCTCCAGGCGATCGGCGTCCGGCGGGCGGGATCCAGCCCAAACGCCAGCAGGAAGAGGTTCTGGGCCGCCAGCAGCAGCGGCCCGTAGTAGTGGGTGTATACCAGTGCGATACTGGTTACCAGGTAGCCGGCCGCCAGGGGGGCCGTCGGCCGCCGCCGCCAGCGGATAAACAGCTCCATCGACAGCAGCCCCAGCGCCGCCAGCATCGCATAGCAGCGGGCTTCCTGGGCGTAATAGAAGTGAAATCCGCTCAAGGCCACCAGCAGCAGGGTCAGGCAGGCCGTCCGCCGGTCGAACAGCAGCCGTCCCATCCGGTAGGCCAGCGACAGACAGAGCGCCCCGAAGACCACCGACAGCATCCGCACCGCCGCCTCGCCCCGGCCGAACAGCCCGATCCAGTAGTGCAGCAGCAGAAAGTAGCCCGGCGGGTTGCCGCCGGCCCGACGGGCGTTGGCCAGCAGGCCCGAGAGGGACTGATCCGACCGGGCGATGGAGACCCCCTCGTCAAACCAGAAACTTTCCCGGCCCAGTTGATGGAGCCGCAGGCCCAGCCCGACCAGCAGGATCAGCAGGACCAGCCAGGTGTTCCAGGAACGGCTCATGCGGTCAGTCATCGTGTTTTATCACTCGGAACAAAAGGATCGATAGAGGCATAAAAACGGTTCGGTCCGGGCCATTTACCTTCCTGTTGTCAGGCGCCCTCCGTCCGATCGGCTGGAGGCGGGAAACGTCCAGAGGCCGACGTAGTATCTCTTGAAGAAGATCTTACGTTCACTGGCGGGCGGCCCCAGGTGGTGTTCGAGGGCTCGGGGCGTCACGGCCCAAAGGTGATTTTTTTCCCAATGACAAAAGCGGGCCAGCGAAAAAAACGGTTCGTACGGCACGCTGATGATCAATTGCCGGCGGGTGACCCGTTGCAGTTCGCCCAGGGCCCGCACCGGATCGGCGACATGCTCGAGCACCTGCTGGCAGAGGACGATGTCAAACGAGCGGTCGGCGTACTCGAGGTGCTGCACGTCCTGCCGCTGGATGCGTTCGTGCTGCGGATCGCAGTCCGCCAGGGTGATTTCGTATCGATCCTTGAGCCTCTGGTAGAAAAACAACTCCGAACAGCCGATGTCGAGCAGCGTTTTTCCCTGCGGATCCAGCAGACGGCGGATCACTTTCCAGCGGTAGAGGCGGATCGCATTGTAGAGTTTCACTTTTATTGCGTGTATCAGGTTCATCGCATGGATTCTTTACTTAGGGACTCTGATGGTATCGCAGCCGCTTGGTTATCGCCAAAAAAAACAATCCCGCTAGGCCGGGCAGGATCAGGGCGAAGAAGCGGTAGAGCACGGCCGCGGCCAGGATCTGCTCGAATCCCGCCCCCAGCGGCCCGAACAGGTAGCACATTCCCGCCTCGTCCGAGCCGATCCCGCTCAGGGTCAGGGGAAACAGGCGCAGCAGGGTCAGCAGCGGCGCCGCGGAAAGCACGTAATACCAGGGGATCTCCACCCGGACGGCCCGAAAGCAGACATACAACTGGCCGTAGGTGAACAGCCAGCCGCCGAGGGAATACAGCAAGGCGGGCAGAATTTTTACCGCGGGGACCTTTGCCTCCTCCATCACCGCCGGCACGTCCAGTTTCTGGCGGACGATGCGGGTGAGCCGGTTCAGGAGCGATTGGCTCCGGGGGACCATCCGAACCCACCAGGGCGACAGCAAAACCGCCAGCACCGGCACGAAACCCAGGATCGACATGCCGGCCAGGGTTAACTGCCGGTACACCAGCGCGATCGGGATGCCGAGAACGAACACCGCCGCCAGCGCCAGCAGCTTATCCACGATACTGACCGAGATCATGCGTTCCTTGACGCCCGACCACTTGTACCCGAAATAGCTCTTGACGATATCGCCGGAGCTGGCCGGCAGCGCCAGATTCAATCCCAATCCCACCAGCAGCAAGACCATGGCATCGCGCAGGGAAATGCGGTTTGGCGGCTTGTCGAATAAATATTTCCAGCGATAGCCCCGGATCAAGAGGCCGCCGGTCAGCAGCAAGAGAAGAATCGCAGTGGTCTGCCAGGAAACGCCGCGAAAGGAGCGGAAAAACTCCCTGCCGTTCAGATGAACCACCAGGACCGCCGCAATCGTCAGGGAAACGGCGATCTGGATCAGCGATCGAATCGGTTTCGTCTTCGGCATGGAATCTCGCGGCTATGGGTTGGCGTCCGGATCGCGCGGTCTCTGGCGCAGCGTGTGCTGCAGGATGAACAGATCCTTTTTGATCTCCTTGATCTGGTAGGACACAAAGCAGAACAGGAACATGGCGAAGCCGGCCAGGATCAGGAAGATCGTCGTCAGGATCAGCACCACCCGGTCCCCGATGACCTGATCCCGGACGAAGTACAGGAAACTCAAATAGCAGCCCAGCGCCGTGCCGAGAGCCAGACTGACAAGCCCCAGGCTGCCGAACAGCAGGATGGGGGCCTCGAAGAAACCGAACAGCAGGTGGCTGGCGATCAGGCGGCCCGCCCGGAACTTCGACTTGCGCTGGGGGGCGCCCTTTTGCTTCGGTTTCCAGCGCAGCACCGCCGGGATCTCCGTGATCCGGCTGCCCAGGATGCAGCTTTTGGAGACGATCTCCAGATGGATCTCCTTGCCGTCCTCACGCAGGGGCAGCGACCGGATCAGCGAACCCCGGTAGCCGCGGACCATGCCGCTTAGCGTGGTGATCCGGGCCGGCACCGCCAGGCGCAGGAGGCGATTGCCCAGCCGGCTGAGCAGCGCCCGCCGCCAGGGCACGTTTTCCAGCCGCCCGCCCGGCCGGTAGGGCGAGGCGATCACCAGGTCCGCCTCGCTTTCGAGCAGGGCGTTGTAGAGCCGTTCGATGATATCCTGGCCGTAATTCAGGTCCGCTTCCGTGGTGACCACGTAGCGGCCCCGGCTGGAGTCGAATCCCCGCCGCAGGGCGTAGCCCCGGCCCCGGTTGGGCCGGTAGGAGATCACCCGGATCCGCGGATCGTCCCCGGTCGCCTCCCGCAGCCGGATGCCGGTCTGGTCCGTGCTGCCGTCATCCACCAGGATCAGCTCCCAGCGGATCGGCAGATCTTCGAGGGCCTCCCGCAGTCGCCGGACGGAGTCGGCCACAATCAACTCCTCGTTGTAAACCGGGGCGATCACCGTCAGTTCAATTGATTCGTTCTCTTGGTTCATCGTGGGATTCATCCGGGGTATTGGCCGGTTCCGATAATGTCGTATACAAACCGGCCGCCGGTCCGCCTGATTCCCTATCGGCTCTTTGGCCGGCGGTCTTGGATATCTCCCGGTCCAACCTAACGGATCGGCCGTATCAGCCGAATCAGCCGTGGCAGCGGTGCCCGCCGTGGCAGCCGTGGCAGCCGTGGCAACCGTGTCGGCCGTGTCAACCGTGTCAGCCGTCCAGGGCCAGGATCGTCATCTGCATGGGCGGCACCGCCGTTTCCGGTGTGAGTTGGATGTATTGATAATCCTGGTGCCGGACCCACCGCAGTTTCGCATGATCGTTCCATTGGCCCTGTTCATTCAATTCCCGCACCCGCCGGACGGCAAAGGGCATCGAGCCAAACCGGATGCGGGCCTCGATCGCCCAGTCGAAGCTGATATTTAAGAGGGCCATGACCAGCCGTCTGGCCGGGTGGATCCGCACCAGAAACGGCACCAGATCGGGGGCATTTTCCACCTGGCAGTCCAGCCGCCCCCGCCGCAGCCAGGCCAGCAGGTCCTGCAGATGCCTCTGTCGCACGGGGCTCAATAGCGGCTGGATGCCGATCTGGCCTGGTTCTGACGATGACGGCGGGTCGTTGTGCGCCCCGGATTCGATGGTACTGTGGCCGTTGAGATATCCCTGGCCTGCCTGGCTATCAGTCCCCAGGTCATAGGGCAGAATCGCGCAGCGCCGCCGATTCCGGGTATCGTCGAAGATCACGATCCCGGGGATATTCGCCCTGGTGGCGAACCCCTGCAGGGTTGTGATCGGCCGGGCATCGGTGTGCCGCGGCTGGCGGGCCGTGCCAAGTGCCAGATCGCCGTCGGGACACAGCAGGGTGCGGCGCCCATAGTAGGGGGCCCCAAAGCCGCCGTCCGAGAGGATCTCGATCTGCGCGCCCGTGCACCGGGAATGGATGGTGCAGCCCAGCCAGTTCTGGTAGGGCGTTTTCGCCAGTGTCGCCGCCGCCGTCGCGTCCAGGAGAACACCGTGATGGAACAGGTGTTCGAGTTGTTTCTGGTTCAAGCGGCCCGCCTGCCGGCCGGTAAGGACGAACGTCGTATCCCGTTGCAGCGCTTGCTGGGGCGTCATCAACACCACCGGCAGGCCCAGGCGCCAGAGTAGGTGTGACCAGCCGGCTGCATCATGCCCGCTGGCGTTGGTATCGGCGAGACCTTTTGTCGTGCCGGCGGCGCCGGCCGGCGGGCCGCCGCCTTCCGGTATGATCAGTCCCAGCCCCGCATGCTCAAGCTGGCCGCCCAGCAACCGGGAGAATTGCCGGTTCACTCGTTGTGAATTCTTCCAGATGTTGAGATAGGGGTTTTCCGCGTTGGGGGGATTGCCCAGCAGGTCGAAGGCATTGAGCAGGAGGTTCTGCCTGCCGAACAGCCGGTTCAGGAGGAACTGCATCTGGGTCGACTCGGCGGATTTCTGGAATCCGCTGGCCTGCGGATGCTCGATAAAGCCCCAGGCCTCGGCCAGGCCAAACGGTTTGCCGTACGCCGCGGATCGGCCCAGCGAAAAGGCTGCCTGGAGAATCGCCGTACGGTCGCGGTCGCGGTCAAAGGGTTGCATTTGGGCGAACCGGCATTTTTGGCCGTCCGCCAGGACCATGGCGATCCGGCCCGCCGACAGGCCGAACGGCTCATACCGTTCGGGCGATCCGGCCAGCAGGTCCGCCGACCGGCGCCACTTCCCTTTCGCCAGGATCCGGCCGATCCGGCGAAACCAGGCCAGGTAGCCGGACCGGTCGAAACGGTCGTGCGGCCGGCCGGCCGTGTCGTCGATCCAGATCCGATGCGGATCCAGCCGGCACGCCCGTCGGCAGAGGTCTTCCAGGCGCTCGATCGTGCCGGTTTTGTCCGGATCGGCCGCCGTCAGGCTCGGCAAGGCCACCTCCAGCCTCACGCCGCCGCGGCGCAGCTTCTTTTGGACCCATTCCAGGCGCTGCCAGCGATCCTCCAGGATTCGTTTGTCCGGGCAGGGCGGATCCAGCCGGCCGTTGCCCAGTGAAATGCACACCCGATCGGCATCCATCTCTTCGAGCATCTCCTGGAGATTGACGCATTTGCCGTCACTTTCGATGTGATTATAGACAACAAAAACCGTTACGCTGTCGTCGGATGGTTTGGACATAGGGGCCCCTGCTCTGACTTCGCTGGATGTCGCGTTCGCCTGGCCGACACCTAACATCAATACGGCAACGTTGTACCGCCTCCAACGCAAAAGCCCAAGGGAAAAAGCGCCCCGTTTAGCCGTGCCCATCTGTTGTATACCACCCGGCCGGCATACTTTAGCTCCATTTGGCCGATTTCCCTCCTGCCGCCCGGCCGTTACCCTTCGAAGCCACTCGCCTGGTTTGTCTGTCCGCCGACCGGGCTGACATCCTTTGCCGCCGCTAGCGCCGCTGCCGTCCGATCCGATCCCAGGTTGGCCCCAGAGGGCAAAATCAGACGCCGCGGTCGTTTTTGATTTCGGTCGGATAGACTTAAGATGTTATATAATAAATACTTAGGTGGCCTTTTCTTTCCGTTGCCCCTCATTAATAACCTCTACCAAAAATTGCTATTTACAAAAACACAAATCCCAGATACAATCTCATATTCGATTTTGAGGCAAAAACGCCGCGGCTTGCGCTACTTGCCGAATCCGGCAGGGCAAATCGCCGGTCGGTGAACCTGCCTGTGCCAGACCCGGAGGTGCACAGGGATTGGAATCTGCCCTCGGTGAGGCAAGAGTGCGATTGGGAGTTGAAAAAGACGTGAAGACAGGAATCCATCCGAAGTATGTGGAAGCCACCGTGAAATGCGGCTGCGGCAACTCGTTCACCACGCGGGCGACCGTGCCGGAGATCCACGTGGAGATCTGTTCGGCCTGCCACCCCTTTTATACGGGCAAGCAGAAGTATGTCGATACGGCCGGCCGCATCGAGAAGTTCCAGAAAAAATACGCCGGCACCTACGGTAAGGGCAAGCAGAATTCCGCCAATTCCTAGCGCTGCCGAACGAATCATCACGCGACTCAACCGTCGAAACGGACGGGGGCGCGTGATTTTTTATCGAGAGATCTCATTTCCCGTACGGGCGTTTGTCGTTTCATCCGGTTGTCCCCGCCGTGGGGATGATCCCGCCGTAAGGCGATGTTGTTCAGATGACGCCGGGGGGCCGATGAGGAGATTTCCGGGCTAGATCCCGTGTTATGTATGAGGAATCCATCGTGCAATTGACCGCCACCGAGGAAAAGGTGCTGGCCAAGCTCGCCGAGTTGTCGGATCGCTGCGATCAAATCGAGCGGCAGATGAACGATCCGGCGACCGCCGCCAACGCCGCCGAGATCACCCGGCTGGGCCGGGAGCACGGCCGGCTGGCCGGCCTGGTGGGCCAATACCGCCGGCTGCGGCAGTGGCAATCCCAGCGGGAGCAGGCCGAGTCGCTTCTGGCCGAGGACGATACCGACCCCGAGCTGCGGGAGCTGGCCGAGCAGGAGATCGAAGACCTCACCCGCCGGGGGCGCGAACTGCTGGAGGAGATCAAGGGCCAGCTGGTGATGTCGCAGGAGGCGTCGGTCGGATCGGTGATCATGGAGATCCGGGCCGGGACCGGCGGCGAGGAGGCGGCCCTGTTTGCCCGCGACCTCTACGAGATGTACAAGCGGTACGCGGAGCGGCGTCACTGGCGGCTCGAGCCGATGAGCTTTTCGCCGACGGACCTGGGCGGTTTTCGCGAGGTGATCGTCAATTTCCGGGGCAACGGAGTCTGGGCGGCCCTGGTCTACGAAGGCGGCGGCCACCGGGTCCAGCGGGTGCCCCAGACCGAGGCGCAGGGCCGGATCCACACCTCGGCGGCGACGGTGGCCGTCCTGCCGGAGCCGGAGGAGGTGGAGATCGATATCAAGCCCGACGAGGTGGTCGAGCACGTGGCCCGGGCCAGCGGGCCGGGCGGCCAGAACGTCAACAAGGTCAGTTCGGCGATCAAGCTGGAGCATCTGCCGACCGGCATCACGGTCAGCATGCAGGACGAAAAAAGCCAGCACAAGAACCGGGCCAAGGCCTGGCGGGTCCTGCGCAGCCGCCTGTTCGATTTTTACGAGCAGAAGCGCCGGGCCCAGCGCGACGCCACCCGCCGCGACATGATCGGCTCGGGCGACCGCTCCCAGCGGATCCGCACCTACAATTACCCCCAAAACCGCCTGACCGACCACCGGATCAACCTGTCACTCTACAGCCTGGATCGCATCCTGATGGGCGACCTGGACGAGCTGGTCAGCGCCCTGGCCGACTACGACAAACAGCAGCGGCTGGAGAACCTGTAACCGGCCCGCCCCCTGCGGCACGGCCCGTCGATTCCACCGATGGAGTTTACCCTAACGTCGCGTGTCAACGTTGACGCGTACGGAACAATTCGAGGGAGTTTAATGTTTGATCCATCTTTTGCCTCCCGCTGTGTTTGAGAATTCGGTTCTTCTGAATACTTTGGGGGGTTGTTTTATATTGGGGCTCTGCCCCAAACCCCGCCATTTAACCTCCCGCCTTTGGGCGAGAGGAGTCAGCTGCACGGAGTATAGCGGCAAACGGGAAGGTCATGAGTATCAGTTGTATCTGAGTATCGAGGACATCAACCATAGCCAGACCCGTGCGAGAAGCCCGCAAACCAACGGCATCTGCGAACGGTTCCACAAGACGGTGCTGCAGGAGTTTTATCAGGTGACATTTCGCAAGAAGGTGTATAATGCTCTTGAGGAACTCCAGACGCATCTGGATTAATGGCTGGAGCATTATAATAAAGCACTCTAACAAAACTCTACGATGCGTCGCCAGCCAATGAGAAAACAGCCGATGATCAAGAACGCCTGATGAATATCATCCCGTTTTTCATAACGCACCCGCAAACGCCTTTGGTTGAACAGCCAATGAAAGGCCGCTTCGACGACATAGCGGAACTTGCCCAGGCCGTTGCCGTGGTCGGCGTGGCGCTTGGCGATCAGCGGTTTCGTTTTGCGGCGCCGCAGGGGCCGGCGAATCTTTTCTTCCGCATCGTAGGCCCGGTCGGTCACCCGGGGACGGCCCCCTTTGGGCTTGGGCGGCTCGGGAGGAATGTGTGGTTTGATCCGTTGCCATAGTTCGTCCGTGAGTAGTGGCTTAGCCATGATGATGTCCTCCATGACATCAGGTTATAGCTCGTACCAGATGTCATATAGGACAAATTACGGCTCAAACTTTAG